>CAYWDZ010000365.1:0-1510 GCA_964456255.1 uncultured Steroidobacteraceae bacterium | reverse complement strand
GTCGGTGGGGTCGGCGAAGGCGCTGGTGACGATGTGGCGCGGGTCCATCCACTCGTTGAGCAGGTTGACGGTCTCGCCCTTGCCCGCGCCCTCCACGCCGGCGATGATGATCAGCACCGGGAAGCGGCCGTCCAGCTTGAGGTCGTACTGGGCTTCGAGCAGCGCGCGGCGCAGCTTGGGCGCCTCGCGCTTGTAGACCTCCTTTTCGACGCGGTGCCGGAGCTTGGCCGCCTCGAACATCGGCCTACTTCTTCTTCATCAGGAAGGTGAATTCCCCGTTGGCTTCGCTGTGCGAGAGCAGCTGGTGGCCGGTCTGCCTGGCGAAGGTCTCGAAATCCTTCACCGAGCCCGGGTCGGTGGCCACCACCTTCAGCACCTGCCCCGACTGCACGTCGCCGAGCGCCTTCTTGGTGCGCAGGATGGGCAGCGGGCAATTGAGGCCGCGCGTGTCGATTTCCTTGTCGTGCTGCATCGCCCGGCTAATTTATCACGCCATCGACTGGTAGTAGATGTTCTGCGGGTGCCGCGCCTCGGCGAAAAAATACCAGCGCTCGGCGAGCAGGCCCGCGAACTGCAGCGCGAAGGCGGCGATGAAGGCGTTCAGCGATCCGCCGCCCCAGCCGAGCAGCCAGGCCGGCACGGGGAAGATCAATCTCAGGAAGCTCCAGCGCACCGCTTTCACGACGAGCGCCGGGCGGTGGTGGAAGAACTCGCGCGTGTTGTAGGAGCCGCCCATGAAGCCCTGCGCCTTCTGCACGATGCGCGGATGCTTCACGCCGATGGCGCTCGCCGCGGTGGATTTCGGCCGCAGCCGCGCATTGCGGATCAGCGACGCGCCGCGCACCAGCCAGGCGACGCCGGCGAGCCCGAACGCGCCGAGCGAGAGCGGTCCCGCGAACTGCGGCCAGGCGACCACCGCCAGGGGCACCGAGAGCGTCAGGCCGGAGGCCATGCCGAGCAGGACGAAGTTGAGCAGCGTGAACGGCGAGTGCCATTCCTGCAGGAACTTGAGGCAAGCGTAGATCATCGCCGTGCAGACGAAAAGCGCGATGCAAAGAAAAGCGGCGACGGCACCCACCCACAGCAGGTTGGAAAGCATGTAAAGAAAAACCATTCCCATGAAAGCGGGAAGAACGATCACCTCCCGGGAAAGCCACGACGTCCGCCACTGCGTGACCGCGCGCCAGGCGCGTTCCGGGCGGCCGAGGTGGAAGAAGGAGGCGACCAGGCCGAGGGCGAGGAGGACCAGCGTGGTGCAACTGCTGAGGAACAGGAACTCCGTGGGGGGCGATTTCAGAACGTGAAGAGAAAACGCCACCAAAAACAATCCTTGCCCCGCGCCGATCAGGGTCGTCAGCAGCATCACCGACCAGGCCGGCTTCATCCCTTGTATTCCGTCTTCCTGCGCGGCAGGTACATGTTGGCGGGCTTCGTCTCCCACTCCGGCATGAGCGCGTAGCCGCCGCGCTCGCGGATCGCCTTCGAGACCTCGGATTCCGGGTCGTGCACG
>CAYWDZ010000364.1:0-1527 GCA_964456255.1 uncultured Steroidobacteraceae bacterium | reverse complement strand
CACCATTGCCGAGCGCGTCGAGGACGCCAATACCATGGCCGTGCTGTGGCAGCTTGGAGTGCAGCACGTGCAGGGCTTCCTGTTCCGCGCCACGGAAGAAGTCACGATCGATTAGCCCGGACCGACGACCTCGAGTCCGTCCACCTTGCGGTAATTGCGCGACAGCACGGCGCCACGCTGCGCGCGGGCGCCGCGATGCGGCTCCAGCTCCTTCCAGCTCATCGTCATGGAACGCTCGCCGCAGCGGACCACCAGCTTCTGGCCTTCCACCAGCGTGGCCAGTGCCACCAGCAATTCCTCGCGCGCCAGCGCCTTCTTCGTCGGAATTCCGAACAGCTTGTTGCCCTTGCCGCGGGCCATTTCCGGCAGCTCGGCGGCGGGAAACACCAGCAACCGCCCCTCATTGTTCACCGCCGCGATCACGGCATCGTCACCGGCCAGTGGCACCGGGCAGAGGACCCGGGCGTTGTCCGTGAGATTCAGCACCGCCTTGCCCGCGCGCTGGCGCGAGTGCAGGTCTTCGAGTTTCGCGATGAAGCCATAGCCCGCGTCGCTGGCCAACAGCCACTTGTCCTGCGGCTCGCCGATGGCAACGCCGGCGAACTTCGCACCATCGGGCGGATCCAGACGCCCCGACAGCGGCTCGCCCTGCCCGCGCGCCGAGGGCAGCGAGTGCGCCGGCAGACTGTAGGCCCGGCCGGTGCTGTCCAGGAACACGGCCAGCTGCGTGCTGCGGCCACGGGCCGCCGCAAGAAAGGCATCGCCGGTCTTGTACGACAACGTGCGTGGATCGATCTCATGCCCCTTGGCAGCGCGCACGAAGCCACCCGTGGAGAGCACGATGGTCACCGGTTCGTTGGCAACGAGCTCGGTCTCTTCCATGGCCTGTGCCGCCTCGCGCTCCACCAGCTTCGAGCGGCGCTCGTCGCCATAGGTTTGCGCATCGGCCGAGATCTCCTCGCGCACCAGCTTGTGCAGCCTGGCCTTGCTCTTGAGCAGCGCCTCGAGGTGTTCCTTTTCCTCCGCCAGTTCCTTCTGCTCCTCGCGGATCTTCATCTCCTCGAGCTTCGCGAGGTGGCGCAGCTTCGTCTCGAGGATCATCTCGGCCTGCTCTTCGGTGAGCTTGAAGCGCGCGATCAGTTTGGGCTTGGGCTCGTCCTCGCGGCGGATGATGCGGATCACCTCGTCGAGGTTCAGGTAGACGATCAGCAGGCCTTCGAGCAGGTGCAGGCGCCGGTTGACCTTCTCCAGCCGGTGCGCAAGCCGGCGCCTGACGGTGGCGATGCGGAATTCGAGCCAGCGCGACAGCAGTGCCTTCAGGCCCATCACCTTCGGGCGGCCATCCAGGTCGATGATGTTCAGATTGACCCGGTAGCTGCGCTCCAGGTCGGTGGTCGCGAACAGATGCGTCATCAGCTGGGCGAGGTCGACGCGATTGGAGCGCGGGATGATGACGATGCGCACCGGATTCTCGTGGTCGGACTCGTCGCGGATGTCCTCGACCATGGGCAGCTTCTTCTCGCGCAC
>CAYWDZ010000363.1:0-1565 GCA_964456255.1 uncultured Steroidobacteraceae bacterium | reverse complement strand
AGTATTCGCCCCACTTCCAGGCCTACAACCGCAACAAGCTCAGCCTGGTCATCAACATGAAGCAGGCCGCAGACCAGGAGATTTTCAGGACCCTGATCCGCGAGGCCGATGTGTTCATCCAGAATTTCCGGCCAGGTACCGCGGAGCGCCTGGGCGCGGGCGCGAAGCAGCTGCAGGAGTTGAACCCGAAGCTGGTGTACTGCTCGATCAGCGGCTTCGGGGGCGATGGCCCCTACGTGGACCGTCCCAGCTACGACTCGGTGGCGCAGGCGTTGTCGGGTTTTCTCAGTGTGGTGGTGGACGAGGAGCGTCCGCGATTCCTCGGGCCGGCGCTGGCCGATGCCATCACCGGCATCTACGCCTCCTATGGTGTGCTGGGCGCGCTGTTCGACCGCAGCCGCACCGGCAAGGGCAGGGTGGTGGAAGTCTCGATGCTCGAGGCCATGGCGCATTTCGCGATCGAGCCCTTTGCGGCGTACTTCGCACTGGGCACGGTGCCGAAGTCTTCCGACCGGCCGCGGCTGGCGCAGGCCCATATCCTGCGCACGCAGGACGGCGGCCTGATGTGCATTCATCTTTCATCGCTGGAGAAGTTCTGGACCGGGCTGCTGGCCGCGTTGAATGCACCGGAGCTGGGCACCGATCCGCGTTTCAGCACGCGGCTGCTGCGCATCGACAACTACGACGCACTCGGTGCGGAACTGGATCGGCGCTTTCAGCAGGGGACCGTGGCCGAGTGGGTGGAGCGCCTGGGCGCCAACGACGTGCCGGCCGCGCCGATCAACAAGGTGGACGCGGTGGTGAAGGATCCGCAGGTGCAGCACCTGGGGCTGATGGTGCCGGTCACGAATCCGCACGAGGCGAAGCAGCTGGTTCGTCCGGCGGTGCAGTTCGATGGCCAGCGCGCGGACGGCGTGTATTCAGCGCCGCTGCTCAATGAACACGGCGCGTCCATTCGCGCCCAGCTCGCCCGTTCACCGGCCTGGCCGGTGCGCGATTGATATCAAGAGGAAGGATCAGTCATGTTGTTTCCCACCACTCTCGTCGGCAGTTACCCGCAGCCTGAATGGCTGATTGACCGCAAGAAGCTCGCCGGGCGTTTCCCGCCGCGCGTGCGCGTGAAGGAGCTCTGGCGCGTTCCGGAGGACTTCATCGAAGAAGCCTGGCAGGACGCGACCCTGCTGGCCATCCGCGCGCAGGAGGCCGCCGGCATCGACATCATCACCGACGGCGAGATCCGGCGTGAGAGCTATTCGAACCGCTTCGCCACGGCCCTCGATGGTGTGGATCTGGAAAACCACGGCGAAGCACTGGATCGCAGCGGCCACCCGAACCCGGTGCCGCGCGTGACCGGCCCGATTCGCCGCCGCCATGCGGTGATGGTCGAGGATGTGAAGGTCCTGTCGGCCAACACGCAGCGGCACATCAAGATCACCGTGCCGGGCCCGTTCACGATGTCGCAGCAGGCGCAGATCGATCATTACGGCGGCAGCCGCGAGAAGGCGGCGATGGACTATGCGCAGGCCGTGAACGCGGAAATCCGCGATCTGTTCGCGGCCGGCGCC
>CAYWDZ010000362.1:0-1584 GCA_964456255.1 uncultured Steroidobacteraceae bacterium | reverse complement strand
CGAGCACGCGCAGCACCTTCCAGCCCGGACGCGCCTCGCCCACGGGCACGGCGGCGCCGCTGAAGCTCTGCCACTGACCGTCCAGGTTCACATAGGTGCCCGACGTCTCGGCAAAGGTGCCGATTGGCAGCAGCACATGCGCGACGGACTTGAGCTCCTCGGTGACCCATGGCGTGACGGCGACGACGAACTGCGCGGCGCGCAGGGTCTGCACTGCCCTGGCATGCAGCGTGTCGGCATCCGGCTCGAAATCCCACAGCAGGTAGGCGTCCAGGGCCGTGCCCAGCATGGCCCCTGCCGTGAGGCCGCTCTGCTGACGCACCACCCCACCCGCCGCACGATGCGGCAGCACACCGGCCAGATGTGCGCCGGCGGAATTGCCGCCTTCGGCCAGCACGCCAATCTGCGCTCCAGTGGCTGCGGCCAGCGCGCGCGCCGCCGCACGCAGCGCCGCGTACTGCGGATGCCGCAGCGCCAGAGCGCCCAGCCAGATGGCCTTGCGCGAAGCGTCTTTCAGTCCCGCGACGATGGCCCGGTGCCGCTCCGTCACGGTGGCGGTCACAGCGCCGATGGGAGCTGCCCCCGCGGCAGACAGCAAGGCATTCAGTTCAGCCAGCTGACCCGCGGGTGCGGCGATGATCTGGTCCGCCACCGGAAACAGGTATTCGAACTTCGCCGGATTGAGAAACCACACCCTGGCGCCGGACCTGGCGGCCTTGCGAACCCGGTGCGCCAGCAGTGGCAACTCGCGGCGCAGGTTGGCGCCCACCACCAGCAGGCCCTGCAGCGCATCCACATCGGCAATGGTGCCGCCCAGCGACGGCAGCGCGGGATCGGACGCGTCGGCGGAGAAATCCAGCTGCCGCAGACGATGATCGATGTTGGACGTGCCGAGACCCGCCGCAATCTGCGCCAGCAGTGCGTACTCCTCGACGGTGCTGGAGGCACCGGACAGCACACCAATGCGGTCTGCCGCAGCGGACTTCAGGCCATTGGCCGCGGCTTCCAGTGCAGTCTGCCAGTCCGCTTCGCGCCAGCTGCCATCGGCGCTGCGCACCATGGGCTTGCCCAGGCGATCGTTGCTGTAGATGCCCTCGTAAGAGAAGCGGTCGCGGTCGGAGATCCAGCACTCATTGATGCCTTCGTTCTGACGCGGCACCACGCGCATCAGCTTGCCGCGCAGCACATGGCCATAGGTGTTGGTCCCCAGACCATCATGCGGCGACACCATCGGCACCTGGGTCATCTCCCAGGCGCGCGCATGGAAACGGAACGGCTTGCTGTTCAGTGCGCCCACCGGGCACAGGTCGATGATGTTGCCGGAGAGCTCGTGATCGATGCTCTTTTCGACGTAGGTGCCGATTTCATTGTGCTCACCGCGATTGGTCGTGCCCAGTTCCGGAAAGCCCGCGATGTCCTGCCCGAAGCGCACGCAGCGCGTGCAGTGGATGCAGCGGGTCATGTCGGTGGAAATCAGCGGCCCGATGTTCTTGTCCTTGACGACGCGCTTGCGCTCGTTGAACCGGGAAACGTCGCGGCCAAAGCCCATGGCCAGGTCCTGCAGCTCGCAGTCGCCACCCTGAT
>CAYWDZ010000361.1:0-1620 GCA_964456255.1 uncultured Steroidobacteraceae bacterium | reverse complement strand
GGAAGTGCCGGTGAGCCAGTTGTCAGGCGGCAATCAGCAGAAGGTGCTGCTGGCGCGGTGGCTGGCCACGCGGCCCGCCCTGCTGATACTGGATGAACCCACTCGCGGCATCGACATTGCAGCCAAGGAAGACCTGATCCGTGCCGTGGTGGAACTCGCCCGCGAAGGCATGTCAGTGCTGTTCATCTCCGCCGAGATCAGCGAAGTGCTGCGTGCTTCGGATTGCATCGTGGTGATGCGCGAGCGCCGCAAGGTGGGCGAACTGCCGGGCGGATGCGACGAACACGCCGTGTATTCACTGATCGCGGAGCAGGCCTGATGTCGCTCAAGGCATTGCGGGCTCCGCTGGCCTCGCTCGCGGTACTGCTGGTGATCGGCAGCCTCACCAATCCCGGCTTCCTGAAGATCACCTGGCAGGATGGGCACCTGCAGGGCGCGCTGATCGACGTGCTCAACCACGCCGCGCCGCTGATCCTGGTATCGCTGGGCATGATGACGGTCATCGCCATCCGCGGCATCGACATCTCGGTGGGCGCGGTCGTGGCGATTTCAGCGGCGGTTGCGGCCACGCTGGTCAGTCATGCCGATGCGTCTTCCGGCATCGGCGTTCTGTTCGTGGCCATCGGCGGTGCGCTGGGCTGCGCTGCACTGTGTGGCGCATGGAACGGGCTTCTCGTCAGGGTCGGCATGCAGCCCATCGTGGCCACCCTAATACTGATGATCGCCGGGCGCGGCATCGCGCAGCTGATCACCGGCGGGCAGATCATCACGATCTACTATCCGCCGTACTACCTGCTCGGCAATGGCTACCTGCTGGGCATTCCCGTCGCGCTGGTGATCGCACTGGGGGCCACGCTTGCGCTGCATCTGGTCCTCGCGCGCACCGCACTGGGCCTGTTCATCCGCGCCATCGGCCTGAACCCCGAGGCCGCACACATCGCGGGCATCCGCTCGCGCGGCATCTCGTTGAGCCTGTACACGCTGTGCGGAATTTCCGCAGGCATCGCCGGGCTGATCATCAGCTCCAATGTGAAGAGCGCCGACGGCAACAACGCCGGCCAGCTGCTGGAACTGGATGCCATCCTGGCCGTCGCGCTGGGCGGCACCTCGCTGAACGGCGGTCGCTTCACCGTGGCGGGCACGGTGCTCGGCGCGCTGATCATCCAGACGCTGACCACGGTGATCTATGCCTCCGGACTGCCGCCGCAGGTGAACCTCGCATTCAAGGCCGTGCTGGTGCTGGCAGCTCTGCTGCTGCAGTCCACGGCGATGCGCAACCTGCTCGGCGGCCTCATGGGTCGCACGCGGACCGACGCATGAACGTGGCCGCCGGCAACACCACAGCACCGATGGCATGGCGGCGCCGCATCGACGCGCGCCTGATGCCGCTGGCGATCACGTCGGGTCTGTTGTTCGCGCTCATTGCGACGGGTTCGGTCCTGTACGACAACTTCCTTGCGCCACAGGTGTTCCTGAACCTGCTGGTGGACAACGCCTTCCTGTGCATCGTCGCAGTCGGCATGACCTTCGTGATCCTCACCGGCGGCATCGACCTGTCGGTGGGTGCCATCGTGGCGCTCACCACGATGATCTCGGCATCGCTGGTGCAAAGGCACGGGG
>CAYWDZ010000360.1:0-1631 GCA_964456255.1 uncultured Steroidobacteraceae bacterium | reverse complement strand
CCCGAACGCGCACATGTGGCGCACGCTGGCCAACCCGGACGCGCCGCTGTAGCCACCGGCAGCTTTATCGGCACCAACCCCGCGACCTTTTCCGGTGCTGGTGCATCCTGCGTGGAATCGACTCTCGATATTCCGCACAGGAGCTCAGCCATGAGAACGCTTGCCGCCATTTGCTTCGGCCTGATGGTCGCGGCAACCCCGATTGCACGCGGCGCCGACGATGCGCGTTCGCGCCAGCTGCAGGAGACGCTGACTGCCTACAACGCGGCCGTGCGGGCGCCGGCCTGGGCTGCCGCCGTGGTCTCGAAGGGCGAGATCGTCGCTGTCGCGGGCATCGGGGTGCGTGACATCCAGTCCCGCACGCCACTCAACGTGGAGACAGACCAGTTTCACTGGGGCTCGATCGGCAAGTCGGTCACCAGCACGATGCTCGCAGGCCTGGTAGCGGATGGCGGGCTCTCATGGGACACGAAACTCGCCACGGCGTTGCCCGGTGTGCCGATGCGTGCGGAGTATCGCGATGTGACCATCGCGCAGTTGCTGAATCACCGGGCCGATCTGCCGCCCTACACGCGGCTCGGTCCGCCCGAGGCGCAGCGGTTTGCCGCGTACACCGGCACGACCCTGCAGAAGCGCGATACGTTCGTGCGCGAAGTGCTGCAGGAAGCCCCACCGGAGCGCACCGATACGTCGCTCGTGTATTCGAACGCGGGGCCTGCGGTCGCGGCGCACGCGGCGGAACTGGCGACCGGCAAGTCGTGGGAAGAACTGGTGCGCAAGTACGTACTTGATCGCATCGGCATGTCCAGTGCCGGATTTGGCCTGCCGGCCAGCGTCGGGCCAGGACAGACGCTGGGGCACGCTGGCAATGATGCGGACACGCTGCGCGTGATGGGCGCGGGCCCCCAGCCGGCCAGCCCGATGCTGGACCCAGCCGGCAACATCCGTTCGACGGTACGCGACCTGGCTCTTTACGCCCGCGCGCACCTGCTCGGATTGAAGGGCAGGAAAGGGCCGCTGGATGCAGCGCTGGTGCGCACCCTGCACACACCGCCCGACGATGGCCGTACGCTCGGCGCGAACGGCGAGGGCTATGCCATGGGCTGGGGCCTTCGGCATGAAGGCAAGCAGACCGTGCACTGGCACAACGGCAGCGCCGGCCAGTTCTTCGCCCAGGTGGACATCTTTCCCGATGACGATCTGGCCATCGTCGTGATGTGCAACGCGGGCTTTCCCGGCCGCGGCGCGCCCGAGCTGGTGCGCCAGATCCGCAGCCTGTACGTCACCCCGTAGCGGCGGATCGCCGCGACAGTCGAACGAGCCCTGGCGTCGAGCATTGATCTCCCGATTTGCACTGCACGTTCCAGGATGTTACAACACGTAACATGTGACAAGAGGTAACGGCATGAGCTCAAAACTGCCGCCGCTGGGCGACCTGGAACACGAAATCGTCGCCATCCTGTGGCGCAACGGCGAAATGACGGCCGCCGAGGTGCGCGGCAAGGTCGCGCGCAAGTTGCAGGACGCCACCGTGCGCACCGTGCTGCGGCGCCTGGAAGACAAGGGCTATGTCACGCACACGGTCGATGCGGGCACGTTCATCTACCGGCCTCGGGAATCCGCCGACAGCG
>CAYWDZ010000359.1:0-1639 GCA_964456255.1 uncultured Steroidobacteraceae bacterium | reverse complement strand
TCCTTCGTGCGCGACATCAAGAGCGATCGCGACGACGCGGCGATCGTCAGCACCGTCATCACGCTCGCCAAGCAGCTGAAGCTGAAGGCGCTCGCCGAAGGCGTCGAGACCAAGGAGCAGCTCGCCTTCCTGCGCACGCGCGGCTGCGATTCCTACCAGGGCTACCTGTTCTGCCACCCCCTGCCGGCCGACGAGGTGACCGCCATCCTCGCCGGCAGCCGCGAGTCCGCGCCCAGGCCGAAGACAAAGAAGGTCAAGGCCTGAGGTTGCCGAGGCGCCCGGGTACGCAGCGGTCACCCAGTTCGAGCGCGCGAGCGCAGGCCCAGAACGTCGCCTGATTCGCCGTGACGACCGGCCTGCCGGTCTCCGCTTCCAGTTGCCCGATGATTTCTCCCGCGCGGAAGTTCGTGCAACTGACGAATATTGCTTCGGCGCGCGAGGAATCGAGCCTGCGCACGAGGTCCGCCGCCGTCTGCGGCGGAAGGTTGGCGATACCGCCTGTCTTCCAGCCATCCACGGCCTCGAAGCAGGTTATCTCGAAGCCGAAGTGCTGGAGATATGCCTTCAGCAGGACATTGACCGTCTCTGGGTACGGGGTGGCGACGGCGATGCGCTTTGCGCCCAATGCCTGCAATGCATCAATCACTGCCCGAGCGGTGACGACGACTTGCGGCGCCCGCACCGCAGCAGCGATCCGCCTGCGCATCTCGTCGTCCCAGCCTGGTCCGTTCAGGAAACTGCCGCTGGTGCAGCCAAACGCGATCACCCCCGGCTGCGCGAGATCCAGCAGGCGCGCGGCCTCGTCCACCCCGGTTGTCAGCGCCACCAGGTTCTCGCGCATGTCGTCCGGCCGCACGCGCGGGGCGTTCAACCGATTCACGCTCAGGTGACCGCCCTCGGGAAGCCAGCGGATGAAATCCTGCTCCATCACCCGGTTGGACGCCGGGACCAGCAGGCCGAACGCTGGTTGCGCCACCGGCTACTCCAGCTTGATGCCCGCGGCGCGGATGGTGCGCGCCCAGCGCTCCTGGTCTTCCTTCATGAACGCATCCAGCTCTTCGGGCGTTCCAGGCGCCGGCTCCATGCCCGAGGCGAGCAACTTCTCGCGCACCTCGGGTGCGGCCAGCGCCGCGGTCAGTTCCTTGTGCAGGCGCTCGATCACCGGGCGCGGCGTCTTCGCAGGTGCCGTGAAGCTGTACCAGTTGAAGTAGACGTATCCCGGCAGGCCCGACTCCGATACCGTGGGCACCGCGGGCAGCGTTGCTGAGCGCTTTGCGGTCGAGACCGCGAGCGCTCGCAGCCGCCCGGACTGCACCATCGGCAGGGCCGAAGGATCAGAGAAGAAATAGTCGGTCTGGCCACCGATCACCGCGGCCAGCCCCGGCGCCGTGCCCTGATAGGGAACGTGCACGGTCTTGATGCTCGCCATCTGGGCGAACAGCTCGCCGGCCAGGTGCTGGGAATTGCCGATGCCGCCGGAAGCGAAGGTCAGTGCCCCCGGTTTCGCTTTCGCCGCGGCGATCAGGTCCGCGACATTCTTGTACGGTGCGTTCGGCGCCACCACCAGCACTGGCGTAAGCAGCACGCCCATGGTGACCGAGGAGAAGTCCTTCAACGGGTCGTAACCGATCTTCCTGCC
>CAYWDZ010000358.1:0-1646 GCA_964456255.1 uncultured Steroidobacteraceae bacterium | reverse complement strand
CGGTGTCGACAAGGAAGTGCTGCGCGCGCGGCTGCATCGCGCGCGCACCAGCCTTGCGCGGCATCTTGAACAGCCGGCCGGTGCTACGCGGCCCAGGAGTGCATGATGAACTGTCAGCAGTTCGCGCTGGTTCTGGACGAGCAGGATCTGGATCAACTGCCGGACGCAGAACGGCGCGAGGCCGAAGCGCATCTGGCGAACTGCCCCGATTGCGCACGCGACCATGCGCTGCACCTGCGCCTGGCGGCATTGCCGATTCCTCCGCTCTCGCCTGCAGTGCCCGCGGGCTGGCGCGCTGCGGCCATTGCCAGGGCCAACCGCACCGCGCAGCTGCGCAACCGGTTCATCGTCATCGGCACTGTGGTCGCAGTGGCTGCGGCGGCATCGATGCTGGCGGTGTACCTGAAGGAATCACCCGAGCCAGTGGTGGCAGCTGCTCCGGCACCGGTGCAGCAAGTCGTTGCAGACACACTGCCCGAACCTGCTGTCGAAGAGCCCGCTGCACCGGGTGCCAGCGATCCTCGTGCAAGCGCGGTGCCGATCATCGATGCCCCGCCACCCGCGCCGGCATTCACGGTGCTGGTGCGGCCATTGGTGCAGGGCACGGATGACCTGCATGCACGCGAGGTGGCCGAGGAGTACTACGCAACGCTGCTGCAGATGCTGCGCGACAACACCGGAATCCGTGTGGTGGTTGGAAAGGACGCTGGTACCGGCAAGCAGCCTGACCTCGAGCTCACGGTCACCAGCTCGTTCGGCAAGGTACCGGAGCGATTCGGAAGCCACGAATCCTGGAACGTGAACCTGAAGGTCGAATCCCGCAGGCAGGTCGGCGCGGCAATTGACCACGTGGCGACCAGCCTGAGCGGGGACCCCGCCTGCGGTACGCGCGATCCGGCCTCCGAACCCGCCGATTCGCTATGCACAGGCAGCGGCCTCGCCAGGTCGCATCTGCAGATGCTGGGCCAGTTTGTCTACATTCCAGATCCGGAACTCGAAGAGCGCCTGCGCGCGCGCATCCAGGACCCCCTGAGCCCCGACCAGTCCCGCGGTTCGGCACTGCTGCAACTGCTTTCGCGTCTGCAGCAATCGCAGCGTGCGCCGGATGCCTCGCTCGTTCTTGCCGCACTGGAGCAGGTGTCCCGATCGCAGGATCCGGTCCAGCGCAACCGCCTGCTCGCCCTGCTGTCTGGCCAGAACCAGGATGGCCTGGTGGCACCGCTTGTTGAATTGGCGCGAACGGAAACCGATGAACCAACGCGCATGCACATCGTGACCGTGCTTGCGATGAACTTCGGCGAAGCGCCTGAAGCGCGTAGCGCGCTGCTGTCCGTCGCCAGCGATGACCCGGACCTGCTGATCCGCAAGATTGCCGAGCGCGCTGTATCGGGTAGCGCGACATGGCGCGAGTATGTGGTTGGAGTCGTTGCCGATACATCCCTGCCAGACGATCAGCGTTTTGCGCCGCTGGCGTGGATGGTCAGTACGCAGGCCGACTGGAGAAATGACACGCGCATGCGGGACGAGATCGCCGCGGTAACGCGCGAGCTGCTGGATAGTGGCCATGTGGATGCGCTGGCCGAGGTGCTGAGCCGGGCCAGGACCGGATCGAACAGAACCACCGTCATGGGCCTGCAGTCGATGAT
>CAYWDZ010000357.1:0-1661 GCA_964456255.1 uncultured Steroidobacteraceae bacterium | reverse complement strand
CAACGAGCAGGACGTGCGGCTGTACCAGAAGAACGGACGGGAGAACATGCCATGATCCGAAGGCTTGCAGTCGCCGTCATGGGCATGCTGCTGGCGCACGCCGCGGTCGGCCACCATTCGCAGTCCGAGTTCGACCCCAGGCAGAAGCTGGAGCTCCGTGGCAAGGTCACGAAGCTCGACTGGCGCAGCCCGCATGCGCGCATCTACATCGACGTGACTGATGCGGAAGGCAAGACCGTGAACTGGGATTTCGAGCTGCCCAGCCCCACCACGCTGATGCGCCGTGGGTGGACTCGTGAATCCCTGCGGCCCGGCGACGAGATCACGATCACCGGCTTCCGGGCCCGCAACCATCCCGCCATTGCCTACGCGACCACGATCAAGGACAAGGACGGCAAGCCGATGTTCACCGGCAAGACCGAGATCTACGAGCCGGAGAAGGAACCGCAGGCGGAGTCCGGCAAGTAGCGGTTACGCGGATGCCGGCGCGTCCAATTGCCGCGCCAGCAGTTGCCGGTACGCGATGATGGCGCGATCGGTGCCCAGCAGGTGATCCCCGCCATCCAGGCTTGAACCAGCGGGCTGCGTGACCACCACGCGCCGGTCCTGGTTCAGGATGAACCGGTTGCTCAGTGACGTCAGCCAGTGAGCCGGCTTTACCAGCAACGGATTGCGCAGGCGCATGTAGCTGCGCAGGTAGTAGCGCGTGCACTGTTCGTTGATGGGCACAAAGGCGATGAAGTTCCTGAACCGCGGGCTGATGTTCAGCAGCCACAGGCCGGGAGACAGGAAGTGCAGGCTGGGATCACGCCCGGTCGCGGCGCTGGCCAGTTGATCCGCGCTGCGGGCCGGCGTGCCATCGTCGCGCCGGTTGGTCACCCAGACGCGGATGCTTTCGTCATCGGCCTCGACATGCGGACCTTCGACCATGGCCCGGCCACCCGCGCCGATGGTGGTGCGGTGTACGAATGCAAGATGCGCGACATCCAGCTGGTTCTCGATGGCGCGCGTGTAGTGCACCGGCCAGTCCACCGCGATGGTGTGATGGCTCCAACCGGTTTCCATCCCGGCAAAGAAGGGCGGCTTGCGCGCCGGCGCTGTCTCACCCCACCAGAGCCAGATCAGACCATGCTCCTCGAACAGCTCATGGGTCCGCAGGTGCATCACGTCGGGAATCGGCCGCTTGCTGCCCAGCGATGGCGCCTGCCTGCAGGCACCCGTGCCATCGAAATGCAGGCCATGGAAGGGGCACACGATGCAATCGCCATCCACGGTGCCATGGCTCAGCGCTGCGCCCAGGTGAGGGCAGCGCTCCTCCTGCGCATGGGCCAGGCCCGCGCTGTCGCGCCAGAACACCATGCGCCGACCGAGCCGCTCGACGCCCACCGGCCTGCGGCGCAGCTCGCGGCTGGACAGGACCGGAAACCATTGGTTGGCAGGCAGTTGCAGGATGTTTCTCCCTGGCGGTGCAGTGGCAGGTGGCGAGCATAAAGCGAACCGCGCGCGAAGATCAGAACCTGTGATGGTGGTGATCCGGCTGCCGGTGCCAATGCGTATACATGTCTCATGACCACGGCAATTGTCTGGTTCCGGCAGGACCTGCGGATTGCGGACAATCCCGCATTGCTGGCCGCCACGCGCGCTGCGCGGCAGGTGGTTCC
>CAYWDZ010000356.1:0-1675 GCA_964456255.1 uncultured Steroidobacteraceae bacterium | reverse complement strand
GCATCGACAGCGGCCCGCGCCTGCAGGTCGGTGCGCGTATCGAGAAAGCCGGCTGCGGTGCGGGTCATGCGCGCGACGATGCTGTTGGCGGCGACCCGGTCTCCCGGCTCGACTTCGACCCGCAGCACGCGTCCGGCCACCGGTGCGGAGACCACATAGATGTCGTGCATCCGCGTGCGCCCCTGATCCACCAGATCCACGCGCACGTCACCCCGATCTACGGTGACGGCGTCAACGTCAAGCGAATTGGGCCATAACAACCAGAGTGCAATCAGGGCGAAGGACACGATCGTCGTGCCCCACAGCCACCGCACCCTCCGACGTCGCGACAGGAATTCTTCGTTTGCCATCAGTCCCTCGATTTGAGCACGCCAACCAGATCCAGTCGATCCACGCCCCGTCGCACCAGCAGCGTGGCGGCCAGCACGGCGGCCGTCACGAACACCGCGGGCCTGGCATAGGCCGCGCCATTGGTGACGTACGGAAAAGTGAACAGGTCCGTCTGGAATTGCGACATGAGCCAGCGCGACATGACGATTCCGAGCAGGGCGCCCACGGGCAGGGCCACGAGCAGCAGGGCCCCGAGTTCGGCAATCAGCAGATACGACGCTTCGCGCCGCCCGAAGCCCAGCACGCGCAGTGTGGCGAGGTCTCGCTCCTGCTCGGCCAGCGTGACCCGCGCGGCCGAAAACGCGACGCCGGCGGCCATCAGTGAAGAGAACAGGATGAACAGCCAGGAAAAGAACCCGCTGCCCTGTGACAGCAGCTTGGTCATGGAGGCGCGCGCATTGTCCTTGAAGCTGACGGCCACGATGCGCGGCAACTGCTTGGTGCGGGCGCTGAAGGCCGCGCGCTGGCCTGGATCCAGCAGCAGATAGGCGGACGTTACGCGGTCCGGCTCCCTGAGCAGCCGGCTCATGGCTTCCAGCCGCATGTAGGCCGCGCCGGCCAGATAGGGCTTCACGATGGCGACCACCGGCAACTCGGCACTGGCAAGGTGTCCGTCGGTGGCTGTCACGCGCACCTGATCGCCCAGTGACACGCCGAGCTTGTCAGCCAGGTTTGCCGACAGCGTGAGGCCGTCGGCGCGCGGGACTACCGGTGCCAGATTCTCATCGAGCACGCGATTCAGGGTCACATCATCCGGCACACCCGTGAGCGTGTTGCGCTGGTGGCGGCTGCCGGCTTCGAAGATGACCTCGCTGCCCCGCAATGGCTCCACCTTGAGCACGCCCGGCAGGCGGCCCACGTCGTACAGGATGCGGTCGTCACTGGCTTCGGAGAAGGCCACCATGGCGTCTTCCCGCTGGGCAAGGCCAAAGGTCACGTCAATGATCTTGTTCATGGACAGCGGGAAATGCTGTGTGGTGGCCATCAATCCCATCGCCAGCGCAATGCCGGCGACGGTTGTGAGGGAGCGGCGCGGAAAGCGCAGGATGCGTCGCGCCACCATGCGCGTCTTGCCGTCCAGGCGCGCGGCCCAGCGCTCGCCCGCGGCACTCAGGGACCCGAACGCCGTCGGGGCGGGAGGCGCGAGCGCGGCGGCTGGTGACAGGCGCGTGGCACGCAACACGGCCTGCACCGCACCGGCCAGCGCCGCCATTACCGCGATCACGACAGCGCTCACATAGACGGCGGACCCGGCATCAAAGTGCAGCCCGGGTATGTGATAGAC
>CAYWDZ010000355.1:0-1689 GCA_964456255.1 uncultured Steroidobacteraceae bacterium | reverse complement strand
CGGCAACGATGCTGTTCGGCGTCGAGAAGGATCGCACCGGCATCCGCTACATGCTGGTGGACAGCAACGGCATCGCCGAGGGCGCGCTGGGATACGTGGTGGAAGACACGCTGATCTCGCGCACGCCGTGCGTGAACATCCCCGGCAAGTGCGAACGCGTGGTGCGCATCACCGCGCACAACGATCTGAAGCTGGTCGACTTCAAGATCGACCTGCTCATCGACTATGAACCTGCTGTGCGCTATCACCTGGTGATGCGCCGCGTGCCTGGATCCAAAGCGGTGGTGGTGAGCGGGCCGAAAGTGTTCGCTCCGCAGGAGCCGCCATGAAAAGCACTGCGGCAGCCTGCGTCGCGCTGGGCCTGATTGCGCTCCTGCACCACGAGCTGGTCAATGCGCAGGCCCGCGGTGAGTCGGTGGTGAACATGCAGGAGCGCCTGGACATTGAACCCGCGCATGAGGCGACAGTCCCCGACCTCGATGCCTGGCTGCGCAGACTGGTGGGGCGATTCAACATCATCAGCCCGCTCACCCGCGAAATCACCGCCCGCATGGACTGCACCAGCATCGGGTCCGGTCCCGGAGTGCAATGTGTGTCCCGATCCGTCGGGCGACAAGTCAACCGGGATACGCCCGGCCCCGCGTTCGTGCTGTACGGGGTGGATCCGGATCTGCCGGGCATTCGCACCTTGCGGGTGAGCGGCCTCAGCATCGCCGACTACGTGGAAGGAGGAAAGTTGCGGGGCGACAAGGTCACCTTCGCATCGGCATGTCCACTGCCCCCGAACGTGCCTTCATCGAGCTCCCGCAAATCGCCAACCCCCTATTCCTGCTGGCACCAGACCATTATCGAAGCCCCGCCGGACAGCGATTCAGTAGTGTTCAAGTTCACCACGCAAATGGGGATGATCATGGCGTCGCCGGAGCGTGGTTCGAACGGCGGTACATCGCAGCCCTTCGATCGAACACGGACCGTCAGTGCCAGCGGGCGTTACGAGTGGCAGCGCCTGGCCGACGACGATCCCAGTGAACCGGTGCTGACGCTGGAATCGCAGGAGCTGGAGGCGCTGGAACAATACGGCAAGGCCGAGATCCCCGAGCTCGTTGGTCACCTCGTCGACCAGGCGGGCCGCCTTGCACCGGAGCAGCGCGCGGATCTGGAATCGAAACTCGCCGCTTACGAGGCCAGCACTTCGCAGCGGGTCGTTGTAGTCACCACAAACAAGCTGAACGGACAGTCGATCGAAGCGTTTGCCAGGCGGGCTGTGACGGCGTGGCAGCTGGGCAGCGAAGAGCGCAGCGACTTTGTACTGATTGCGATCGCACCCAACGACGGCGCGGCCCGCATCGAATCCGGCGCGGCCATGCGCACCTGCCTGCCGGACGACACGGCGCAACAGATCCTGGTTGAGGCAATGGTTCCGGACTTCCAGTATCAGCGCTACGCCGAAGGCCTTGCGAAGGGCGTGGCGCGCGTGATGGCTGCCTGCCGCGAATTGCAGCCCGAGGCTGCGGAGCAGTAGCGGCCCGCGCCGCGCCCTGCGCGATGCGGTCGGGCAGCGCCAGATCCACCAGCGAACTGGCCGGAAAGTCGATCGACAGGGACGCTTCAGCCAGTCCTTCGTGCGTGGCCGATTCTTGTCCGCCGATTACATGCGGCTGGTCAGCCCGAAGAAGCAGGAACGCCTCG
>CAYWDZ010000354.1:0-1690 GCA_964456255.1 uncultured Steroidobacteraceae bacterium | reverse complement strand
CGGCCGCGTGTACCACGAGGACCCCCAGGTACTGCACTACGGCCAGCCGGGGACCGGCGCCGTGCTGCGCGAGGGCATGACCTTCACCATCGAACCGATGATCAACGCCGGCAAGCGCCATGTGCAGCTGCTGAAGGATGGCTGGACGGTCGTCACCAAGGACCATTCACTTTCCGCGCAATGGGAACACACCATACTGGTCACCAGTACCGGCCATGAGGTCCTCACGCTGGGCGCAGCCGAACGCGCCAGACAGACCACGATGGTCGCCTGATGGTTTCCATCCAGCAGGCGTCGATGGAGGATGAAGACACGCTGCTCGGCGTCGAGATGCCGGCCTGGCCCTTCCTTGAACGCGTTCCGCAGCAACTGACCGAAGGCCAGTATTCACGCGAGACCTGTCGCGCGCTGATTCAGAGTTCACAGGAAGAACTGCGCCAGCGCTTCCTGGCTGAAGGAAACGTCGAGGTGCTGGTACGGTGGCGCGCGCAGTTCGTCGATGTGCTGCTGCAGTCGATGTGGCAGCACCTGCTGAGCCCCGGGCTGGCCGGCAAGCTCGCCCTGGCGGCCGTCGGCGGTTACGGCCGCGGCGAGCTGCATCCGCAATCCGATGTCGACATCCTCATCCTGACCCCAAGCGGCCAGTCACTGGCGCCGGCAGAGCGCGGCCAGCTCGAACAGCTGATCGCCTTTCTCTGGGACATCGGCCTCGAAGTGGGCAACAGCGTGCGCAATGCGGCGCAATGCACCGAAGAGAGTGCCGCCGATGTTGGCGTGATGACGACCCTGCTGGAGGCACGCTGGCTCGCCGGCAATGCCGCACTGCTGGACGAGATGCGCACCGCGCTGGCGCCGGAAAGGGTCTGGCCCTCCGATCGCTTCTTCGAAGCCAAGCTGGAAGAGCAGCGCGAGCGCCACGCCAAGGCCAATGACACGGCCTACAACCTGGAGCCGAACGTGAAGACCGGTCCCGGGGGCCTCAGGGACCTGCAGACCATCGGCTGGGTCGCGAAGCGTCACTTCGGCGCGCAAAGCCTCGATGAGCTGGTCGAAAAGGGCTTCCTGACGCCAGCGGAGCTGCGCAAGCTCAAGGCCGCACAGGCCTTCCTGTGGAAGGTGCGCTTCGGACTGCACGTGCTCACCGGCCGGCACGAAGACCGGCTGCTGTTCGATCACCAGATCAAGCTGGCGCAGGTATTCGGCTACGAGGATGCCAGCTACACGCTGGCGGTCGAACAGCTGATGCAGCGGTACTACCGCACGGTGCTCGACGTGAGCTTCCTCTCCGAGCTGCTGCTGCAGGCCTTCCGCGATGCCATCCTGCCCGGCGGCACCGTGCCGACCACGCTCAATGCGCGTTTTCAGGTGCGCAACGACTACCTGGAGATCACCGCGCCGGAAGTCTTCGCGCGCTATCCGTCCGCATTGCTGGAAATGTTCCTGCTGCTGCAGCAGAACCCGCACCTGCGCGGCGTCGGGGCCAGCACCATGCGCGCGGTGGCGCGCAGCCTGTGGCTCATCGACGAGGAGTTTCGCCAGAACCCGCGCCACCACCGGCTGTTCCTCGACATCCTGCGCGCACCCGCAGGTGTCACGCATGAGCTGCGGCGCATGAAGACCTATGGCGTGCTGGGCCGCTACATCCCGGCATTCGGCCGCATCGTCGGCCGCATGCAGTACGACCTGTTCC
>CAYWDZ010000353.1:0-1694 GCA_964456255.1 uncultured Steroidobacteraceae bacterium | reverse complement strand
GTTAATGTATTTCTTGGGTGCAATGTAGTTGGCGGGTGTGGGGTCATCCCCTTTCATCATGGGGGGCCGGGTGGGCAGCCAGCGTGCCAGCAGCACCTTCTGCTGATTGCCGCCTGACAACTGGCTCACCGGCACTTCCATCCCTGCCGTGGTGATGCCCAGCGACTCGATGAGCTCTGTCGCCAGTGCCGTTTGTTCCCGCAATGGCAGCTGGCCGAGCAGACCGCGCCGCGCCTGCAGCGCCAGCACGATGTTTTCGCGCACCGAGAGTGCTCCGACGATGCCTTCGGTCTTGCGTTCCTCGGGGCAGAATGCGAATCCGTGGCGGATCGCGTTCGCCGGGCCATGCAGGTCCACGGCTGCCCCATCGATGCGCATCGTGCCGCTGTCCGGGCGATCCAGTGCGAAGATCAGGCGTGCCAGTTCGGTCCGGCCCGAGCCCAGCAGGCCAGCCACACCGACGATCTGGCCCCGCCCGACCTTGAGGTCGACGGCATGAATGCTGCCCCTGCGCGCAATCTGCTGCAGTTCCAGCCTGGCCACTGACTCAGCACGGGTATCCACGGCAGCCGTGCGGGCGGGCAGTGGGCTCGTATCCACCTCACGTCCCACCATCGCGGCGACCAGGCCCGCCTGACCCAGCTCCGTGGTGCGGTATTCGCCCACCAGCCGGCCATTGCGCAGCACCGTCATCCGGTCGGCGATGGCATAGACCTGATCCAGGAAATGCGTGACGAACAGTACCGCCATGCCCTGTCTGCGCAGGCGGTCCATCACGGCAAACAGCTGTCCAGCCTCGCGTTCGTCCAGGCTCGAAGTCGGTTCATCCAGAATCAGCACGCGGGCAGAGATGCTGGTGGCACGCGCGATGGCCACCATCTGGCGGATGGCGACCGGATACGCAGACAGCTGGCGCGTGACGTCGATGCGCAGGTCGAGCGCCGCCATGGCCGCCTGGGCGCGCTCGTTCACCGCCTTCCAGCTGATGCCGCCACCGGCCAGCCAGCCGCGCCGCGGATAGCGTCCGGCCACGATGTTCTCGGCCACGGTCAGGTTCGGGCACAGCGTGACTTCCTGGTAGACCGTGCTGATGCCCAGGTGCTGGGCTTCGAGCGGAGTCGCTGGCCGGATTTCGCTGCCGTCGAGTTCGATGGTGCCGGTGTAGGTGGTGCAGGCGCCGGTCAGCACCTTGATGAGCGAGGACTTGCCCGCGCCGTTCTGCCCCAGCAACGCGTGTACTTCTCCGGCGCGCAGCCGCAGCGCGACGCTGTCCAGCGCCTGCACGCCGGGAAAGCGCAGGCTGATGTCCTGCGCGTGCAGGACATCCTGTGCGTCGGCGGTCATGCTCACGCTTCGCGGCTGGTCAGTACTTGCGCGACGGGAACTCGGCGGCCGCGTTGGCTTCGGTGAATACCGCTTCCTGCGTCACGACCCGCTTCGGAATCGTCTTGCCGGCCACCACGTCCTTCACCGCAGCCATCAGGTCCGGGCCAAGCAGCGGGTTGCATTCGATCGAGGCATTGAGCTTGCCGGCCATCATCGCTTCGAAGGCGCCCTTCACGCCGTCGATGGACACGATGGTGATGTCCTTGCCTGGCTTCAAGCCCGCTTCCTCGATGGCCTGGATGGCGCCAATGGCCATGTCGTCATTGTGCGCAAACAGCACATTGATGTTCTTTTCGGCCTTGAGGAAC
>CAYWDZ010000352.1:0-1707 GCA_964456255.1 uncultured Steroidobacteraceae bacterium | reverse complement strand
CCGCCTGGCTTCTTCCTCGACGCTGCTGGATACACCGTGCGCCGAGAAGATCACGGTGGCGCCGTCCGGCACTTCATCCAGTTCTTCCACGAAGCGTGCGCCCAGGTTCCGCAGGCGCTCGACCACATGACGGTTGTGAACCACTTCGTGGCGCACGTAGATGGGTGCGCCGAACAACTCGATCGCGCGCTCCACGATATCGATGGCGCGGTCCACACCGGCACAGAAGCCGCGCGGACTCGCGAGCAATATCTGCATGCCGCTCAATCCACCTTCCCCCGCGCCACACGGCGTTCACGCCGCCACTCGAGCAGCGCATCCAGAAGAATCAGCCCCGCGCCCACCGTAATGCAGCTGTCGGCAACATTGAAGGCCGGGAAATAGGCGTCGCCCCAGTGGGCATTCACGAAATCCACGACATAGCCGTGCCTGATCCGGTCAATGGCGTTTCCCAGCGCGCCGCAGGCAACCAGCATCAGGCCGGCGTTCTGCAGGCGCTGCAGGTGCCGCGGTGCGCGACGCAGCGCGATCAGCAGGCCCACGCTGACCACCACGGCGAATGCCGTGAACACCCAGCGCTGCGCACCGCCGGCGCGATCCAGGAACGAGAAGGCCGCGCCATGGTTGTGGGCGCGCACGATGTCCAGCACCGGCAGCACGTACTTCGAGTCGTGCAGCGAGAACAGATGCTGGATCAGTTCCTTGGTGAGCTGGTCCAGAACCAGCGCGCCCAGTCCCAGCGGCCACCAGACAAGACCGGATGCACGCCAGCCGTTTGGTACCTCAGACATGGCGTCGCACCTCCGGCCGGCCGGAAACATTCCCGGAGCAACGCGCGCACAGCTCCGGATGCGCCGCATCGCTGCCCACATCGTCGGTCAGATGCCAGCAGCGCACGCACTTGTTGCCGTTGCTGCGGCGGGCCGCAAGCCACAGCCCGGGAATCACCGCATTGCCGGCTTCGGCCGCCACCGCTGCATCGGGCGCCGATTGCACCGGATGCACATGCACTGCCGAGGTGATGGTCAGGAAGCGCAGCTCCTCTCCCAGCGCTGCATAGCGTCTGGCCAGCTCGGGCAGTGCGTACACATCGACCACGGCCTCCAGCGGCGCACCGATGGTGCCGGCCTCGCGCAGTCGCTCCAGTTCGCGCTGCACCGCCTGGCGCAGCGAGATCAGCGCATCCCAGTCGATGGACGTCTTCGGCAGCGCCGGGAACTCGTGCCAGGTCGACAGGAACACCGACTTCGGCGCGGCAGCGCGACCGGGCATCACCTGCCAGATCTCCTCGGCCGTGAACGAAAGTATCGGCGCCAGCCAGCGCACCATCGCCTGCAGGATGTGATGCATGGCCGTCTGCGCCGAACGCCGCGCATGCCCCGTGGCCGGCGTCGTGTACATGCGGTCCTTGAGCACGTCCAGGTACAGGCCACCCAGATCGTTCACGCAGAAGTTGTGCACGCGCTGGTACACGACGTGGAACTGGTACTCGCGATAGGCCGCGACGATCTCCTGCTGCAACCGCGCGGCGCGGCCGATCGCCCAGGAATCGAAATCGATCAGCTCGCTCATGGGCACGGCATCGCGCGCCGGCTCAAAGCCCGCGAGATTGCCGAGCAGGAAACGCACCGTATTGCGCATGCGCCGGTAGGCGTCCGAACTGCGTTTGAGGATTTCGTCCGAGACGCTCATCTCGCTGGTGTAATC
>CAYWDZ010000351.1:0-1720 GCA_964456255.1 uncultured Steroidobacteraceae bacterium | reverse complement strand
GCGCGCCATGTACTTCCTGCTGGCGGACATGGCCGACCGCTTCTCGCTGCTCAAATACGGGCTGGCGCTGGTGCTGATGTTCGTCGGAATCAAGATGCTGCTGATCGACATCTTCAAGATCCCGGTGCTGATCTCCATGGCGTTGGTGGCCGCCGTCATCACCGCCTCGGTCGTCCTGTCGCTGCGCAGGGATGCTGCAGCGCGCAGGGGCGGCGCCGGCGCGCCGGGCGACTGAGGCGATGTTGCTGACCCCGAAAAAGCCTGGCCCATCTTTTCAGCCCTGAATATTTCAGGTATAAAACGTTTCCCATGTCGCTCTCCCAGCTCCTCCAGGTCGAGGATCGCCTGCGCAAGCTCAAGCGCTAGGTGCCGAACCTGCCGACCACCGAAACCCTGGTGCTGCGCGCGGCGATGATCCTCGGGCGCGATTTCAACACCGTGCTGGAGCGCCAGCTGAAACCCGCGGGCCTCACCGAGGCCGAGTTCCGCATGCTCACCGGCCTGCTGGCACATGATGGCCATGCCTCGGCGGGCGACCTGTGTGCGGCACTGGCGCAGAGCCCGGCCAACCTCACGCGCATCAGCGATGCACTGGTGGAGCGCGGCTTTGTCACCCGCAACCCCGACCTTGCAGACCGGCGCCGCATGCTGCTCACGCTGCAGCCAGCCGGGGAAGAGCTGCTGCAGAAGCTGTTGCCGCGGATCACGCCGGAAGTGTCCGCGGCATTTGCCGGGTTCAACACCGCAGAGAAGCAGCAACTGCTGGACGGGTTGAAGCGATTGCTAACCGGAATCGACGCCTTGAATGCCGGCGCCGAACCATCGCAGGACGAGAGCGCATGAGGCGACCCCCCACGCCCGCGCACCTTGCGATGGTCGGCGCTGCGCTGCTCGCCAGCGCCTGCGCTTCCCTGCATCCACCGGCTCCGCTCACGGCGGAGTTGCGCGATTCCGCGCCGGTGGTTGCCAGCGCGGAAGCTGCAGGCAGCTGGCCCGAAGCCACGTGGTGGAGGAGCTACGGCGATGCCACGCTCGACACGCTGGTGGAGCTGGCCGTCGGCACGGGTCCGAGCATTGCCGGCGCGGACGCGCGCATTCGCGCAGCCGAAGAAGAAGTGCGCGTAGCGGGAGCGGCACTGGGCGTGTCCGTCAACGCAACGGGCAGCTTCACGCGCCAGCGCCTTTCCGACAACGGCATGTTGCCGCCGGAGTTCCTCGGCTTTCACTGGTACGACCAGTCGGATCTGGGCGTCGCGGTGCGCTACCAGTTCGACTGGTGGGGCAAGCAGCGCGCCGCGATGGAAGGTGCCATCGACCGCGCCCGTGCGATTGCCGCCGAACGCCAGATTGCAACCCTGGGGCTGGCCGCCGCCGTCAGCCAGTCGTATTTCAGCTGGCAGGCCGACACTGCTCGCGTGGCGCTGCAGGAACAGGCTGTTGCCCTGCGCGAAAGACTCATGGCCATCGCCCAGGCCCGGCAGGCGGCCGGACTCGACCATGCCGATGCCGTGCTGGAAGCCAACCGTCAGCTGGCCGCCGCGCGCGAACAGCTGGCCATTGCGCGAGGAGCCGCCCAGCTCGACCTGGTGAATCTTGCGGGACTGCTGGGCGTGGACACGGGCGCCGTGCCCACTCTGGTCGCGCGCGAACTGCCGCCGGTGAGCGGTTCACTGCCGGCCGACGCGGGCACCAACCTGCTGGCCCGTCGACCTGACATCCA
>CAYWDZ010000350.1:0-1720 GCA_964456255.1 uncultured Steroidobacteraceae bacterium | reverse complement strand
TGAGGTCCGCATCACGGCGCCTGACCGAACGCGATACCGCGAGCTTCTGCCACTGGCCGCCGGATAGGTCGCGCCCACCCAGAACCCATTTGCCCAGTTGGGTGCGATAGCCCGCGGGCAGTGCAGCGATCATGTCGTCGGCCTGGCCGAGCGCGGCGGCCTCGCGCCAGCGCGGCTCCTCGTCGAAATGCGGCTCATCACCGGCGCCGATGTTCTCGCCCACCAGCATCTGGTAGTGCACATAGTCCTGGAAGATCACGCCGAAGCGCCGGCGGACCACGTCGACATCCCACCGCGCCAGGTCGAGGCCATCCAGCAGGATGCGCCCGGAGGTCGGAACGTACAGCCGCGTAATCAGCTTGATCAGCGTGGTCTTGCCGGAACCGTTGGAACCCACCAGCGCCAGGCTGCGGCCGGGCCTCAGGTGCAGCGAAACTTCCGACAGCGCCGCCTGTTCCGCGCCCGGGTAGGTAAACGACACGTTCTCCAGTCGCAGCCCGTCGGCTGGATCCGGACCCGCGGTCGCCGTGCCACCCGGCGGCCGCGCCGGGGTATCCAGGTACTCGTACAGCGTCGACAGGTAGAGGTTGTCCTCGTACAGGCCGCTGATCGCACCCAGCGCCGCGCTCACCGCACCCTGACCCTGCCGGAAGAACAGCAGGTACATGCTCATCTCGCCAATCGTAATGGTGGAATGCACGGCGCTCACCGCCACCCAGCAGTAGCCCCCATACAGCGCTGCGGTTGCGACCAGACCCAGTGCAAAACCCCAGCTGTCGCGGCGGATCGCGAGCTTGCGCTCCTGCGCAAACAACGCGCGATGGATGGCCTTGTAGCGATCAAGGAAGCGCTGCCCGAGTCCGTACAGCTTCACTTCCTTCGCGTGATCCTCGCGCGCGATCACCGTTTCCAGGTAGGCCTGCTGGCGCCGTTCCGCAGAGCGCCAACGGAACAGCTGGAAGGCCTGATTCGAAAAGCGGGTCTCGGCGACGAACCCTGGCAAACCGGCAACCAGCAGCAGCACCACGGCCCAGGGCGAGAAGTGAAACAGCAGAACAGCGTAGCTCACCAGCGAGATCAGGTTCTGCGCCAGCGAGAAGCTGCGCATCACCAGTGACAACGGTCGCGCCGAAGCTTCGCGGCGCGCGCGCGTCATGCGGTCATAGAATTCCGAGTCCTCGAAATGCTCCAGATCGAGCGTCAATGCCTTCTCGAGGATCATGGAGTTGATCCGGAATCCGAGCTGCTCGCGCAGCAACGTGGTGCACAGCGACAGCGCACGCTGACCAAGTGCAAGCAGCGCCACGGCGAGCCCTTCCAGTGCCACCAGCTGCAGCACCGGCATGATGTTGCCGCCCTGGGCGGAAGCGGCGACCACCGCATCCACGATCCGCCCTCCGATATAGGCCACTGCCGCCGGCAATGTCCCGACCACCACCGTGAGCAGGCCCAGCCAGACCGTCAGGCGATGGCTGGTCTGCCAGACCAGTTCCAGTGCCTTGCGGCTGTAGCCGAAGGCCTCCAGGAACTCGCGCGGCAGGTCGCGCAGCGCCAATGCGGGCGCGGGGCCGGGAGGAATGGGTCGATTCATGTGGTAGTGAGTCTAGCTTGGGAAAACCGCGGCGAAACTGGTAATCTCGCGGGCCTTTTTCCTCCCCCTCCCCTCATGTCGCGACCGATCCGCAACAACGCCATCATTGCCCACGTCGACCAAGGCAAG
>CAYWDZ010000349.1:0-1729 GCA_964456255.1 uncultured Steroidobacteraceae bacterium | reverse complement strand
CTTCTGCACCGGTTCCTGACCGGGTGAAGTGGACCGCGGGCGCTGCGGCGGCAGGATTGGTGGCGGCCGTGCTATTCCTCACCAGCAGCCGCGATAAGCCTCGGCTGGCACCCGTGGCGGACACGAAGAAGCAGCAGGTGGTGACAACATCAATAGAAACTTCGAGTCCGATTGCGGCAGCATCCGCTGCCCAAGTGCGCCGACCTGAGCGAGCGCAAACATCGGAGGACTGGCGGGTGATCGCCTACACCTACTCCTCGAAGAAGGATGCCGAAGAGAGGGCCCGCCGGGTGCAAACGCGCTGGCCGGAGTTGCGGCCTCAAGTGTTCTCGCCGAGCGGCGATGCAGGGCCGCATCTGGTGTCACTGGGTGGTGTGATGACGCGTCCGGAAGCGCTGAGGCTTCGCGCCAAGGCGCGAGCGAACGGACTTCCACGCGATACCTTCGCGCGCAACTTTAAATAACGCACTACGGAGTCTCGCCCGGCTTCACCTTGCGCCACCCCTTCGGCGCCTCGGTAGATTCGGCTTTCTTTTCGGAAGAAGGCGTGTCGGCTGTCTTCGGCGTTTCGACACCAACGATCGGACTTGGTCCGCGGGGTCCGCTGGATGAGCCGTCGCTAGCCTGACGGCGCCGCATCACGGGCGGAGCGGACTCGTCTGAGCGTCGCGTTGTCCTGGTGTTTGCGGGTGTGGAAGCGTCTGTTTCAGTTGATGCGCCGCTAACCACGGGAGGCCCGTCCACGGGCGCACTGGAGTTCCCGCCCGCATAGTAAATGCTGCGATATCGCAGATCGGCATTGCCGTACTTGCGTTGCGCAGCAGCCGTTAGCAACACTTCGAGGCGCCGCTCCTCGCCTTGCCTGGACCCTGCCGGTTCCAGAAAATGCAGTGCGTACCGCTGGCGGATGCGCTGCAAGGTTTCCTGAAACGCGTACGTGTCGTCGATCGACATGCTGTCGCCACCGGAGTCTCGCGCCATCTGCGCGGTTCCCGCGGAGTGAGTTCTGCCACCGCCGATCACGGGCGGAACGGATCCGCCCCCTCCCGGATAACCGCCGCCAGGATACCCACCACCTCCACCCGGCCAGCCACCACCGCCGCCTGGCCACCCTCCGCCTTGCGGACCGAGAATGACGCCTCCGCGACGCTGCGGATATCGACCTCCGGGGTAGCCGCCGCCAGGATAACCGCCGCTGTACCGGCCGATGGCATCGGGAGCGAGGATCGCGCACAGAACGATATCGGAACTGGCCAGCATACGGACGATGCTGTATTCATCAGTCTGGCGCTGGGTCTGATCATCCGTGAGGATCACGATTGCGCGGCGCGCCTCTTTACGGCCATTGCGCGCGAGGTATTGCGCAGCATCCTTCAGACCGCGCGCTATATCGGTGCCGCCATTGAACCCCTCGCGGCGCAGCAGATTCTGAAATTCGCGATGTACTTCTTCGCGGCTGCTCCTCAGCGGAAGACGCACGCGAGTCATGGTGTCAAACACCATGATTCCCACGCGATCACCTTCCCCA
Organism: uncultured Steroidobacteraceae bacterium; assembly: GCA_964456255.1. Taxonomy (GTDB): domain Bacteria; phylum Pseudomonadota; class Gammaproteobacteria; order Steroidobacterales; family Steroidobacteraceae; genus ZC4RG30. Next base: position 201 of record CAYWDZ010000349.1, on the reverse strand, counting down.
AGCTCGCGCAACGCGTCCTGTGCCGCGTTTGCCAGCCGCTCCACGTGCGGCCGCATGCTGCCGCTGACATCGAGCAGCAACATGATATCGACAGGCATGTCTTCGCTAGCGAAATTGCGAATCTGCACGGGCTTGCCCTGCTCCCTCAGCTCGAAGTCTTCGATACGGAGACCAGTGATGGCCCTGCGGTCGCGATCGAGA
>CAYWDZ010000348.1:0-1748 GCA_964456255.1 uncultured Steroidobacteraceae bacterium | reverse complement strand
CACGCCGGCCATCACGGCCGAAAGCTGCAAGAACTCGGCATCCATCGCCGCCGCCAGCAGCCGCGCCAGCGTGGTCTTGCCGGTGCCCGGCGGACCCCACAGGATCATCGAATGCAGCTGGCCCCGATCCAGTGCCGCACGCAGTGCGCGACCCGGTGCCAGCAGATGCTGCTGCCCGGCGAATTCCTCCACGGTGCGCGGCCGCATGCGGTCGGCAAGCGGCCTGAGCGGCCCGGTCACTGCGCGACCTTCGCGAACCGCGCCTCGAACCAGCGCGGCCATCGACCCAGCGGCGTCAACGCCAGCACCAGCCCGGCGGCCACACCCAGCGCATCGGCCGCAAGATCAAGCCACTCCGGGTCCCGACCCAGCCCCATCATGCCCTGCAGCAGCTCGATCAGACCGCCGATGAGCACAACCGCGATGCCGACCCAGAGCAGATCCGATCGCACCAAGATGCTGGCGAACCAGAAGGCCACCAGACCAAAGGCCACGAAATGCTTGAGCTTGTCTGACCCGACCAGATCGGGCACGTCCTGGCCGGGCAGCAGGCAGAACAGGACGACCACCAGCAACAGCAGGACTCCCAGCACAACCCACAGCCGCGCCAGGCGCAGCCCCGGCACTACATGCTTCAAGGCGCCACCGGTTTGCCAATCAGGTCCACACCCTCCGGCAACACGAACTGGGTAAGCGCGGGATCGACCGCGACATTGCGCTTCACGTCCTTGAACACCAGCGTGGATCGTTGGCCGAGCTTGTCCACGATGATGAGCCGCGCCAGCTCCTTGCCCTTGAAGCCGAAGCGGGCCTCGCGGAAATCCGATGCCGCGTCCCTGGGCTGCACCCGCACCCAGTCGAAGCCGTCGCGCCTGCCATCGGCCTGCACGTTGAAGGCGCCCCGCAGATCACTCCCGCCGGCCAGCAGCATCAGCGGGGACTGCGGAATCTCCGCGGCCAGCGGCTTCACCGTGGCCTGGTCCAGATCACGGTCCAGAAACCACAGGTTCCGGCCATCGGCAATTAGCAATTGCGCCGCATCGCCGGCGCCCTGCGGCGCGGACTCCCAGCGCATCTTTCCGGGACGCACGATCACCAGCCGCCCGCTGCCACCCGCTATGACCTTGTCGCTGGCATCCGTGGTCCCCTGCGTGAAACTCGCCGTCCAGGTGGAGAGCCCGGTGAGGTAGCTGTCCAGGGCCGTGACATCAGCGGCCAATGCATTGCCGGCCAGCGAGCAGCCACACAGCAGCACGAACAGCGCAGCCAGAGGCCTAGTCATCGTCCTGACCCGCCGGCACCAGTACATCGCGCGAACCATTCGATTGCAGGGGCCCGACGACACCGGCGGCCTCCATCGCTTCGAGCAGGCGCGCAGAGCGGTTGTAGCCGATCTTCAGGCGCCGCTGCACGTAGGAAATGGAGGGTTTGCGTTCGCTGATCACGATCTTGACGGCCTCGTCATACAAAGCGTCCTGCTCAGTATCACCGGCCACACCTGAACCGGAGCCATCCGAATCGCCACCAAACCCCGGGATGGGCTGCGAGGGACCAGACAGCACCTCCTCGATGTAGTCCGGCGGCTCGGCGGTCTTGAGGGCATTGACGACGCGATGCACCTCCTCGTCCGACACGAAAGCGCCATGCACGCGCGTCGGCACCGAAGTGCCGGGCGGCAGGTACAGCATGTCGCCATGGCCGAGCAGGGTCTCGGCGCCGCCCTGGTCAAGGATGGTTCTGGAATCAAC
>CAYWDZ010000347.1:0-1760 GCA_964456255.1 uncultured Steroidobacteraceae bacterium | reverse complement strand
GCATCATCTTGGCGTCCTGTCCCACCGCCACGATGCGCTTGCCGGTGCCGCCGGGTTCGTCCTGCACTGCGACAACCGAGGGTTCGTTCAGGACGATGCCCTTGCCGCGAACGTAGATCAGGGTGTTCGCCGTACCGAGGTCGATCGACAGGTCACTGGAAAAATAGCCGCGCAGGCGCTTGAACATGAAGCTGCTGACCCAAGGGTGAAAAAAGGCAGGGAAAAGCGGCGGGTAACATAACAATCGCACCTATTACTAGCAAGGCGACCGACGTGATCCAGCGCTGCTTTTTGAGCAATTTGCATTGCGGAGTATGATCCGCCGCTCCCCTCGACCGGACGACATCACACGCCGATGAGCCTCACGCCCCAGCAGATCCAGAGCATTGCGCAGCTCGCGCGGCTCGAACTCACACCTGGCGAGGTCGCCGCCTACGCGACCAGCCTGTCGAACATCCTCGAGATGGTTGGCCAGCTTGAAGCGGCCGACACATCCGGGGTCACACCGATGGCGCACCCGCTCACCGGCCAGGTGCAGCGGCTGCGTGCCGACGAAATCACGTCCGGCAACCAGCGCGACCTGTACCAGCGCAACGCGCCGCAGGTCGAAGCCGGCCTGTATCTGGTCCCAAGGGTGATCGAATGAACGCGACGACCCTCAGCCCCTGCCACTCAACCACCCTAGTCATCGAATAATGGCCGCCACACTTGCCCAGCTGGCGGCTGGCCTGGCCGCCGGCAGGTATTCCTCGGTGGAGCTCACGCGTGCGGCCCTGGAGCGCGCCGAGCGGGCCCAACCCGGGCTCAATGCCCTGATCAGCATGGTCGCGGCAGGGGCCCTGGCCGATGCCGCCGCAGCGGATGCCCGCCGCGCGGCGGGCCAGGCCGGTCCGCTGACCGGCGTTCCCATGGTTCACAAGGACATCTTCTGCACCGCCGGGGTGCTCACCACCTGCGGTTCGAAAATGCTGTCCAACTTCGTCTCACCCTACGACGCGACCGTCGTCACCCGGCTGAAGGAAGCCGGCATGGTGATGATCGGCAAGGCGAACATGGACGAGTTCGCCATGGGCTCTTCGAACGAAACCAGTTTCTACGGGCCGGTGAAGAACCCCTGGGATTTGCAGTGCGTGCCCGGCGGGTCCTCCGGTGGCTCCGCGGCTGCCGTTGCCGCGCGCCTGGTGCCGCTGGCCACCGCCACCGACACCGGCGGATCCATCCGCCAGCCGGCATCGCTGTGTGGTGTGACCGGACTCAAACCCACCTACGGGCGCGTGTCGCGCTACGGCATGATCGCCTTCGCCTCGAGCCTGGACCAGGCCGGCACCATCACCGTCAGCGCCGAGGATGCGGCGCTCACCCTGCAGGCCATGGCGGGCTTCGATCCGAAGGATTCCACCAGTGTGGATCAGCCCGTGCCGGACTACCGCGCCGCGCTCGACCTGCCGCTGGCTGGCCTGACGATCGGCATCCTGAAGGAGTTCTTCGGCGACGGGCTGCAGCCGGAGGTGGAAGGTCCCGTGCGGTCTGCACTGGAAACCTTCCGCAAGCTCGGCGCGAAAGTGAAGGAAGTGAGCCTGCCAAGCCTGCCGTTGTCGGTGCCCACCTACTACGTGGTGGCCCCGGCCGAGTGCTCATCGAACCTCGCCCGCTTCGACGGCGTGCGCTTCGGCCATCGCTGCGAGAACCCGAAGGACCTGCACGATCTGTACAAGCGCTCGCGCGCCGAAGGCTTCGGCCACGAGGTACAAAAGCGCATC
>CAYWDZ010000346.1:0-1763 GCA_964456255.1 uncultured Steroidobacteraceae bacterium | reverse complement strand
GGCGCTTGAGTGAGTGCTGACCAATTGGGGGTCTTGTCAAAGTTCGGCCGGACACGAAGTCCGGCCTTTCTTTTTTCAGCTCTGCGCATCAGGCCCATTGTGGACAGTCCGGGCCTTGTTTCCTAGACTGCGCGCCCTTTCGCTCAAAACATTGGAGAAGCTCGTGGGAAAAGGTGATCGCAGGACCCGTCGGGGCAAGATCTACGCAGGTTCATTCGGCAAGCTGCGCCCCAAGGATCCGTCGCGCGGCAAGAAGCCTGCTGCTGCCGTGGCCACCGCCAAGCCTGCTGCCCGGGCCGCCAAGCCGGCCGCCAAGACTGCAGCCAAACGCGCCAAGTCCTGATTCTGCAGGGGGCCGCAAGGCCCCCTTTCTCTACAGGATGTAGCGGCTCAGGTCCTCGTCCTGGGCCAGTTTCGTCAGGTGCTGGTCCACGTAGCCCGCATCAACCGTGATGGTCGTACCCGGGCTGTCGGCCGCTTCAAAGGAAGCCACATCCAGCAGCCGCTCCATCACCGTGTGCAGGCGCCGTGCGCCGATGTTCTCGGTGCGTTCGTTGACCTGCCAGGCCACCTCGGCAATGCGCCGCACGCCTTCCGGCGTGAATTGCAGCTGCACCTTCTCGGTTTCGAGCAGCGCGCGGTACTGCGCCGTGAGCGATGCATCCGGCTCGGAGAGGATGCGCACGAAATCGTCGGCTGTGAGCGGCGTGAGTTCGACCCGGATCGGCAGGCGCCCCTGCAGCTCGGGGATCAGGTCCGAGGGTTTTGACATATGAAAGGCCCCGGAACAGATGAACAGGATGTGGTCGGTCTTGATCGTGCCGTACCGCGTCGACACGGTGCAGCCCTCCACCAGCGGCAGCAGGTCACGCTGCACGCCCTCGCGTGACACGTCGGCCCCCATGGTGTCCTGCCGGCGGGCGATCTTGTCCATCTCGTCGATGAACACGATGCCGTTCTGCTCGCAGTTGGCCAGCGCCTTGGCGCGCAGCTCTTCCTCGTTGATGAGCTTGCCGGCTTCCTCGTCCAGCAGCAGCTTCCTGGCCTCGGCAATCTTCACGCGCCGCCGTTTCGTGCGGCCCGCACCCAGGTTGCTGAACATCTGCGACAGTTGCTGCTGCATTTCCTCCATGCCGGGCGGAGCCATGATCTCCACGCCAGCCGGCATCGCAGCCAGATCCAGTTCGATTTCGCGCTCGTCCAGCGAACCCTCACGCAGCATCTTGCGAAAGCGCTGGCGCGTCTCGGCGCCCTGCGTCTGCTGCGGCTCATCGGTGGAGAAGCCCATCGGTGGGCGCGCCTTCGGCAGCAGTGCATCCAGGATGCGTTCTTCGACGGCGTCGGCGGCGCGCTCGCGCACCAGGGCCTTTTCCTCTTCGCGCGTCATCTTCACGGCGACATCCACCAGTTCCTTGATGATGGAATCGACCTCGCGGCCCACATAGCCGACCTCGGTGAATTTGGTGGCCTCCACCTTCACGAACGGCGCATTGGCCAGCCGCGCCAGACGCCGCGCAATTTCGGTCTTGCCGCAGCCGGTGGGCCCGATCATCAGGATGTTCTTCGGCGTGATCTCCTGCCGCAGCGGTTCGCCCACCTGCATGCGGCGCCAGCGGTTGCGCAGCGCAATTGCAACCGCGCGCTTGGCCCGCTCCTGCCCGATGATGTGCTTGTCGAGCTCTTGCACGATCTCGCGCGGAGTCATCTACAGCTCCTCGATGGTGAGGTTGCGGTTGGTGTAGATGCAGATGTCGGCGGCGATG
>CAYWDZ010000345.1:0-1827 GCA_964456255.1 uncultured Steroidobacteraceae bacterium | reverse complement strand
TCGACGCGGATCAGGCCGGCGCGCGGGAACTCGATGTCGGCGATGACGTACAGGATCGCGCCCATCCCCAGGGCATAGATTGCATAGTGCGAACCGTCGCGCTGCCGCATGCCGGCCATCGACTGGCCGGACAGCAGGGCGCTGGCCAGGACGAACAGCCACAACACGCCATAGATCACCCAGGGCGGGTGCATGCGCGACGATGCCAGCCGCGTCGTGGTGATGTCGAACATGGTGTTGAGCGCATCCAGCAGCAGCACGCAGGGAGCCGGCCCCGGCGCGGCCTGGCATGCCCGGGTGGAGGTGGCCCAGATGCGCGACTGCAACTGGTTGGCGACGCCCAAGTGCGCCATCGCGGCCTCGAGGTCGGGCAACTTGCGGTAGGCCGCGATGCGCGCGTCGGTGTAGTCGCGGAACAGCGCCCGCAAGGGCTCCCGCGCCTGCTCGTCCAGCAGGTCGATGCGCAGCCACGCGGTGCCGATCGCGTTCGTCTCCTCGATCACCATCTGCCGGCGCTGGTCGAAGCGCGAGGCGGCGCCGGAGAAGGTGAAGGCGATCAGGAGGCCGGTCAGGGCGTAGATCGCGCCCTCCAGGGTGCTCAGTCCCTCGCGGGCCGACGGTCCCTGCTCCGCCAGGCGCCGCTTGCCGATGCGGCGACCCCATTCCAGCATGAGGAGGATGCCGAGGAATGCCGCCAGGGCGAAGACCGGGGCGAAGTAGCCGATCAGCAGCGAGTCGCCGGCCATGGGTGCGATGCCAGCGGCTTCGCGGTTAGCGGGCGAGCAGTCCGGCCTTGCGCAGGCCGCTCTCGGTCTTCTTCACCGCCTGCTTGATGACCTTGTCGCTGTCGGCGCTGGACTTGGTCACGAACTGGTCGTTCCAGATCGGCTTGCGCGTGGCGACGTCGAACAGGGTCATCAGGATCTGGGTCCGCGAGCCGACCACCTTGCCGGGCAGCAGCGCGGCGGCGAAGGCCATGGTGTAGAACTCGTCGAGCGTGGTGCCGCTGTCGAAATAGGTCGCGCGCCCGGTGGCGTAGCCCTCGTCGTACATGCCGGCGCTGACGAAGTAGATCGCGTCGTAGCCGTCGCGCTGCACGTAGGGCTCGACCAGTTCGCGGTCCAGTCGCGTGCGGTTGCCCCACAGCGACATGCCGGTGGTGCATTTCAACCCGCGCTTGACCAGCATCGCGCACAGGGCGTCTTCCGGATGTTCCTTGATGAACATGTTGGCGCCGCCGGCGACCACGAGGAAGTTCGAGTGCGCCGTTGCCGGCGCCTCGGCTGCGCGCACGGTCGCCGCGGGCGCGGCAGCAAGGCACAGCAGCAGGGGATACAGGGCGAGCCGCAGCGCGCTGGGCATGTCGGGACTCCGTGGGGTCAGGCGCCCATGCTAGCCGATGTGTGCAGGGCCAGGCAGGGCGCGGCAGCGGCCAGGTCCGCTGGCGCGCCCTTTCCCCGCGCAGGCCGCTGGCGCAGACTAGTCGTCCCGTTCCGTCCGGAGTCGTCCATGTCCATTCGCGTCCCCCTGCGCCTCGCCGCCACGGTCCTGTGCTTGCTGCTCCTGGCCGCCTGCGGCAATCCGATCAACGTGCGCTCGGACTTCGACCGCGAGGCAGACTTCGGCAGCTTCCGCACCTTCGGTTTCTACACCCCGCTGGCGACCGACACGGCCGGCTACAGTTCGCTGGTGACCGAGCGCTTCAAGCGCGCGGTGCAGGCCGAGCTCGAGGCGCGCGGCTACACCTACGATCCGAAGCACCCCGACCTGCAGGTCAACTTCAACGCCAACATCGAGGACAAGATGCGCGTGACCACGGTCGCGCAG
>CAYWDZ010000344.1:0-1833 GCA_964456255.1 uncultured Steroidobacteraceae bacterium | reverse complement strand
CGCAGATCGTTCTCGAAGAACAAGCGCAGGTCATTCACGCCATAGCGCAGCATGGCCAGGCGATCGATGCCCATGCCGAAGGCATAGGCGGTGTACTTCTCGGCATCCACTCCACAGGCCGCGAGCACATTCGGATGCACCATGCCGCAACCCAGCACCTCGATCCAGCCGGTGTGCTTGCACAGCCGGCAACCGGACCCGCCGCATTCCACGCAGGTGATGTCCACCTCTGCCGATGGCTCGGTGAAGGGGAAATACGAGGGCCTGAGGCGCATCGACAGGTCGCGCTCGAAGAAAGCTTCCATGAAGCCGTGCAGGATGGACTTCAGGTTCGCAAAGCTCACACCCTCATCGACCAGCAGGCCTTCAACCTGGTGAAACATGGGAGTGTGGGTGGCGTCCGAATCCATGCGGTACACGCGCCCTGGTGCGATCACCGCCAGCGGCAGGCGGTTGCGCGCAGCTTCAAGCGCCCGGATCTGCACCGGCGAGGTATGCGTGCGCAGCAGCGCCCGCTCGCCATTCACTTCGTGTTCGAGATAGAACGTGTCGTGCATCGCACGGGCCGGATGATTGGCCGGCACGTTCAGCGCAGTGAAATTGTGGAAGTCGTCCTCGACCTCCGGGCCCTGGGCGACTTCAAAGCCGACTTCGCGGAAGAGTCGCTCGATGCGCAGCCGCGCGCGGGTCACCGGATGCAGGCCGCCATTGACCTCACCGCGACCGGGCAACGTGACATCGACGCGGCCCGCGGCCAGCCGGCCTTCGATGGCGGCGGCTTCAAGCACAGCGCGCCGTGCCTCGATCGCCGCTTCAACGGCAACCTTGGCCTCGTTGATCAGGGCACCGGCTACCGGTCTTTCAGGCGCCGGCAACTTGCCCAGGCTCTTCAGTTGCTCGGTGAGCAGACCCTTCTTGCCGAGCCAGTGCACGCGCGCCTCGTCAAGGCGCGCGACATCAGCGCTGGCGGCCACCTGGGCCAGCGCCTGAGCCTTCAGATCGGCCAGCGACTGCATTGCCTCTCCCTTGCGCCCGCGCGGCGCGTCAGGCGGCTTGGAGCTGGGCCTTGGCCTGTTCGCAGATGACGCCAAACGCCGCCGCATCGTGCACGGCGAGTTCGGCGAGAACCTTGCGATCGATCTCGATGCCGGCCTTCAGCAGGCCGTTGATCAACCGGCTGTACGACAGACCGTGGCCCCTGGCAGCCGCATTGATGCGGGCGATCCAGATCGCGCGGAACTCGCGCTTCTTGGCGCGACGGTCACGGTAGGCATACTGCCCGGCCTTGATGACGGCCTGCTTGGCCGCACGGAATACCTTGCGGCGGGCGTTGTAGTAACCCTTCGCCTTGGCGAGGACCTTCTTGTGCCGGCGTCCAGCGACGACACCACGTTTTACTCGTGCCATGTTCGTTTACCTCGCTTCAGGAATTGGGCAGGAGCGCGACGGCGCGGCCGACATCGCTCTTGTGGATCAGGCTCGATCCGCCCGAGCGCAGCTTGCGCTTGACCTTGCGGGATTTGTGGCCGAGGTTGTGGCGACGGCCGGCGGAATAGGACTTGAAGCCCTTCGCCGTCTTGCGCAGGCGCTTCGCCGCCGCCCTGTTCGTCTTCAGTTTAGGCATGACTCAACTCCAGTTTTTAGCTTCCTTTCGCAAGATGGGCGGCGACATGCCGCTCACCCGCTAGGGGCGGATCGGATTTGCCCTTTGGGTCCAGGACCCAGGGGCGCGGCCGATCACTTCTTTTTTGGCGATAACACCATGACCATCTGCCGGCCTTCCATCAGCGGGTTCTGCTCGACCACGGAGTATTCCGCAAGGTCGGTCTGTAC
>CAYWDZ010000343.1:0-1846 GCA_964456255.1 uncultured Steroidobacteraceae bacterium | reverse complement strand
CATCTCGACCTTGTCGAACTGGTGCTGGCGGATCATGCCGCGCGTGTCCTTGCCGGCCGCACCGGCCTCGGAACGGAAGCAAGGCGTGTGCGCAACCAGCTTCAGCGGCAGCTGATGCGCATCCACGATCTGCTCGCGCACCAGGTTCGTGACCGGCACCTCCGCGGTGGGGATCAGGTAGTGGCCATGCTCGCTGCGCACGGCGAACAGATCCTGCTCGAACTTGGGCAGCTGGCCCGTGCCCCGCAGCGAGGCGGGCGATGCCATGTAGGGCACATACACTTCGGTATAGCCATGCTCGCGCGTATGCACATCGAGCATGAACTGGCCCAGCGCGCGATGCAGGCGCGCGACCTGGTCACGCAGGACCACGAAGCGGCTGCCGGCGATGCGGGCCCCGGCCTCGAAATCCATGCCATGGGCCAGACGCTCGCCCAGCTCCACGTGATCGCGCGGCGTGAATCCGAAACTGCGCGGCGTACCCCAGCGGCGCAGCTCCACATTGGCGTTCTCGTCTGCACCGTCGGGCACCGAGGACTGCAACAGGTTCGGCAGCTGCAGGGCCAGCGCATCGAACTCATCCTGCGCCGCATTGATGGCGGCCTCCGCGGACACTAGCCCGGCAGCGAGCTTCTCGCCCTGCGCAATCAGGGGCGCGGCATCCTCACCCTTGCCTTTGGCCATGCCGACCTTCTTGGCATTGGCATTGCGCTCGGCGCGCAGGCGGTCGGCTTCGATCTGCGCCGCCTTGCGGCGCTCATCCAGCGCCGTGAAGGCCTGCACATCGAATTTGAAGCCGCGACGCGCCAGATTGGCGGCCACATCGGCGGGCGCGCCACGCAGAAGTTTCGGATCGATCACTTGTTCTTCCTGTCGGTATTCTTCGCAGACTGGTCCTGTGCGCGGCGCCGCTCCATGGCCTCGGCGATGCGGATCTCGAAGCCGCGCTGGACCGGGAAGTAATACTGCCGGTCGGGCATCTCATCGGGCAAGTAACGTTCGCCCGCGACATAGGCTTCAGCCTCATCATGTGCATAGCGGTAGCCGACCCCGTGCCCCAGCTCCTTCATCAGGCGCGTCGGCGCATTGCGGAAACGCGCCGGAACCTCCAGGGAACCGTACTTCGCCACGTCCTCGCGGGCGGCGCCGAATGCGGCATAGACGGCATTGCTCTTCGGTGCCACCGCCAGGAACACCACACACTGCGCGAGTGCCAGCTCCCCTTCCGGACTGCCCAGGCGTTCGTACGTCTCCCAGGCCTCCAGCGCCAGGGGCAGCGCGCGCGGATCACCCAGGCCGATGTCCTCGGTGGCCATGCGCGTGATGCGCCGGGCGAGGTAGGCCGGGTCGCAGCCCCCATCGAGCATGCGCGCGAGCCAGTACAGCGATGCATCCGGATCCGATCCGCGCACCGCCTTGTGCAGCGCCGAGATCTGGTCGTAGAACTGATCGCCGCCCTTGTCGAAGCGGCGGTGCGTGCCGGCCGCAAGCTCTGCGATCTGCTGCTCATCGATGCGACCATCCACGGCCAGGTCCGCCACCATCTCGAGCATGCCCAGCGCGCGCCGGGCATCGCCATCGGCCGCGGCAGCAAGCGCCTGCAGCGCACTGTCGCTGATGGTGAGCTTGCGCTCCCCCAGACCGCGCTCCGTGTCGGCAAGGGCGCGCTTACACAGTGCGATCAGATCAGTGGCGCCCAGAGGCTTCAGCACATAGACACGTGCCCGTGACAGCAACGCGCCGATGACCTCGAAGGAAGGATTCTCGGTGGTGGCACCGATGAACACGATGGTGCCGTCCTCGACGTACGGCAGGAACAGGTCCTGCTGCGCCTTGTTGAAGCGAT
>CAYWDZ010000342.1:0-1854 GCA_964456255.1 uncultured Steroidobacteraceae bacterium | reverse complement strand
CGACGATGTTGCCGATCTCCTGCGAGCTCTCGCCCAGGCGCTTGATGCGCTTGGAGGTCTCCTGGATCGTCTCGCGGATGGTGTTCATGCCGTCGATCGTGCGCCGCACGGCCTCGCCACCCTTGTGCGCGATGTCCACGGAATGCCGTGCGACGTCCGCGGCCCGTTCCGCATTGCCCGAGACTTCCTCGATCGAGCCCGCCATCGAGCTGATGGATTCGGTGGCGGCAGCAATCTGGCGCGACTGCGCGCTGGAGGACTTGGCCAGGTGTTGCGCCAGGGCCTGTGTCTGACGTGCGGTGCCGTCGAGCTGCTCGGAAGACTGGTTGATGGTGGTCACCAGGTCGCGCAGCGCCTCCACCGCGACGTTCACCGAGTCGGCGATGGCACCGGTGATGTCCTCGGTCACCGTGGCAGTGGCGGTGAGATCACCCTGACCGAGGCCGGCAATTTCATCGAGCAGGCGCAGAATGGCCGCCTGGTTGCGATCACCCTCGCGACGCTGTGCTTCCATCGCATGGCGCGCCATCTCGGTCTCATCCAGCGTTGAACGCAGCGACATGAACAGCATCGTCAGCGGCACCAGCACGGCAAGCGCGGCCACGCCGGCAATGACGCCGAGCAGTCCACCGTTATAGAAGGAGAGTCCGGCGGCGGCGATGACGATCAGCCCGGCGAGCAGTATCCACAGCTGACCGCGCGGCCGGCCGGATGCGGCGGTCTGGTCAGGCCGCCGCATCAAGGAACCCCTGGTTCTCGACCAGCTGGCGCAGGCTCAGCACCGGCCAGGCTTCCGAACCGCGCCGGAAGGCGCCGGCCACGAAGCGTTCGCAACGCACGATGGTCGGCGGCGCATCGGCGCTGAACTCACCGTCGGTGAAACGCCGGAACCCCAGCACTTCATCCACCATGAGTCCGGCCGGCACGTCGCGGTGGTTCACCACCAGCACGCGCGTATTGCGGGTCAAGGGCGTAGCCCCGCTGCCCAGAAAGGCGCGCAGGTCAATGATGGGCAGCAGTGTTCCGCGGATGTTCGCCAGCCCCTTGACCCAGTCCCGGGCGCCCGGCACGCGCGTCAGCTGCGACGGATAAGGCAGCACCTCACGGGTCTCTTCGCGGGCCACCAGATAGGCTTCACCGGCCATGCGCCAGGCCACCCCGACCCATTCGCGGTCGACATCGGCCGACTCACCAGGCGCGGCATTGACCTCGCGGCCGCGCTTGTCGAGCGCAACCAGCATCTCGTAGGGCTTGTCCAGCAGGGTACGAATTGAAGTCAGGCTGGCAGTCACGCCGGGCATCCTCTGTCCGACATCAGGCGGCAAGTGTTGTCTGGGCCTTGCGCACCAGTTTGTCCGGAGGCACCGGCTTGACCATGTAATCCACCGCGCCCTGGCGCAGCCCCCAGACCCGGTCTGTCTCCAGACCCTTGGAAGAGACCATCACCACCGGAATGGACTTCGTGCCCGGGTCACTGACGATGGCGCGCGTGGCCTGATAACCGTTCATGCCGGGCATGACCACGTCCATGAAGATGAGATCCGGGTGCATCTCCCTGGCAATCCGCACCCCTTCCTCCCCGTCCCTGGCCGTCACGGTCTTGAAGCCGCTCATCTCGAGCGCGACCTTCATGGCGTGCACTTCGGTGGGGGAGTCGTCAATGATGAGAATGAGTGCCACGGCCTACCTCACGACATGCGTTTCGATCGCCCCAAGCAGCTCTTCCTTGGTGAACGGCTTGGTCAGGTAATGCTCGGACCCGACGATCCGGCCGCGAGCGCGGTCGAACAACCCGTCCTTCGAGGAAAGCATGATGACCGGTATCTCCCTGAGGGCCTTGTTGTGCTTGATCAG
>CAYWDZ010000341.1:0-1865 GCA_964456255.1 uncultured Steroidobacteraceae bacterium | reverse complement strand
GCCTATGTCGGAGCCGGGCCATCCAGTGAAGAGATTGCCGCGTGGCCGCAGACGCCCGGCGCGAAGGGTGACCAGGAGCGTCACTATCGCCTGGAAAAGGCCGGACGGGAGATGCCGTATCACCTGTATGTGCCGCAGAGCTATGACCCGAAGAAGGTCGCTCCCGTGGTCGTGGCACTGCACGGCTACGGCGTGAACTACGGGTTCTTCTTTGGTTTCGTCAAGGAATTGCCGGCCCTGTGCGAGAAGCACGGGTTCATCTGTGTCGCCCCCATGGGCTATTCGACCAGCGGCTGGTATGGCGCGCCGATCACGGTACCGGGCACGCCCCCGCCCGGCTCCAGGCTGCCGGTGCCGCAGACCGGCAACGAACAGGAACAGCTGCGGGAGCGCGAACTCAGTGAACTGGACGTGATGACCGTGCTCGACATCATCAAGCGCGAATACAAGGTCGACAACAAGCGCGTCTACCTGATGGGTCATTCCATGGGCGGCTTCGGCACCTGGTTCCTCGGGCAGAAGCATGCGGGCACGTGGGCTGCGATTGCCCCGATGTCAGGCATCAATGACAACGCACTGAAGGAACTGGATTTCAGGAAGCTGGCGCGCAAGCCGGTGCTGGTGGCCGTTGGCGAACAGGAGACCGACACGGTCGTTGCCAGCAAGAAGGCCGTGGAGGCCCTCAAGGCCGCCGGCGGCGAAGTGCAGTACGTGGAGATCGCCGGTGGCACGCATGGCTCGATGGTTGCACCGAGCACCGCGCAGATCATGGAGTTCTTTTCAAAGCACTAGCGGCAGGAAGCACGTGACTGAAGCCGGGAGGGTTGATTGATGAACATGGTGAAGATCGCCCGATGGGCGGCAATGCTTATGGCCGCGACCATTGCGCTGCCGCTCGCCGCGCAGGTGCAGACCGAGGTGCCGCCACTGGTCGCCGGCGCCAAACCCGTGTCGGCCGAACGCATCAAGGTGCATGGCGCGGCGCTCGAGGGCAACCTGGGCGGCGAAGCCGTGGATCGCGATGTCATCGTGTTCCTGCCACCCGGCTACGCGTCCGACACGAGTCGCCGCTATCCGGTGCTGTATGCGCTGCACGGCTACTCCATCGGCGCGGAGCAGTGGACGAAGGAAATCCACGTGCCGCAGACCATCGAGGGCGCCTTTGCCAAAGGCGCCGCGCCGATGATCGTGGTGCTGCCGGATTCGAAGACGCTTTGCGGCGGCTCGATCTACTCCTCGTCGGTCACGGTCGGTGACCACGAGAAATTCATCTCGCGCGACCTGGTCGCGTACATCGATGCCCACTACCGCACCATTCCGGACCGGCGCGCGCGCGGACTCGCAGGCCACTCGATGGGTGGCCAGGGTACGGCACGCATCGGCATGAAGCATCCGGAGGTGTTCGGCAGCATGTACATCATGAGCCCCGGCCTGCTGCTGCCGCATGCGGCCGAGCTGCCCAGCATGGGACAGCCGGCCGCCGATCCCAAGGCGCAGCAGAAGGCCTTCGAGCAGGCCGTGAAGGCGATGAAGTCACCGCAGGATGCCGCCTCGATGTCGACACCGGGCCGCGCGCAGCTGGCGGTTGCCGCCGCGTGGTCGCCGAACCCGAAGAAGCCGCCGCTGTACCTGGACCTGCCATTGATGGATGGCAAGACCGATGCGCTCGTGCTGGCGAAATGGGCCGCCAATGCGCCGCTCGCCTTCATCGACCAGTACGTAGGCAACCTGCGCCAGTACCGCGCCATCGGCCTCGACGTGGGTGACCAGGACCCGGGGCTCAATGAGTCCAAAGCGCTCAAGGCCGCGCTCGACAGCTACTCCATCCCGGTGACTTTCGAGATCTACAAGGGCACGCACACCAG
>CAYWDZ010000340.1:0-1881 GCA_964456255.1 uncultured Steroidobacteraceae bacterium | reverse complement strand
TCGAAGAAGCCCCTCGAGGTCCGCATGGGCTCGGGCAAGGGCAACGTCGAGTACTGGGTGGCCAAGGTGCAGCCCGGCAAGGTGCTGTTTGAAATGGAAGGCGTGCCCGAGGCGACGGCCCGCGAGGCGTTTCGCCTGGCCGGTGCCAAGCTCTCCGTGTCCACGTCGTTCGTGAAGCGTCAGGTGCGTTGATGAAAGCCAGTGATCTTCGAACCAAGTCCGCCCAGGACCTGAACGCCGAGCTCATCGGCCTGCGCAAGGAGCAGTTCTCGCTGCGCCTGCAGCGCGCCACGGGGCAGACCCCGAAGCCGGACCAGTTTGACAAGGTGCGCAAGAACATCGCGCGTCTGAAGACCGTGCAGCGTGAGCTGCGCGGCAAGAGTGGAGGCAAGTGAACATGTCTACAGCGGCAGCCGACAAGGCGCAGCGCACGCTGACCGGGACGGTGGTGTCGGCCAAGACGGCCAAGACCATCGCGGTGGAGATCGAGCGCGTGTTGAAGCACGCACGCTACGGCAAGTACATCCGCCGCACCACGCGCCTGCTGGCTCATGACGAGGCGGGTGAGGCTCGTGAGGGCGACACCGTGACCATCGCCCCGAGCCGTCCCATCTCGCGCCACAAGAGCTGGCGGCTGGTGGCGGTCGTCGGGCGCGCGAGCGCAGTCTGAAGTATTCAGTTTCCAGGCAGGTATCGACATGATCCAGATGCAGACAGTGCTCAACGCCGCAGACAACAGCGGCGCCCGCACCCTGAAGTGCATCAAGGTGCTGGGTGGCTCGCATCGTCGCTACGCGACGGTGGGCGATGTCATCAAGGTGAGCGTCCAGGACGCGATCCCGCGCGGCAAGGTCAAGAAGGGCGAGGTTTACGATGCCGTGGTGGTGCGTACCGCATTCGGCGTGCGTCGCCCGGATGGTTCGCTGATCCGTTTCGACGGCAACGCGGCCGTGCTGCTGAATCCGAAGCTCGAGCCCATCGGCACGCGCATCTTCGGGCCGGTTACGCGCGAGCTGCGCACGGTCCGGTTCATGAAGATCATTTCTCTCGCCCCGGAAGTGCTCTGAAGCGCTGCGCGGGAACAGAACAGGTCAAGGCAATGAAGAAACTGCGAAAAGGCGACGAAGTGGTGGTGCTGTCGGGCAAGGACAAGGGCCGCACGGGTTCGATCAGCCAGGTCCTCGGCGATGGCTCGGTGCTGGTTGCCGGCATCAATGTTGCCAAGAAGCACATGAAGGGCAACCCGCAGAAGAACCAGCCGGGCGGCATCGTCGACAAGGAAATGCCGTTGCCTGCCTCGAAAGTTGCGATCTGGAATGCGGCAGCCAGGAAGGCCGAGCGCATTGGCATCAAGACACTGGCTGACGGCAAGCGCGTGCGCTTCCTGAAGTCGAACAACGAACAGCTCGACGTCAAGTAAGGCGGAATGAAGATGGCGAGGCTACAGGAATACTACAAGTCGACGGTCGTGCCGAAGCTGGCAAAGGACCTCGGCCTCAAGAACCCGATGCAGGTGCCGAAGATCACCAAGATCACGGTCAACATGGGTGTGGGCGAAGCCGTGGCTGATCGCAAGGTGGTGGATGCGGCTGCCGCGGACATGGCGAAGATCACCGGCCAGAAGCCGCAGATCACCAAGTCCAAGAAGGCCATTGCCTCGTTCAAGCTGCGCGAGAACCTGCCGATCGGCTGCAAGGTGACTTTGCGTGGCGCCCGGATGTACGAGTTCCTTGACCGCCTGGTTTCGGTCGCGCTGCCGCGCGTACGCGATTTCCGTGGCGTTTCGGCCCGCGCCTTCGATGGTCGCGGCAACTACACGCTCGGTGTGAAGGAACAGATCATCTTCCCCGAGATCCAGTACGACCAGATCGACCAGCTGCG
>CAYWDZ010000339.1:0-1883 GCA_964456255.1 uncultured Steroidobacteraceae bacterium | reverse complement strand
ATCGAACCACCGACCACTTCCATGTCAAGGAAGTGCTCTACCACTGAGCTACGCGACTACTGTCGACCACCAAATGAGGGCCGGGAACGATACCGGGACCGATTTTACCCTGCAAGGCCTGTTCGGGGAGCGACCCGGACAGGCTCCGTGCGGCTTGGGTATGCTTGGGCCATGCGCTGGTTTCACACGGGGTGGTTGGCATTCGCTGCTGCAGCGCTCGCGGGCAGCGCGCCGGAAGCCTCGCAGTCGCCCGAAGCCGGCGAATTTCACTTTGTGCGCATGTACTACAACGACGCCGCGGGCTCTGGCCGTGGTTTCGGGGGCGGCTTCGGGCGCGGCTGGTGGCAGCAGGACTGGCCCGAGGCAGAAGACCATTTCATTGCGAACCTGATCCGCCTGACACGCATCGATGTGGGCGAGCACCGGGTGGTGGATCTGCTCGATGAGCGGCTGTTCGACTATCCGTGGCTGTACGCCACGCAGACCGGCTATTGGGACCTCAGCGATGAAGAGCTGGACCACCTGCGCGAGTACCTGCTGCGCGGCGGATTCCTGATGTGTGATGACTTCTGGGGCGACGACGAATGGTATGTATTCGAGCAGACCATGCTGCGCCTGTTTCCGCCCGACCAGTTTCCGGACAGCCAGATCAAGGAGCTGCACGGCGATGAAGCGGTGCTGCACGTGGTGTATTCCATCGACGAACACGTGCAGATTCCCGGACTGCGCTTCCTGCGCCAGGTGGACAGCCTGCCGCCGCCGAAGTGGTATGGCATCTATGACGAGAATCACCGGCTGATGGTCGGCATCAACTACAACCAGGACGTGGGTGATTCCTGGGAAGAGGCCAACACTCCCGAATACCCGGTCCCGATGACCACGTTGGGCTACCGCTTCGGCATCAACTACATCGTCTATGCGATGACGCACTAGGCGTCAGGCCAGCTCCAGCAACCGGTTGCGCAGGCCCAGGATGGCATCCCTGCAGGCTGCGGCTTCTTCGAATTCCAGTTCCCGCGCATGCTTCTGCATCGCAGCTTCCAGGCGGCGGATCTCCTTGCCGATCTGCTCCGGCGTGGCCGCAGGGCCCATCCCTGCACCGACCGAACCCTTCTTCTGCGACCCGCGTGCCGCGTCCTTCGCCGGCGCTTCGCTGCGCGCGCCCTCCATCACATCCACGATGGCTTTCACCACACCACGTGGCGTGATGCCATGCTCGGCATTGAAGGCCAGCTGTTTGTCACGGCGGCGCCTGGTCTCGGCCAGCGCCCGTTCCATCGAACCCGTCATGCGATCGGCATACAGAATGGCCCGGCCGTGCAGGTTGCGCGCGGCGCGCCCGATGGTCTGGATCAGCGAGCCTTCGGAGCGCAGGAAACCCTCCTTGTCGGCATCGAGGATCGCCACCAGCGACACCTCGGGCATGTCCAGACCCTCGCGCAGCAGATTGATGCCCACGATGGCATCGAACTTGCCCAGGCGCAGATCGCGGATGATCTCCACCCGCTCCACGGTCTCCACGTCCGAGTGCAGGTAACGCACGCGTACGCCATGCTCCTCCAGGTATTCGGTCAGGTCCTCGGCCATGCGCTTGGTCAGCGTGGTCACCAGTGCGCGCGTGCCCTGCGCCACGCAGGCGTTGATCTCGGAGAGCACGTCATCCACCTGCGTACGCACGGGCCGGATGTCCACCAGCGGATCCACCAGGCCCGTCGGGCGCACCACCTGTTCCACCACCTGCCCTGCCTTCGTGGCTTCGTACTTTCCCGGCGTCGCCGACACGAACACCATCTGCGGCGCGATGGCCTCCCACTCCTCGAACTTCAATGGGCGGTTGTCCAGCGCCGACGGCAGGCGAAAGCCGTATTCCACCAGCGTCTCCT
>CAYWDZ010000338.1:0-1903 GCA_964456255.1 uncultured Steroidobacteraceae bacterium | reverse complement strand
GACGATGCCGAAGATCGACACTAGTGGAATCACGTACTGCATGAACGGCCGTAGCTTGTGCCAGCCATGGTGCTCGACCAGCGCGAAGGGCGGCGCGAGCTTCGGCTCGAGCCTGACGCGCACCACGATGTACGCGACGAACGCCGCGGACAGGATCAGCCCCGGCGTCACGCCGCCGATCAGCAACTTGGAGATCGAAATCCCAGAGAGGCTCCCCAGTAGCACGGTGAGCGCCGAGGGCGGGATCAGCATGTCGACCGCGCCGATCGCCATGATCGGCCCCGTCGCCATGGTCGGGTGATAGCCGCGGGCGAGCATCGCCGGCAGCATAAGGCTGCCGAGCATCGCCGTGGTGGCGATGGTCGAGCCGGAAATGGCGGAGAACACCGTGCCCGCGACCACGGCGACTACCGCCAGCCGCCCAGGCACCTGCGTGACCAGGCGCTCGATGCCGTCGATCACTTTCATCGCCAGGCCGGTGTGAAATAGGATTTCTCCCATCAGAACGAACAGCGGAATCGCCGTTAGCGAGAAGCTGGTCACCGACTGCACGCTGTTGCGCGCGAGCTGCACCAGCCCAGGCTCGCCGCCGAGCCAGATCACCGCGCCGACGAAGTTGATGACGAGAAAGGTGAACGCGACCGGTAGGCCGAGGAACAACAACAGCGTCGAGCCGCCGAACATCAGCCATGCCGCGACCTGCCAGGACATTGCTGGTTACGACGCCGAGACGGCGTCGGCGCGGGGCGAGCGCTCGCCGAGGTGCAGCCGCCGCATGCGGAACAGAACCTCGATCGCGAGCAGCGCGAATGCCGCGGGTAGCGGCGCGAGCAGCCACCACTCCGGGGTGACCAGGGTCTTGATGGTCAGGGAGCCTCCATTGTAGCTGGCCAGGGTGGAACTCGCGCCGTACACGACCATCAGGACGCAGCAGGCAAAAGCGAGCGCGTCGGTGAGCCACTCGAAATACCACGCGGTGCGCTTCGGGATCGCGCGCAGCAGAATGTCGACGCGAATATGCTGGCCTCCGCGCAGCAGCCACGGTGCAGCGAGCATGGTAATCAGGTACAGCATGCTCTCGGAGAGATCGTACGACCACTTCAGCCCGCGCAAGCCGGGCACAAGCGGCACGTTGCGCAGCAGCACGTCGGCGCAGATCATCAGCATGAGCAGGAACAGCAGCGCGCAAGCGGCGAGCGCCAGCGCATCCAGCAGCTTTCCGTAAAGGGTGGAGAGGCGTTCCATCCGTAGCCATGGTCTTCCGGTCGACCGCCGCCCTTACCTGGAGAGCAGTTTCTTCAATTGCGGGCCGTGCTCCGGGCTCGCTTTAATGGCAGCCGCCCAGCCCACCTCGTAGGCCCTGTCGTAGTACGCCTTGGCGGTGGCCGGATCGAACGTGATGATCTGGATGCCGGCCTGCGCCTGGCGCTTCGTTTCCTCCGCGTTGTACTTCTTCCAGAACTCGTCGTTCTCTCCCTCCAACGCGAGCGCCAGCTTCTCGAGGAATTGGCGTTGCTGCGGGCGGAGTCTCTTCCAGGCGTCGAGGTTCATCACGATCGACGCCTCAGCGTCGTAGAAGCCAGGATCAACGCGGAACTTGGTCTTCTCATGCCAGTTGAGGTCGAAGATACCGTTGATGGGCCAGCCGTAGCCGTCGATCACGCCGCGCTCGAGCGCGGTGTACACCTCGCCGGGGGCAAGGGTCACGACGTTGGCACCGAGCGCTTGGAAAAAGTCGCGGTACAGCGGCGTGATACGGATCTTGAGGCCGGTAAGGTCGGGTTTGTCGATCTTCTTGTTGAGGTAGATGTGCACCGGCGAGAACTCGACCATGCGCACGAGAAAGTACATGTTGGCTTTCGAGTTCCACACCTTATTGATGTAGTCGAAGGCGCCGTTCTTG
>CAYWDZ010000337.1:0-1915 GCA_964456255.1 uncultured Steroidobacteraceae bacterium | reverse complement strand
TGGAGGCGCTGGTCAGACTCATCCGTCACGTCGAGGTGACTGTGACCGCCTCCGAGACCGAGGCGCTGCTGCTGGAAGCCAACCTGATCAAGCAGCATCGGCCGCGATTCAATGTCGTGCTGCGCGATGACAAGAGTTTTCCGTACATCCTGCTGCACGACCACGACTTTCCGCGCCTGGCCGTTTATCGCGGACCGCGCAAGGCCGGAGGTCGGTACTTCGGTCCCTATCCGGACGCCGGGGCCGTGCGCGCGTCGCTGCATCAACTGCAGAAGCTGTTCCGGTTGCGCAATTGCCGCGACGGATTCTTTGCCAATCGCTCCCGGCCATGTCTGCAATACCAGATCGGCCGGTGCAGCGCGCCGTGCGTGGGACTCATCACGAAGGAAGCCTACGCCCGCGATGTCGAGGCGGCGGTGCTGGTGCTTGAAGGTCGCGACAGCGAGGTGACCAGTGCGCTCGAGCAGCAGATGCGCGGAGCGGCCGAAGCGCAGCAGTTCGAGCGCGCCGCGGAACTGCGCGACCAGCTGATTTCATTTCGCAAGCTGCAGGCCGAGCAGTCCGTGGACGCCGGTGCGCTGCGCGACGTGGATGTGTTCGCGATTGTCGGCGAGCCCGGCGACTACGCCGTATCGATCCTGCTGGTGCGTGGTGGCCGCAGCCTGGGCACCACGGCCTATTTCCCGCGCGCGCCGGGCAGTCCCGAGGAAGTGCTGGCCTCATTCCTGCTGCAGCACTATGCCCGGGAGGAGCCAGCCCCCGAGGTGCGCGTCAATCTGGAACTGCCGGATGCCGAGGCGCTGTCGGCAGCGCTGGCCCAGCAACACGGTCGCTCCATCGCGGTGTCGCGTCCCGCGCGCGGACTGCCGGCGCGCTGGATGGAAGCTGCAACCGGCAATGCCGAGCAGTCTCTGGCCATGCGGCGCGCGCGGCGCGATGACGCTGCGGAACTGCTGGCCGCCGTGGGCTCGGCCCTGCAACTGGAGGCGACCCCGGCACGGATCGAGTGCTTTGACATCAGCCACACGGGCGGGGAGGGCACGGTGGCCTCCTGCGTGCTGTTCACCAGTGAGGGAACTGCCCGCAAGGAGTATCGCCGCTTCAATATCGAAAGCGTGGCCGGTGGCGATGACTACGGTGCGCTGCGCGAGGCCGTGCAGCGTCGCTACACGCGCATTCGTGATGGCGAAATTCCGCGCCCGGATCTGTTGCTGATCGATGGTGGTCGCGGGCAGGTCAATGCCGTGCTGCCGGTGCTGGCGGATCTGGGCTTCTCCTCCTTGCCGGTGGTCGGTGTGTCGAAAGGGCCCGATCGCAAGGCGGGGCAGGAACGATTGCATCGTGGCGATACCGGTGCGGTACTTTCGCTTGCGCCCGATTCGCCGGCACTGCGACTGATCCAGCGCATTCGTGACGAGGCCCATCGCTTTGCCGTTCAGGGCCATCGGCGCCGCCGCGCGCGACGTCACCAGGAATCCGTACTGGAAACCGTGCCGGGACTGGGCCCGGCCAAGCGCCGCGCGTTGCTCTCGCACTTTGGTGGCCTGCAGGGTGTACTGCGGGCAGGTATCGCCGACCTCTCACAGGTGAAAGGAATCGGGGCGGCGCTGGCCGGGGTCATCTATGATCACCTGCATCCGGGAGCCTGAAGCTCCGGCAACGCGATTCATGGCCTGGAACCTTCCCAACATCCTGACCTGGCTGCGCATCATCTCGGTACCGCTGGTGGTGGTGCTGTTTTATCTGCCGCACAAGTGGGCCGATGCCTTCGCGGCTTTCCTGTTTGCCGGGGCTTCCATCACCGATTCGCTGGATGGGTACCTGGCGCGGCGCATGGGGCTGACCAGTCGCCTCGGCGCGTTTCTGGATCCACTGGCCGACAAGCTGATCGTGGCCGTGGCGCTCGTGCTGATCG
>CAYWDZ010000336.1:0-1924 GCA_964456255.1 uncultured Steroidobacteraceae bacterium | reverse complement strand
TGCCTCCTTGCTTTACGAGTCGAGTTCAAATTGCCAATCTACCGCCCTGAAGATTTCAGACAAACCGTCAGTCCACGGAGCACCGCATGCTTCCAGCCCGCCGTTTTCGCGCAGCCAGAGTCAGTTCCGGTATCCCGGTCAGTCGACGCAGGCACCTGCTCGCCGCATCGTGGGTCTTTCTCTTCACTTCTTCGGCAGCCTTCGCTGAAGTCACACTGCCCAACATCTTTTCGGACCACATGGTGTTGCAGCGGCAGCAGCCGAACAGGGTGTGGGGCAAGGCTGCGGCGGGAGAGAAAGTTTCCGTCACGCTGGGCACGCAATCCCATGAAGCCGTCGCCGACGGTGACGGCGCATGGCAGGTGACGCTGTCGCCGATGGAAGCTGCAGGCATCCCGCAGCAGCTGGTGGTCAAGGGGCAGTCCAGCGCGGTGACGATTGAGGACGTGCTGGTCGGCGAAGTCTGGATCGCCTCCGGACAGTCGAACATGGAGTACGCACTGAGCAGCGCCTATGACGCCGACCTGGAACTGGCGGCCGCCAATCATCCGGGCATCCGCTTCATCAACTATCCGAACGTGGGTTCGCAGACGCCGGTGTGGGCACATGACAATGCAACCTGGGTGGTCAGCACGCCGCAGTCGGCCCGCTCGTTCTCGGCGGTGGCGTATGTGTTCGCGCGCCAGATCCACGAAACGCTCGGCGTGCCGGTGGGCGTCATCAACAACGCCTGGGCTGGTTCGCGCGCGGAGGCCTGGATGCCCCGCAAGTACTTCGAAGGCCGGCCGAACCTGATGCCCATCGTGGAACGCTACGACGGGTTCCAGAAGGATCTTGCCGCGCTCGAGGCCAAAGGCACCATGTCCGCCGAGGAGCAGACCCGGCTTCGGCAACTGCGCACCGACGTGAACGGTGATGATCGGCCTGCCAACGCCTGGAACGGCATCGTTGCCTCGCATGCGGGCTATGGCATCCGCGGCGCACTCTGGTACCAGGGAGAAGGCAACGTGCCGCGTGCGCACCAGCATCGCGAGTTGTTCCCGCTGCTGATCGAGAGCTGGCGCAAGGAGTGGGGGCAGGGCGATTTCCCGTTCTACTGGGTGCAGTTGCCCGGCAATGAAAAGCAGAAGCCCGAGCCCGGCGAGAGCGCGTGGGCGGAACTTCGCGAGTCGCAGACCATGACATTGGCCAAGGTGCCCAACACGGCGCAGGTGGTCACCATCGATCTGGGCGAGGACGGCAACCTGCATCCGCGCAGCAAGCGGGACATCGGCCTGCGCCTGGCGCGCGTGGCGCTGGCGCGTGACTATGGCTTCAC
This sequence comes from uncultured Steroidobacteraceae bacterium, assembly GCA_964456255.1. Taxonomy (GTDB): domain Bacteria; phylum Pseudomonadota; class Gammaproteobacteria; order Steroidobacterales; family Steroidobacteraceae; genus ZC4RG30. The sequence continues at coordinate 606 of CAYWDZ010000336.1, read as the reverse complement.
GATGCCGTACCGGAGCGCGACGTACCGCTCGATGCGCGTCGAAGGCGGCAAGGTCGTGCTGGAGTTCGAGAACGTCGAGGGCCGGTTGCGGGCGATCGATGGCGGGCCGCTGCGCGGCTTTGCCGTTGCCGGGGCCGACAGGAAGTTCGTGTGGGCCGAGGCCACCGTCAATCGTGATGGCTCTATCACGGTTTCCAGCGACAAGGTGCCCGCCCCGGTGGCCGTGCGCTACGCGTGGGCAGACAACCCCGATAACAACGTATTCGACAACACCCGTCTGCCGCTGACCCCGTTCCGCACGGATAGCTGGCCGGGCGTGACGGACGAGGTGCTGGTTCACTAGATTCTGCGGGCCGGCATGAGACCGCAAGAAACTGCGCGGTCTGGCGTCTTGTCTGGCATGGACGCGATTCTGGGTGCTGATGCGGTGATGGAATCTTCGCAAGACTGCTTCGAGACGGTGGTCGGGCCGCATCTGGATGCGCCGTATCGCGGCGGCCAGGACTTTCAGCCCGCATGGTTGCCGGTGTCAAATTCGCACAATGGGTCATATGTCGAGCCAGATCGTGCCGACCGCAGGAGGGACAGAACCCGCGCTTCTTGCAA
>CAYWDZ010000335.1:0-1976 GCA_964456255.1 uncultured Steroidobacteraceae bacterium | reverse complement strand
ATTGCTGGAGCGCGCTGACCCCGCGTCCAAAATTCGCGTCTCCGGCTCGTGGTTCTTTGACATGCTTCAGTCGCTTGCCTGGACGGACCGCACGCAAGCCGCCCGCGCGCTTGAAATCCTCACGCGCGACCGCGACGTGTTCCTTCTCAGCCGCCTGCGTGGACCTGCGCTCGATTCCCTGATCGAGATGGCGCGCTGGCAGACTGAGCAGCACGCCTACCCAGCGTTTATGCTGGTAGGACGAGTGGCCGGGCTTACCGATCTTTCTATCCGTGACGCGTGGCTGCGCGCAGGGCGCGAAACGGTAATATCGCAGGCTCTACAACAGTAACGGGAGAAGAATGATGAATCGCAGAGTATTCATGGGCGCGCTCGCCGGAGCAGCCGTTTCGCAAGCCCAGACCGCACCCGAATGGGGCAATCCGGTCATCGACATTCATCACCACTGGCGCCGCCCCGTCGAAGCGAACCTGGCGCACATGAATGGCGCGGGCATCACCCGGGCGCTGCTGCTCACCGAGGCCTCGCAGGATGCGGAAGCTGCCGCCATGCCCAAGGACCGTTTCGCGCGCTTCACCAGCGCCAACGTTGGACAACCCGCCCGCCTGGACGCGAATTTGGACGCTCTGCGCAAAGCCGTCGGGGCTGGATCGCTGGGCTTCGGCGAAATGAAGTCGCAAGTAGAAGTCGACGGACCCGAGATGCGCCGTGTCTTTGCCATGGCCGCCGAACTCGGCGTGCCTGTGCTCATCCACTTTCAGGAAGTCACACAGCAAACCAGCGTCGGCACCTACAACCGGGGCCTCAGCCGCCTGCCGGCCCTTCTGAAGGAATTCCCCAAGACCATCTTTATCGGACATGCCGATAATTTCTGGGCCAACACCAGCACGGAGGTTCCCGGCGACACAGCGTATCCCACCGGCCCTATTAAACGCGGCGGCCTCACGGACCGCATGCTGTCGGATTACGAAAACCTGTGGGGCGATCTGGCGGCCTACTCCGGCCGCAATTTCCTGGGCCGCGACGCGGACTTCTCAACGGACTTCCTCAAGCGCCACCAGAACAAACTCCTGTTCGGCAGCGATTGCTTCTGCCAGGACGGCAACGGCAAGGGTCAAACCAACCCTTTCCCTCTGATCGCCGGCAAATGCGTCGCGCGCGAAACGCTCACCGCGTTGAAGCAGCTGACCGCGCCGGATGTCTTCCGCAAGATTACATGGGACAACGCGACACGGCTGCTGAAGCTCTAGCCGGCGGCCAGTTCGCGCAGGTAGAAAATGAAATCCGTCGCGGGCGGCTGCACGCCCAGTTGCCGGATCATCCCCACCACCTGCCCCCGATGCAGCGTAGCGTGATTGACCACGTGCGTCACGATCTCGCTCGCGGTATTGCTTGCGGGCATACCTGCGATCGACTTATAGGGAACACTGCTCACCAGATCCGCATCCGTCGCCGCATCCGCCCAGGCCTCCCATGCGCTCTGAATCCCCGGCCAAGCCGCCTCGGCATCGGCGAGAGAAGCATCCCACACTACCGGCTTGCCCGCCTGCGTCATGCGCTCCTGCCACACCCGGTCCGCCAGGTAGATGTGCGCCAATGTGCCCGCGATGCTCCCGTGCGAGATACCGTTGGGCTTCTCTAACTCCTCCATCGTAAGTTGTAACGCGGCCGCCAGGACCTTGCGTGAGGCCCAGCCGGAGTAGCGAATCAAGGTGCGTGCTTCCTGAGCTGTCATAAGTGTATTCTCGAATACATTATGCCCGAGCTGCCGGACATTACCGTCTACCTGGAAGCGCTGCAGTCCCGCATCGTCGGATGCGTGCTCGAAAAAGCGGACGTCGCGGGCCCGTTTCTTCTACGGACAGAGCGTACGCCGCAGGAGTGCGTCGGTCGCCGTGCGAGCCAGATTCGCCGCATCGGCAAGCGCATTGCCATCGGCTTCGACAACGCGCCGTGGATGGTGATTCACCTGATGA
>CAYWDZ010000334.1:0-2014 GCA_964456255.1 uncultured Steroidobacteraceae bacterium | reverse complement strand
AGTGAAGCTGCGCCTGAAGAAGGCGGGCCTCGAGGCCGAGATCGTGGGCGACGGGTTGATCGCACGACGCGCACGCGCGCGTCATCGCTGAGCGCCTACTTCGCGTCGCTGCGCTTGAGCACGGCCACTGCGCGCTCATCGCGCGCGATGACCTGGTTCAGGCGGCGGAAATCGGCGGCCTGGGATGCGGGAATCCACAGCTCCCGCAGCTCGTACGTGCGCGTGTATCTCAGCTCGCCGCCCTTGACCTCGGAGCGGCTGTGGTAGGCCGCGAAACCGACGTCGATATCCACGGCGTCCGGCAGCGAATCGACCACGAATCCGGCGGGCAATTCGATGGCGAGTTCGTCCTGGTCCATGCGCGCTTCGGGGAACACCAGGTCATGCTTGCGGGTGTTGCCGTCGTCATCCAGTGCGTCCACCTTGACGCCCAGCACGCGCGGCCGAACCATCAGCAGCTCACCTGACCGGCGCGCATAGGAGTCGGCAACTATGGTGTAGCGCCACTCCAGCGGCTCCGCGAGTGATGTGCGGTTGGCGGCCTCCACGTTCGTCACGCGGAAGGCCGCCAGCGAATCCGCGAGTCGCCCCTCAATGGGTTTGACCAGGTCCGCCTCGCGCGAACTGGTCCGCAGGAAGTAGCGCATGGAACTGGCGATGTCGCCGGTAACCAGTTCCTCGAAGCTGCCACTGAGGGTGCCCTGCGGATCGAGCTTCAACTGCGCCGTCCTCCGGATACCACTGGCGCGGTGATCCTGGTGCGGCAGACGCACCAGCCGGCTGTCGTCCGGACGGGAAAGCAGTGCCCAGGTACCCTGCCTGGCACCGGCAAGGCGGCCCACCGGGGTGATCTCGTCGGTCGGGTCGAAAAACAGGATTGCCCTGCCATCGGCCACTTCCGTCACGGCCAGAAGCTCAGGGGTCAGCGCATCGCGGGGCAGCAGGACCGCCAGGATGACGTGATCGAACAGCAGGCCCGGAGGCGTCTCGGGCGCAATCACGGACCTGTCGGTATTCACCAGCACTGGCATGGAGTCGATTCCGACCTCGCGCAACATGGCGGCCAGCAGCGAAGCCTTGTCCTTGCAGTCGCCAAAGCGATTGGCAAACACTTCGGCCACGTGATGGGGCTGGAAACCACCAATGCCCAGTTCGATGGCCACGTAACGAATCTCCGACTGCACGAACGCGGCCAGCGCGTTCAGGCGCTCCACATCCGAGTTCTTGCCGCGCGTCAGCTCGGCAACCTTGGCGCGGATCGCATCGGTTGGCTCCAGCCGGTCCTGAGCCAGTTCCACGAACCAGCCGCCAATGCCCGCCCAGCTACCGAGCCGCGGCTCGGAGCCGGCTGGGGCAAAGGCAACCTGCAGCCGCGATGCAATGCTCTGCGGCGACGGCATGAACGGCTCCGCCTCGATCGCCGGCAGGTTGCGCAGGGTCCACTTCCAGTTGCGATCATCGGCGCGGTCGGGTTCCACCAGCGGGTGATTGACCCAGGTGGACGTCATGGCCCAGCCACGCGGGATCCTGAGCGTGTAACGCGCCTCCAGCACCGGCACGGAATCCTGGAAGTCGAAGGAATCCGCCAGCGCCAGCGGCGTGGATTCCAGCGTGTATTCGTAGCCAACTACGGAACCGGGGAGTGCCGACGGCGCGGCCAGCACCTTGCTGCGAATATCGCTGACCAGCTCGCTGCCGGCGACGCCGCTCAAGGTCGTATCGGCGGCCTCATCGAAGCCGCGATCGAGATCCTCGCCCCTGGCCGGGATAGTCCATGCCTTCAGATCCTTGACCACCGTATTGAAGTCGTAGACCACCCGCGCCACCGCCCAGGCCTCACCGGTGGGCCGGAGGATGCGGAAAGCCGCTCGAACGCGCTTGCGCATCGACCCGTCCGCTCGCACCTCGAGTTCGACGTCGGAAAGGAGCTGGATGGCGGGAATTTCCTCGTTCTGCGGCGGCACCTTTACATACCCGACCTCGCGCAACCAGCCCGGCGCACGCGCCTGGGCCG
>CAYWDZ010000333.1:0-2036 GCA_964456255.1 uncultured Steroidobacteraceae bacterium | reverse complement strand
ACAGCCGCGTGGAGGTGGCCGGGTTCGAGCGCGGGGTACGGCCGTTCGGGCTCGGGTCGATGTCGTTGAGCCGATGGATGTGTTCGAGCCCTTCGATGGATCTGGCCCGCGGGGTATCGAAGCCCGTGAGGCCCAGCCGTCGTGCTGCACCGGCGTACAGCGTGTCGTTGACCAGTGTGGATTTGCCTGAGCCGGAGACCCCGGTCACGCAGGTGAACAGGCCCAGCGGGAATTCGGCATCGATGTTCTGCAGGTTGTTGGCGGTGGCGCCTTCAATGCGGATCAGGCGCGCACGGTCAGGGGCGACGCGTTGTGCGGGCAGTGGAATGCGTTTGCGGCCGGCCAGATAGTCGCCGGTCAGCGAGTTCGGGTCCGCCTGCACTTCGCGCGGCGTGCCCTGCGCCACCACCTGACCGCCATGCACTCCGGCGCCGGGGCCGATGTCCACCACATGGTCGGCAGTCAGGATGGCTTCCTCATCATGCTCGACCACCAGCACCGTGTTGCCGAGGTCGCGCAGGCGCTTGAGCGTGGCCAGCAGGCGCTGGTTGTCGCGCTGGTGCAATCCGATCGAAGGCTCATCGAGGATGTAGAGCACGCCGGTGAGACCGGAGCCCACCTGGCTGGCAAGGCGAATGCGTTGCGCCTCGCCGCCGGAGAGCGTCTCGGCACTGCGATCCAGCGTCAGATAGTCCAGCCCCACATCGACCAGGAAGCGCAGCCGGTCGGCCAGTTCCTTCACGATGCGGGTCGCGATCTCCCCGCGCCAGCCGGCCACCGCAAGCTGCGCAAAATGTTCCCTGGCCTTCAGGACCGACAGCCGTGCGATTTCCGGCAGTGTGGCATCGGCCACGTGTACATGGCGCGCGGTGCGGTTCAGACGCGCGCCCTCGCATTCAGGGCAGCGCCGCGTGCCGCGATATTTGCCCAGTTCCTCGCGCACCGTGGCCGATTCGGTTTCCCGGTAACGTCGCTCGAGATTCGGCAGGATGCCTTCGAATGGATGCGCGCGTTTTGCAGTGCGTCCGCGGGAATCCACGTAGCGGAAGGTGATCTCTTCCGCGTCGCTGCCATGAAGCACGACATGGTGGATCTTCTCCGGCAGGTCGATCCATGGCGCCTCGATGTCGAAGCGGTAGTGCTGGCTCAGCGCCTGGATCAGCTGGAAGTAATAGGCGTTGCGCCGGTCCCAGCCGCGAATCGCACCACCAGCCAGGGACAGTTGCGGATGCATCACCACGCGGGCAGGGTCGAAGAACTCCTGGTAGCCGAGGCCATCGCATGCCGGGCAGGCGCCGGCCGGACTGTTGAACGAAAACAGCTTGGGTTCCATTTCCGGCACGCTGTAGCCGCACACCGGGCAGGCATGACGGCTGGAGAAGATCACCTCCTCGCGCCTGCCCGTGGCGAAGGCCAGCCGTGCCACGCCCGTGCCCAGGCGGAGCGCGGTCTCGAAGGATTCGGCCAGCCGCTGCCCGATTTCAGCGCGCACCTTGAAACGGTCGACCACGGCTTCGATGTCGTGCTTCTTCTTCGGGTCCAGCCGTGGCACCGCATCCAGTTCGTGCATGACGCCATCGACGCGCACGCGCACGAAGCCCTGCGCGCCCAGATCGGCCAGCACTTCCAGATGTTCGCCCTTGCGGCCCATCACCAGGGGCGCCAGCAGCAGGCAACTTTCCCCCTCGGGCAGCTTCAGCACCTGGTCGACCATCTGGCTGACCGTCTGCGCTGCGAGGTCGATGCCATGGTCCGGGCAGCGGGGAATGCCCGCACGCGCATAGAGCAGGCGCAGGTAATCGTAGATCTCGGTCACCGTGCCGACGGTGGAGCGCGGATTGTGGCTGGTGGCCTTCTGCTCGATCGCGATGGCGGGCGAGAGCCCCTCGATGGAATCCACATCCGGCTTGTCCATCATGGACAGGAATTGCCGCGCATAGGCGGAGAGCGACTCCACGTAGCGGCGCTGCCCCTCCGCGTAGAGCGTATCGAAGGCGAGCGAAGACTTGCCCGAGCCGGACAGTCCGGTGATCACA
>CAYWDZ010000332.1:0-2084 GCA_964456255.1 uncultured Steroidobacteraceae bacterium | reverse complement strand
GGTGAAAACGGCCGACTGGATCGTCGACCTGGGCCCCGGCGGCGGGACCCATGGCGGACTCATCGTGGCAACGGGCACACCCGAAGCCATTGCGCGCAAGAAGACATCCGCGACCGGACAGTTCCTCAAGCCATTGCTGGCCGATGCTCAATAGCCGTAGGAGTAGCGGATTCCCAGGAAGTAGTGCTTCACCGAGTGATCGAACGAGGCATTGCTGGATGCCGTATAGCCGGCGCGAATTCCGAAGTACGGCGTGATCCAGAAATTGGCGCTGGCGCCATAGAAGATGGCCGTCTTGCCGTCCGACTCGGTGTAGGAGTAGTTCTCGACCGGGAAATCCGTGGGTGAATACTGGATGCGCAGGGAGAGCTTGTTGTCGGCGAAGAACAGGCCCGCACGCGCGTCGAACGAGAAGTACTCACCCAGCTGGAAGGAGCCGACCCCCGCCACCGCCGGACCACGCGTCCGGAAGCTGGTAATGCCCTGCATCTCCTGTGGGCCGGTGTAATCGGCATTGCCGTCGTTGTCGACGTCGACCGGTCCCGCGTCCATCGTCCCGGTAAAGGTATGCCGGGTCTTGCCCAGGATCAGATAGGCCCCTTCCACCGCGAACCACGGGGAAAACTGGTAGCCAACCCAGGCGTCATAACCGTGGGACTTCTTCGTGATCCCGGTCTCGCCGAACACCAGATCCGGTGCGTTGGTGCATGCAGTGTCTGCACAGAAGCCCGATTCGACGAATGGTTCCAGCTGCACGTCGAAGCTGGCCGCGGTGCGACCGAAGCGGGTATTGCCGTAGTCGGCCGCCATGTACACGCCGTGTTCCACCGCTGCTGCCCGACCAGACAGCCCAAGACCCGCGGCGGCCACCATGACAAGCACTCCAACCCGACTCCGGACGAACACTTGCTTCGTCTTCATCAGCATCTCCTGTTATTGCCGCGGCCAGAACGAACCGCCCGGCCTGTGCCCGCTGCATACCATACGCGTCCGGGCACGCCCGCGTCACTCACCTTGAACACATTGCACCTGGAAGTAGTGCGCCGGGTAACTTCAGGTTGCAGCGCGCGACTGCAGCGACGTGAAGTACTGGCGCACCTCGCCATTGCCGCTGCGTTCACGATAGTGCCCGTTCGTGTAACCGGCCACCACGCTGCGCCAGAACTTCACTGCTGACGGATTGCGGGTGTATTCGACAATTTCCCAGCGACCGGCAAAGCGATCCAGTATCAGGCGCACCGCGCTGCGCCCGATGCCACGCCTGCGATGCGCGCGGTCAATGAAGAACTCGGCCATGCGGAATTCACTTTGCTGCCCGGGCTGGTGTTCGCGCGCAATCATCGCGAATCCGGCCGGCTGGTGGTCATCGAGAATGGTGATGAGCAACGCCGTGCGATCGACCAGCCACCGCTGCAACGGATCACGCTTGCGCTGGGCAATGTCGCCCAGCACCGGGAACAGACCCGTGTTGAGCAATCCCAGATCGTCGAGGTAATCGCCATATACCTCCTCGATCCATTGCATGTCGGATGTGTTTTCGCGCGCGTCGCGCAGGCTCACCGTCATGACCAGACTTCCAGTATCGCTGTGACCCCAGAAACCAAAAAGCCCGGACAGGTCTTGCAACCTGGCCGGGCTCGAAATGCGTCAGCCGCTAGCGGCCAGCGCAATTGCCACACTGACCTTACTTGGCCGGAGCAGCTTCAGCGGCAGGAGCAGGAGCAGCCTCGGCCGGCGCAGCTTCAGCAGCAGGAGCAGCTGCAGGAGCTTCGGCAGCAGGAGCGGCGGCAGGAGCGGCGGCTTCCGGAGCAGCGGCCTCTTCCGTCTTCGCGCAACCGGCCAATGCCAGCGCCACTGCAAATGCACTGAGTACGAGTTTGGTTTTCATCGTGAGACTTCCCTAAATGAGTGAGTGAAATGGGGCAGAACCATGAAAGCAACAGAGACCGCGGACCCTTGCGATCCGGAAGATTTCGCATCGCTGCCGGAAATTCTAGCTACTTCCCTGACGCTATTCAAAAGAGTCTGAAGTCCTTGCGCGCCAGCGTCGCGGAAACACGACAGCCGGAAACTCCCTGCACAGG
>CAYWDZ010000331.1:0-2111 GCA_964456255.1 uncultured Steroidobacteraceae bacterium | reverse complement strand
ACATCAGGAAGTTCCGGCAGCTGGGTTCGCATACCGCCGGCCACCCGGAGCGCGACCTGCACCTGGGCATCGAAACCACCACCGGCCCGCTGGGCCAGGGCATCGCCAATGCGGTGGGCATGGCGCTGGCCGAGAAGCTGCTGGCCGCCGAGTTCAATCGTCCAGGTCACGACATCGTGAATCACCGTACGTGGGTGTTCCTCGGTGATGGCTGCATGATGGAAGGCATCTCGCATGAGGTGTGTTCGCTGGCCGGCACGCTCAAGCTCGGGAAGCTGGTCGCATTCTTCGACGACAACGGCATCTCGATCGACGGCAAGGTGCAGGGCTGGTGCGCCGACGATACGCCGGCGCGCTTCGAAGCCTATGGCTGGCAGGTGATCCGCGCGGTCGATGGCCATGATCCGGATGAAGTGACTGCGGCCATCAACACCGCCCTGGCCAGCACCGACAAGCCCACATTGATCTGCTGCCGCACGGTGATCGGCTGGGGTTCGCCCAACAAGGCGGGCACCAAGGCGACGCATGGCGAGGCGCTCGGGCCGGACGAAGTGGCCGCCACTCGACTCAAGATTGGCTGGAATCATCCGCCGTTCGAGATTCCCTCCGACATCCGCGCGGCCTGGGACCAGCGCGCGCGCGGTGCAGCGGCACAGAAGTCATGGGATGAACGCTTCAGTGCCTATGCGAAGGCGCACCCCGATGATGCCCGCGAACTCACGCGGCGCCTCGCCGGCGAACTGCCGGCCAACTGGTCCGAGATTGCGCATGCGGGATTGCGGGCTGCCATCGCGGTGGACAAGCCGCAGGCCACGCGCGCTTCCTCCCAGGTGGTGCTGAATGCGATTGGTCCTGCCTTGGGTGAACTCGTTGGCGGGTCGGCGGACCTGACCGGTTCGAACAATACCTTCCGCAAGGATTCAAAGGCGGTAACGCCAACCGAGCCCCAAGGCAACTACATCAACTACGGTGTGCGTGAATTCGGCATGACCGCGATCATGAACGGCATGGTGCTGCATGGCGCGTTCCGCCCTTATGCCGGCACCTTCCTGGTGTTCAGCGATTACGCGCGCAATGCCGTGCGCATGGCCGCGCTGATGAAACTCGGGGTGGTGCTGGTCTATACGCACGATTCCATCGGCCTCGGCGAGGATGGGCCCACGCACCAGCCCATCGAGCATCTGGCCAGCCTGCGTGCGATGCCCAACCTTTCGGTGTGGCGGCCGGCCGATGCGGTGGAGACCGCAGTAGCCTGGGCCGTGGCTGTGGGCCGCAAGGACGGCCCCACTGCACTGGTCCTCACGCGCCAGGCCCTGCCGCCGCAGCCACGCACGCGCGAGCAGGGCATCGACATCACCCGCGGCGGCTATGTGCTGATCGAACCCGCCGGTGCGCCTGAAGCAGTTGTGATTGCCACCGGTTCCGAGGTGGAGATCGCTGCAAGCGCAGTCAAGGCATTGAATGCCGCCGGGCGCCGGGTGCGGCTGGTGTCCATGCCCAGCACCGACACGTTCGATCAACAGAGTGCGCAGTATCGCGAGTCGGTGCTGCCTGCGGCAGTAACGCGCCGGGTCGCGATCGAGGCCGGTGCAACACAGTCGTGGTGGAAATACGTCGGCAGCGGTGGCACCGTGCTGGGTGTGGACAGCTTCGGCGCTTCCGGCAAGGCGGCCGACCTTTACCGGCATTTCGGCCTGACCGCAGAGAAGCTGCAGCAACGTGTACTCGACCTGTTCTGAAAGGGAAACATCATGGCGATCAAGGTAGGCATCAACGGTTACGGGCGCATTGGCCGCAACATCCTGCGCGCACTCTACGAGGGCAAGCGCAATGGCGACATCCAGATCGTGGCGGTCAATGACCTGGGCGACGCGAAGACCAACGCGCACCTGACGCAGTACGACACCGCGCATGGCCGCTTTCCCGGCGAAGTGAAGGCCGATGGCGATTGCATCGTGGTCAATGGCGATCGCATCAAGGTGTTTGCCGAGCGCGATCCGGCGAAACTGCCGTGGTCATCGGTGGGTGCCGACATCGTGTTCGAGTGCACCGGCATCTTCACCAGCAAGGCCAAGTGCGCCGCGCACCTGGCCGGTGGCGCGAAGAAGGTG
>CAYWDZ010000330.1:0-2125 GCA_964456255.1 uncultured Steroidobacteraceae bacterium | reverse complement strand
CGCGCCCGAACAGGCGGCGGATGCGCCCCATCAGGTGTGTGCCGCTGGCCGTGCGGTCGCGGAAGTCCGCTTCGTTCATCACTTCTTCAAGATGCGCGAAGAAGCGCTCCATCTCTTCCGGCGTGGCGAGCGGGGTTTCGCGATTTGCCGGCGGCGACGCAAGGCGCGCAGCCATGCGGATCTCGTAGGCGATCAGCTGCGCGGCCATGGCCACATTCAGCGATTCGTACTCGGGGTTGGCCGGGATGCGGATCAGCGCATGCGCGGCCAGCAGCTGCTCATTCGAAAGGCCAAAGCGCTCGGTGCCGAACAGCACCGCCACACTGCCCGCCCCGGCGCGCGTCTCGGCCACCATGCGCTCCGCGGCCTCGCGGGCATCCACCACGCGGAAGAACTGCTCGCGCGTACGGGCGGTGGTGGCATAGACCAGGCCGCAGTCAGCAATGGCCTCGGGCAGCGTTTCGACCACACGCGCTGCGGCGAGCACGTCATCGGCCCCCGAGGCGCGGGCCGTGGCCTCCGGATGCGGAAATTCCTTTGGTTTGACCAGCACCAGCTCGGCCAGACCCATGTTCTTCATGGCGCGCGCCACCGCCCCGATGTTGCCGGGATGGGAGGTTTCGACCAGTACGAAGCGGATGCTGTTCAGCACTCTGGTATTCTAGCGCGCCCCCGCACCCCGCCCCGCCGCACGAATCAACATGCATGCCTATCTGAACACCGCCGTGAAGGCCGCGCGCCGCGCCGGTGACATCATCATTCGCGGGCTGGCACGCTTCGAGGGCATGGAGGCGAGCAGCAAGGGACTGAACGACTACGTCACCAGCACCGATCACGCGGCCGAGGCCGCGATCATCGAGACCCTGCACACCGCCTACCCGCACCACGGCTTTCTCGCCGAGGAGAGCGGCGCCACCAAGGGCACGTCCGACATCACCTGGATCATCGATCCGCTGGACGGCACCACGAATTTCATCCATGGGTTCCCGCAGTTCTGCGTGTCCATCGCCTGCCAGATGGAAGGCAAGCTGGAACATGCGGTGATCTACGACCCGATGCGGCAGGAGATCTTCACCGCCTCGCGCGGCGATGGCGCGTACCTGGAGAACAAGCGCCTGCGCGTGAGCAAGCAGCGCACGCTGGAAGGCGCGCTCATCGGCACCGGCTTTCCGTATCGCGAGAACCTGCAGCTGCTCGATCCGTACATGGAGATGCTCAAGGCCGTAATGAAGAAGGCCGCGGGCCTGCGCCGCCCGGGCTCGGCAGCGCTGGATCTGGCCTATGTGGCTGCGGGCCGCACTGACGCGTTCTGGGAGATTGGCCTCAAGGCCTGGGATACCGCAGCCGGATGCCTCCTCATCCGCGAGGCCGGCGGGCTCATCGCCACGCTCGATGGCGGCGAATACAAGCAGGGCGGCAACATCGTCGCGGGCACGCCGCGCGTGTTCAATGAACTGCTGGAGACGATTGCGCCGTTCCTGACGCCGGAGTTGAAAGAAAGCAGCAGCGCGGCGTGAGAGCGTTCAGACCGGCACCGTCACGTTCTTCCCGCCGAACACGGCCTGCCAGCTTTCGATCTCGCTGACCACAACTTCGTCCATCGCGTGCGCGAGGTCCGCGACGCGGCCGTAGTCGAGTTCGGCATCGGGCGCGGCCAGCAGCAGCCGGATGCGCACGTCGATGGCGTCGAGTTTCTCGGCGGTGACGCTGGAGATCGCCGAGAAACGCTCGAAGTCGCCGAAGAAGCGAATGCCAGCGATGGCGCTGCCGAGGGTGGGCAGCAGCACCCCCAGGTACGTGAACCAGGATTGCAGGTATTCCCCTGCCTTCTGCGACCAGAAACCCAGCTCGCTGCCAACCCACAACACGAGGTACAGCGTCACTGAGGCAATGGCCAGCACGAACAGCTTCTCGGCGAGGCGATCGAGGTTGTGGTGCACGGCCTTCAGGCGCCGCGCCTTGTCGATGTGATAGTCGCGCTGCGTGACCACGTGGTGCTGCAGCAGGTTGCTCAGCGCCCCACGCAAGTAGGCGGGACTCAATGCCAGGCGCGGCAACCCAAGTTCGCGCAGCACATGGCGCGTGTACCACTCGGGCCACGAGGTCTGTGTGCCCACCGGCCAGC
>CAYWDZ010000329.1:0-2139 GCA_964456255.1 uncultured Steroidobacteraceae bacterium | reverse complement strand
AAGGCCATCGACTTCACCACCTCCACGCACATGGGCGTGGCGGTGCGCTACAAGCGCGAGGATCCCTGGGAGCGCATCCGGTTGATGGCCGAGGCCACGCCGAATACACCGCTGCAGTTCATGTCCACCGGCTTTCGCTTCATCGCCTGGGATACGGCCAGCCCCGAGTTCATGGCGCTCGCATTCCGTACGCTGGCCCGCAATGGCATCCGCCGCTTCTGCCTGGCCGACCCGATGAACGATGTGGATGCGCAGATCGCCTGCGCGCGCATGGTGAAGAAGGAACGCGGCGAGTTCGTGATTGCGGCGCTCGTCTACACATTGAGCCCGATCCACGACGATGCGCACTACGTCAATGCGGCACGCCGCCTGGCGGCCTGCGCGGAAGTGGACGCCCTGTATATCAAGGACCCAGGTGGCCTCCTGATGCCACAGCGGGCGCAAACGCTCATTCCGGCCATCAGGGCCGTGATCGGCAACAAGCCACTGGAGCTGCATTCGCACGGCACTATTGGCCTCGCGGAGATGGCCTACATGGATGCCCCGGATCTGGGCGTCTCGGCCTTGCAGTGCGCTTCCGGTGCCGCGGCCGACGGCAATTCGAATCCGCCCTCGGAACGCGTGGTGGCCAATCTGCGTGCGCTGGGTCATCGCGTGGACATCGACGATGCGGCGCTCGCCGAAGTGGGGCGCTACTTCACGCGCCTGGCCGAAGCCGAAGACCTGCCCGCTGGCCGGCCGATGCCCTTCGACGCCGCGTATCTGCGCCACCAGCTGCCCGGGGGCGTGGTGGGCACGATGCGGCGCCACCTCGCCGAAGCGCGGCTCTCGCACATGGAGTCCGCCGTGATCGCCGAGCTGGCGCGCGTGCGCGAGGAGCTGGGCTGGCCCATCGTGATGACGCCATTCGCGCAGATGATCCTGACCATGGCGGTGATGAACGTCACGGGCAAGGAGCGCTGGGGCGTGATCCCCGACGAGGTGATCCGCTATGCGCTGGGCCGCTTCGGCCGGGCGAACATCCCGATCGACGCGAACGTGATGGACCGCATCATGAGCCTGCCGCGTACGAAGGAGATCGAGGCCGAGCCGCCGATGTCGAGCGTGGCCGAGCTGCGTCACAAGCTGGGGCCAAAGTTGTCGGATGAAGAACTGCTGTTGCGCGCCACCATGCCGGCGAACCTGGTCGATGCGATGCAGGCCGCCGGCCCTGCGCCGCGCGAGTACGACCCCGCCATGCGGCCGGTGCTGCGGCTGATCCGCGAGCTGTGCGCGCGGCGCGACCTGGACGAGATCGTGGTGCAGAAGCCCGGCTTCAGCCTGCGTCTTGCAAGGGAGCCTGCTTGAAGGGCTCGCGCATCAAGGGCTTCATGTTCGATCTGGACGGCACGCTGGTGCTCGGTGATCGCGCCGGCAAGTCCTACGACGTGCTGCCGGGCGCGATCGAGGTGCTCACGCAGCTGCGCGATCGCGGCATTCCGTACGTGGTGCTGACCAATGGCAGCGGCCATCCGCCGGCAGCGCAGGCGGCCAGGCTGCGCAGCTTCGGGCTGCCGGTCGAAGACGCGCAGATGCTCACGCCCTCGAGCGTCACCGCCGAGGTGTTCGAGCGCGCCGGCATCCGGCGTGCCCTGGTGCTGGGAACGCCCGGCGTCGGCCATGTGCTGAAGGAGCAGGGCATCGGCGTGACGTTCACCGGTGAGATGGACTGCGAGCGCGTGGATGCGGTGTACATCGGCTGGCATCCGAATTGCGGCATGCCCGACATCGAGGCGGCCTGCAATGCCATCTGGAACGGCGCGAAGCTGTACGTGGCCTCCGACGTGCCGTTCTTCGCGTCGCGCGCCGGTCGTACCATCGGCTACTCCTATGCCATCACGGGCGCGGTGCGGCGCATGACGAAGGCGCGCGCCATCATCACCGGCAAGCCTTCGCTGTCTGCGCTGCGCTTCGTGGCGCATCGCCTCGGCGTGAAGCTTTCCGAAGTCGGCGTGGTGGGGGACGACCCGGAAGTGGAGATGCGCATGGCCCGCCGTGGCGGGGCCACGGGCATTGGCGTGTGCACGGGCACCACCAGCCGGGCGCAGTGGAAGCAGCAGCCGCTGTACCGCCGCCCGCATCATGTCATCGAAGGGGTGT
>CAYWDZ010000328.1:0-2140 GCA_964456255.1 uncultured Steroidobacteraceae bacterium | reverse complement strand
ATTGCGGTGGTTACACCGCATTCGAAGGCTGGGTGCGCGACCACAACGAGGGACAGCAGGTCACCCACCTGGAGTACGAGGCGTTCGAAGCCCTCGGGCTGCGCGAAGGCGAAAAGATCCTGGCCGAGGCACGCGAGCGGTATGGCGTCACGCGCGCACTGTGTGTGCACCGGCTCGGCGACCTGAACCTCAGGGAAATCGCCGTGTGGGTCGGCGTGGCTGCGGCGCATCGCGACGAAGCGTTCAAGGCCTGCCGCTACATCATCGACGAGGTGAAACACCGCGTGCCCATCTGGAAGAAGGAGCACTACGTGTCGGGCGACTCCGGCTGGGTGAACTGCGAACGCTGTGCGGCGCACGCCCACGATCATGATGATCACGGGCACCACCACCACGACCACGGCTAGACGGTACTAGCCCCCGCCGCCAGGGCGACCACCGCCGAAGCCTCCCGGGGGACCGCCGCCGCGATTGCCGCCGGGACCGCCCCGACCACCACCGAAGCCGCCGGCCTGAACCCCCAGCACGCCGCGTGGCACCGACAGCTGCACGGTCTGGCCATCACGCTGCACTTCCACGGTCACGGTCTCACCGGGAGTACCTTGCCGCGTAAGCGAGTTCAGTTCGCCGGAATCAAAGACGCGCTGGCCGGCATAGGAGAGGATCTGGTCACCGGGCTTGAGACCCGCCCGCTCTGCGGCAGAACTTGCCAATACATCCATCACCTGCACGTTGGTCGGGCGCCCAGTACCCGTCAGGTACTTCTCGTACTCCGCGTCGCCCATCTCCTTGCGCAGCGCGGCGTCGGTATCCACACGAGCAAACGGCTGACCATTGCGCTGGGCTTCGTACTGGGCCTGCTGTGCCTGCACCTCCAGCTCCTGCGTGCGGCGCATGATCCACTCCGCCCGCTCCTGCGTGAACCCGGCCCTGACGAGGCGGTCGACCTCCTGCTTGCGCCGGGCCTCGGCCATCTTCGCAGGATCGAAGTTGCCGTTGGCATCGAGGAACTGCGAACGATCGGGGAAGCGATCGGCACGTGGATCGTTCCCATTGGGGCCGTTCGGGCCATTGGCCGGGCGGTTGCCGCCGCGCTGCCCAATGCGCCCTTCAAGCTCAGCGAGGCGACTGGCCAGCAGATTGCTGCGGTCGACCTGCGCCGCCAGGGCGCGCTCCAGATCCGCGATGCGGTCCATTTCGCTGGCATCCGTGCGGGGCGTGAATGCCTGCTCCGGTTCGCCGGGCGTCGATCCATTCCGCAGGTACATGGCGATCGCAACGCCTATCGCCAGCAGCGCCACCACCAGGCCGATCTTCTTGATCATTCCCCACCTCCACCGGGATGCCGTGCTTGGACCCGGGCAATTGATGCCCTGTTGGGCTTGTCGCTCTAGACAAGGCTGCCGTGAAAAAAATCCCCGGGCAAGATGCGCAAGTGCGCCAGAGAGGTCGCTGGTGCTGGTTCCGGCGCATTCGTAACCATCGTGCACATTGCGTGCACGATCCAGGGCTGTTTCAGCCGGGGCGGACCTGGCCTGTGCCGCGCACCACGTACTTGTAGCTGGTCAACTGCTCCACGCCGACCGGTCCACGAGCATGGAACCGGTCAGTGGAAATGCCGATCTCGGCTCCCATGCCGAATTCGCCACCGTCGGCGAACTGTGTCGAGGCGTTGAGCAGCACGATGGCGCTGTCCACCTCGCGCAGAAACTTCTCGGCGGCAGCCGTGTTGGCGGTAATGATGGAATCGGTGTGCGAGGAGCCGTACTCGGCGATGTGCCGGATTGCTCCGTCCACGCCATCAACCGCGCGCACCGAGATGATGGCGTCGAGATATTCGGTGCGCCAGTCCTGCTCGGTCGCGGGTTTTACGCGTTTGTCGGCCGCCTGTGCCACGCTGTCGCCGCGCAGCTCGCATCCTGCACCCGCCAGGGCTTCAAGCAGCATGGGCAGCATGGTTGGCGCACAGGCCCGGTCCACCAGCAGCGTTTCGGCCGCGCCGCAGATTCCGGTGCGTCGCATCTTGGCGTTCACCACCACCGCCTTCGCGATCTGCGGATCCGCATCGCGATCCACATACACATGGCACAGGCCTTCGAGATGCCCGATCACCGGCACGCGCGCTTCCTTCTGCACGCGC
>CAYWDZ010000327.1:0-2156 GCA_964456255.1 uncultured Steroidobacteraceae bacterium | reverse complement strand
TCATGCTGCTCGCGCGAAATAGTGGTGGTGGTGACGCGGCAGCCAAAGTGTTCGGCCGCGTGCAGCGCCAGGCCGCCCCAGCCGGTGCCGATCTCCAGCAGGTGATCGCCGGGATCGAGGTCCAGCTTGCGGCAGATGCGGTCCAGCTTGGCGATCTGCGCGTCGTGCAGGCTCATGCCGGGCTGCTCGTACACCGCGCACGAGTACATCATGGTCTCGTCGAGGAACAGCTCGAAGAAATCGTTGCCCAGGTCGTAGTGCGCGGCGATGTTGCGGCGGCTGCCCGAGCGCGAATTGCGCGCCATGAAATGCAGCATGCGCCGGGCCGGGTCGGTGAGGCGCGCGAGGCCCCGTTCCATGCGGTCCAGCACTTCGCGATTGACCAGGAAGATGCGCATCAGCGCCGTCAGGTTGGCGCTCGTCCAGTCGCCGGCCATGAAGGATTCGCCGGCGCCCACTGAACCGCCAAAGGCGATTTCGCTGTAGCAGCGCGCATCGTGCACGTTGATCGTGGATGCCAACCCGCAGCGGTCGGTGAGGCGCCCGAACACCGCGCTGCGCGAGCCGTCCGTCAGCGTGATCTGGCCATGCTCGATCTGCGCCAGCCTCTTGCGCAGCAGACGCTCTCCGAGCCTGGCAAAGGCGGATTCCGGAAAACCGGCCGTGGAATCACGCGCCAGCTCGCCCTGTTTCATTGGACACCCCTCCTGCACGAACAGCAGGATGCGAGTGTACAGGAACACGCTTCAACCACAGCCTCAGCGCCTGCCAGTGGATGGCGGCCATGACCCACGCGGTCATCAGGGGGAAGCGCAGCAATACCGTTGCGAGTGAGCCACGGGAAATGGGGACCCGGCGCAGGGACAGGGTCGCGTCGAAAAGTGCCGGCGCAGCCTCGGCTTCTCCAGCCGCGTACAGACCCATATGGACGGCCAGTTGCTGCAACGGCAGGCTGAAATCCCATCTGTAGTCCAGATCCATGGGATTGAACGGCGAGACGTGCATGGCCTTGGGGCTCCGGGCGTGCAGCGCACGTGAACGGGAGCTTCCCACCGGCAGGACATAGCAGTGGCGTTCGCCCCAGGGGGTGTTGTTCACCTCGGCCACCACGGTCTCGACCCGCTCGCCAGCTGCATCGAAGCAGTAGTAGAAGCTCACCGGATTGAAGCAGTGGCCAAAGTAGCGCAGATGGGTGAGCAGCCTGATCGGGCCGGTGGGCCGCCTGCCGGTGCGCTCGGCCACCAGTGTGCGAACGGATTCGTCAAGCGGTGTGCCGGGGTCGCCCATATGATCGCGGCGGTCGAAGCGCGCCAGCGCGCGGCGCCTGGTGGACCAGCACCAGCGGCCGGCAAACACCTGGTCCAGCTCCGCCAGGTCCAGATACAGCATGAACAGCCGGTACCGGAACGCGTGTTCGCGCGGCCGGTGTCGGCGGTGCTCAAGCCACCCGCGATAGATCGCGCTGTGCATCGCGCACCTCGTCAAAGCGGGCGAGAGCGGCTTCGGCGCTGACGACTCCGTCTTCGTGAAAGCCATAGCGCCAGTATGCGCCGCAATAGTGGGTGCGCCAGCCGTTGCTGGCCGCGCCGCTGATCTCTGCGTGGCGCTGCTGTGCAGCCACACCGGCCGGCGTGAACAGCGGGTGTTCGTACTGGATGCGCTTGATCACGCGCGCCGGATCGATGTCGGCGCTGTTGTTGAGCGTGACGCAGAAGGTATGGCGCGAGGCCAGGCTCTGCAGGATGTTCATGTTGTACGTGAGCGCCACCCCCGCCCCGTCATGCGGCGGGCGCCGGTAGTTCCATGCTGCCCAGGCGCGGTGGTTGCGCGGCAGCAGCGAGGTGTCGGTGTGCAGCACCGCGTCATTGCGCTGGTAGGGCAGGGCGCCGAGCACACTGCGTTCCTCGGCAGTCGGGTCGGCAAGCAGCGCCAGTGCCTGGTCTGCATGGCAGGCCAGGAACACATGATCGAAGTGCTCGGCGGCGTGGCCGTGCGTGGACAGCAGCACGCCTTCCGGCAGGCGCCTGATCTGTGCCACCGGCGTGTGCAGCCGCACGCGCTCGCGCCAGGGCGCGGCCAGCCGCGCCACGTACTGCGCCGAGCCGCCGCGGATCACCTGCCACACCGGCCGCTCGTTCACGGTGAGCATGCCGTGG
>CAYWDZ010000326.1:0-2172 GCA_964456255.1 uncultured Steroidobacteraceae bacterium | reverse complement strand
TCGACCCATCGGCGGGCGAGCTGGTTGCGTTGTGGGGGTTCGGATCCGGGCGCCGATTTCAGGATCCGGAATTTCGCATGCCCACGGCAGATTCGATCGAGGCCGCGCTGGGCCGTTGTGGCTGGCAGCGGCTGCAGGTGAACACCACCACGATGCAGTTGCTCCAGCCCGGTGGCCTCACGCTGGATCTGTCCGCCGTGGCCAAGGGCTTTGCAGTCGATGAGGTGAGTCGCTTCCTGCGGCGCCAGGGCATCGCGCATCACCTGGTGGATATTGGTGGTGAACTGCGCGGCGCCGGCATGAAGCCCGACGGCCAGCCCTGGTGGGTGGATGTGCAATGGCCGCCCGGCGTCGAAGGCATGGCCACAACCCGCATTGCGCTGCATGGCCTGTCGGTGGCGACCTCCGGCGACTACCTGCAGGGCTTCAGCAGCGATGGGCATTACTACAGCCACTGCATCGATCCGCGCAGCGGCAGGCCCATCGACAACGGTGTGTGTTCGGTGACGGTGCTGCACGAGGACTGCATGCTGGCGGATGCCTGGTCCACCGCATTGATGGTGCTGGGCGTGGAGGCAGGCGCCGCCGTGGCCGAGTCGGAGCAGCTTGCCGCCCAATGGCTGATGCGCACCGGCAATGCGTGCATCGAGCATTGCAGCAGCCAGTACCAGGCGCTGGTTGCCTGAGGGCCGGGCACGATGAATACCCAGCCCGCGAATCTGCTGCTGGTCGCCGTCGCGATGGTGATGTGGCTGGTGGTGTGCCTGCTGGTGTGGCGGCGCGCACGCGCGAAGCATCATTCCACGGCAGCGCTTGCGGCGGCCGGCGACAGCACGCGCCCGCCAATGCTGGTGGCTTATGCCAGCCAGACCGGCATGGCCGAGAACCTGGCGCTGCAGACCGCCAGCGCCTTGCAGACCGCCGGCGTCAACGTGCAGCTGGTTTCCTTCGCACATCTGGACATGGCCACGCTGCAATCCTTCGAGGAAGTGCTGCTGGTCGTCAGTACCTATGGCGAAGGTGATCCGCCGGATGCCGCGGCGGATTTCATCGGCGCAGCGATGCGCTCGGGCGTTGATCTGGCGCGCATGCGCTACGGTCTGCTGGCGCTGGGTGATCGCACCTATCGCAACTTCTGCGGCTTCGGCCGGCAATTGGATGAATGGATGCGGGCGCGCGGCGCGCAGCCGATGTTCGAGCGCATCGATGTCGATAATGGTGAACCCGAATCCCTGCATGCCTGGTGGCGCGAGCTGAGCCACATCGCGGCCACGGCCGATCTGCCCGAGTGGCAGGACGTGCCCTTCGAGCCGTGGGTGCTGCGGGACCGCCGGCATCTGAACCCCGGCAGTGCGGGCGCGCCGGTGTATCACCTGGAGCTGGTGCGGCAGGGCGCGGCCACGGGCGGCTGGCAGTCCGGCGATCTGCTGCAGATACAGATCCCGGCAGACCCGACCCGGCCGCGCGACTACTCCATTGCGTCGATTCCCGCCGACGGCGCGGTGCACCTGCTGGTGCGCCTGGAGCAGCGCGCCGATGGCACCACCGGGCTGGCGTCCGGGTGGTTGACGCAGGAACTGGCGCCTGGTTCAAGCGTGCGCGCGCGGCTCCGTGTGCACAGCCAGTTCCGGCTGGATGAGAACGCCGCGCGCGATCTGATCCTGATCGGCAATGGCACGGGCATCGCGGGCCTGCGTGCGCATCTGAAGCAGCGCGCGCAGGAGCAGGCAAATGGGTCTGCCCCGCATCGCCACTGGCTCATCTTTGGCGAGCGCCAGGCTGCGCACGACGCGCTGTATGCCGGGGATCTGGCCGCCTGGCAGCACAGCGGCCTGCTGACCGAACTGGATCTGGTCTATTCGCGCGACGGCAACGCGGAGCGCTACGTGCAGGACCGCCTGCACAGCAAGGCGGCGCAGCTGCGCGCGTGGGTTGAGGCCGGCGCGGCCATCTATGTGTGCGGCAGTCTGGAAGGCATGGCCGAAGGAGTCGCGACCGTGCTGCGCACCGGGCTGGGTGAGGCCGAGCTCGCAAGGTTGCAACACGAAGGTCGCTACCGCCGCGATGTGTATTGAAGCGGAACCGGGACCAGTGGAATCTGGTGGGCGGTACAGGATTTGAACCTGTGACCCCTGCCGTGTGAAAGCAGTGCTCTACCGCTGAGCTAACCGC
>CAYWDZ010000325.1:0-2184 GCA_964456255.1 uncultured Steroidobacteraceae bacterium | reverse complement strand
CTCGATCACGCCGGTGAACATCGGCGAGCGATCGGTGGCGGCGCGGATGATAACGTGCGTGCGTTCGTAGGTCGCCGTGATGTGGCAGCAGATCTGTGGCGGATGCTGCTCACGCCGACCCAGGAAGGAGAACACGGGGCGGGGTTCGTCGCCGGGCTGTGCCACCAGCCGTGAATAGTCAATGGTGCGGCCGTCGATGCGTGGCGGCGTGCCGGTCTTGAGTCGCGCGGTGCGCGGCATCAGCTCGCGCAGGCGCGCAGCCAGCTTCAGGGAAGGCGGATCACCGGCGCGGCCACCGGCGTGATTCTCCATGCCCACGTGGATACGGCCGCCGAGGAACGTACCTGTGGTCAGCACCACACTCGGTGCAGAAAAGAAGATCCCGGAAGTGGTGAGCACACCCGCTACGCGGCCGTGCTCTATCGGGAGGTCAGCAACCTCCTGCTGAAACACATCGAGGCCGGCCTGCGATTCGACCGCGCGGCGGATGGCCTGCCGGTAGAGCTGACGGTCCGCCTGCGCACGCGTGGCGCGCACCGCCGGACCCTTGCTGGCATTGAGCGTGCGGAACTGGATGCCGGCCGCGTCGGCAGCACGCGCCATCACGCCACCCAGTGCATCGATCTCGCGCACCAGATGGCCCTTGCCGATGCCACCGATGGCCGGGTTGCAGCTCATCGCGCCAACGGTCTCGATGCTCTGGGTCAGCAGCAAGGTACGGGCACCACGACGCGCCGCAGCCAGCGCCGCTTCGACGCCGGCGTGCCCGCCGCCAACCACAATGACCTGGTATCGCCCCGCCGGATTCATGCGGTGCATTGTAAGCCCCGCCGCTGCGCGGCGAGGCTGTCTCACGAACATGCGGACCCTTACGGGTCCGTAACTTCAGGCGCGCGCGCTGAGCGCGAGGCCCGGCACGCGCGCGACTTCGGCTGAGATCGCCTTGCTCGCATCGCGCAGCTTGTCCAGGTGGCGCGTGACCAGTTGCGCGGCATTGCCCTCATGCATCGGCACGCCGATTCCCAGGCTCGCCACGACATTGCCGGTGCCATCGTGCACCGGCACGGCGATGCCGGCCACACCCGGCGCGACCTCTTCCTCGGACCTGGCGTAGCCATCGCGACGCGCGGCATCGACCTGCTGCATCAGCACGGCGCGATCGGTGATGGTGTGCGGAGTCAGTGGCTCAAGCTTGGCCACGGCAAAGTATGCGGCCAGCCTCTCGGGCGACAGCCCGGCCAGCAGCACCTTGCCCATGGCCGTGGCATGCACCGGCAGACGCATGCCGACATGCGCGTCGATCTGCAGCGGATCGGTGCGCGCGGAGGCGCGAGCCACGAGTACCACGCCTGTTCCGGAAAGCACTCCGAGCGCTGCCAGGCCATGCGTGGCCAGCGCCAGCTCTTCGAGCTTGGTGCGCGTGATGGTGGGGATATCCATGGAATCCAGGTACACCGCGCCAATCTCCAGCACCGGCGGGCGCAGCATGAACTGGCGGCCATTGCGGGCCACGTAGCCGAGTTCTTCAAGGGTATTCAGGCATCGCCTGGCCGTCGCAGCCGGCAGGCCTGCCCGGGCGGCGATCTCGCTCAGGGTCATGTGCGGTTTGGTGCGGGAAAAGGTGCGCAGCACCTCCAGCCCCTTGGCCAGACCACCCATCACTTCGCGCCGTCCGGACGCCGACACGTGCTGCAACATGGAATCAATCCCCCAAAAGCTGACCATGACTGTCGATGACAGTGGGTTAGAGGGGGGTGCCTGAAATTGGTTCGACTGTCGAATCGAATTTCCTGAATCGAAAAGATCTTGCTCGGGCAATCTTTGTCGCGGCCATGAAAAAAGGCGCCGTGCGATGCACGACGCCTCCCTTCCACCCTGCGATGAAGCAGCGGGTATTACAGCTTGCCGGTCGCGCGCCAGCTGGTCTCGCCGGCGTAGGCCTTCTGCACTTCCTGCACATAGGGCGCCTTGCAGACCTTGGCACGGATCTGGAACAGTTTGTGCGGACGCTCGACGGTGGGCTTCAGCGAACCACCGCCCTCCTCGCCCCACACGAAGATCACCTCGGTGCCCTCGACCGCGGACTCCGGCTCCAGGTAAGCCAGCGTGAGTTCCTTGCGCTCGTTCGAGCTGTAGCCCACCCAGGTCGAAATGCCGACCTGCTTGCCGTCCTTCGACAGCACC
>CAYWDZ010000324.1:0-2209 GCA_964456255.1 uncultured Steroidobacteraceae bacterium | reverse complement strand
ATCGGCCAGCGTTTCCGGTACGACATTGCGCAGTTCCGTCAGCAGCGACTCGATGCGGCCCGGATGCACGCGCTCCCAACCGGCCAGCATGCGCTTGATGGTGGCGCGCTGCAGGTTCTCCTGCGAACCACACAGGTCGCAGGGAATGAGCGGGAAGCCGCGCGCGCTTGCATAACGCGCGATGTCACGTTCCGGGACATAGGCCAGTGGCCGGATCACGATGTGCCGCCCATCCTCCGAACGCAGCTTGGGCGCCATCGCCTTGAGCTTGCCGCCATGAAACAGATTCAGGAACAGCGTCTCGACAATGTCGTCGCGATGATGCCCGAGCGCGATCTTCGTGATGCCATGTTCGGCGGCGTAGCGGTAGAGTGCGCCGCGCCGCATGCGCGAGCACAGGCTGCACATGGTGCGCCCGGCGGGGATCAGGCGCTTCACCACGCTGTAGGTGTCCTGCTCGATGATGTGGTAGTCCACGCCGAGCGAAGCCAGGTACTCCGGCAGCACGTGCGCCGGAAAGCCCGGCTGCTTCTGGTCCAGGTTCACCGCAATCAGCGAGAACTTCACCGGCGCGCTGCGCTGGAGCGAGATGAGCAGGTCGAGCAGCGTGTAGGAATCCTTGCCGCCTGACAGGCAGACCATCACCCGGTCACCGTCGGCGATCATCGCGTAGTCCTCGATCGCCTTGCCCACCAGGCCACGCAACTGCGCCGCGAGCTTGCGCTTGGTCGCGGACAGCGCGGGCAGGACTGCCGGGGAGGCGCTCATCGCGCCTCCTCCAGATAGCGCGCTTCGAGGTAACGCAAGGCCACCGGGGCCGAGAGGCCCTTGCCGGTCACCTGCTGCACCAGCTCCTGCGGCGCAAGGCGCGCGCCCTCGGCGTGCACGTTCTGCGCGAGCCAGTCGGTGACGGTGGCGAATCTGCCTGCCGCGATGTGCTCGTCCAGATCGGGCGTCGCGGCTCGCAGGGTCTCGAACAGCTGGGCCGCAATGACCGCTCCCAGTGCATAGGAGGGAAAGTAGCCAAACGCGCCATGCGCCCAGTGCACATCCTGCAGGCAACCTTCGGCGGCATTGGCGGGCCGGACCTCGAGGCGATCCTGCATGCCCTGGTTCCACGCTTCGGGCAGATCACGCACCGCCAGGCGGCCGTCCAGCAGATTCCTCTCGATGCCATAGCGCAACACGATGTGCATCGGATAGGTCAGCTCGTCCGCATCGACGCGTATCGCGCCACGCCGCACCTGCGTCAGCAACCGATAGAGGTTGTCCGGCTCCCATTCCGGGCCGCTGACGCCGAAGTGCTTCTCCAGCAGTGGCCTGAGGTACTGCAGGAATGGCCGGCTGCGGCAGATGATCATCTCGATGAACAGCGACTGGCTCTCCTCCAGTGCGATGCCGCGCTCCTTCCCCACCGGCTGCGCGCGCCATTCGCGCGGCACACCGAGGTCGTAGAGCACGTGTCCGGTCTCATGCAATGCAGCCAGCAGACCCTTGAAGGGATTGGCCTGATCCAGCTTGGTGGTTACGCGGATGTCGCCCGCAACACCCTCGGTGAAGGGATGGTCGCTCTCGTCGAGCCGGCCGCGATCGAAGCGGAAGCCGAATGCCTTCATCACCTCGACGATCAGTGCGCGCTGCCGACCGGGCGTGAACTTGCCCGAGATGGGCAGCGCCTGCATGCTGCTCTGGCGCTCCAGTGCCTCGCGGATCAACCCCGGAAGCCGCCGCGACAGCGCCCGGAACACCGGATCGATCTCGGCGCTGCTCACTCCGGGCGTGAAGCCATCCATCAGCGCGTCATAGGGAGCAAGATTGCGCGCCTGGCCCAGCAGTGCGGCCTTGTCCCGCACCAGCAGCAGCACCTCTTCAAGGTGCGGCGCAAAGATGCTGAAGTCCTGCTTCTCGCGCGCCTCGGCCCAGCGCACCTCGGCCACCGACGTCGCGCGCGCGAGCCGCGAAATGAGCGAGACCGGGGTGGCGATGGCGTGATCGCGCTGACGCACCATCTCCCGCAGGTTTGCCCGCTGCCATTCATCCAGTGACGCGGCACCGGCCAGCGCGCGATCGAGCAGACGGCTCACCCGGGGCGAGGTCAGCAGCGCGTGCTCTTCCGTCTCGATGGCCGCGAGCTGCTCGCCACGCACGTCGGCACTGCCACGCGGCATCATCACGGCCGCGTCCCAGCGCAGCAGCGACAGGGCGCCGC
>CAYWDZ010000323.1:0-2221 GCA_964456255.1 uncultured Steroidobacteraceae bacterium | reverse complement strand
GGTACTTCCGGCTGTGGCTAAAAAGAGCCGGATTTTACCCGAATTTCCGCAGGGTCAGGCGCCGCAAGAGCCCTTCGGAATCTAGACGTTGAAGCTTTCCCCGCAGCCGCACTCGCCCCGGATGTTCGGGTTCTGGAAGCGGAAGGCCTCATTCAGGCCCTGCTTGACGAAATCCACGGTGGTGCCATCGATGAGCTGCAGGCTCGCGGGATCCACGTACACCTTCACGCCCTGGTCCTCGAAGACCACATCTTCGGGAGCGGCCTGGTCGGCGTAGTTGATTACATAGGCGTAACCGGAACAGCCGGTCTTGCGCACACCCAGCTTCAGGCCCAGACCATGGCCGCGGGCGGCAAGGAACTTGTGGACGCGTTCGGCAGCAGCAGGTGTCAGTGAAATGGCCATGGGCGCTTAAGCAGGTCTCCTGGTGAGGGCGGCAAGGGCATCCTCGATGATGAGGAATCGTCCGAGTTTTTCAACCGGGGCACCAACTGTTGTGCGCCATTCCTCAGGCGTACCGGCCGCCAGTGCCTCCACGGGGCGACCCGGCAGCCGCTGCTGCAGGAGGCTGCAGACGGCAGCAACATGCGGGCACCCGTACACCTGGATGCGGGCATCGCGCACGGTGCCGCCGGGAGCGTCGAGCGCTATGCGAACCCAGGTGCCCAGCCGTTCGGCGCCGGCTTCGCCCACCCACTGCTCGCCAGTGCCGGCCGCTGCCGGCCGCGCAGGGGACGCGTTCCACAGGGCGGTATGCACGCCGCGCACGGCAGCAATGGCCTGGTCGATATCGGCCTCGGTGGTGGCGTACCCGAAGCTGAAGCGCAGCGAGCTCTGCGCCTGTTCGCTGTCGCGGCCCAATGCCCTGAGCACGAAGGAGGGCTCGCCACTCTGCGAATTGCACGCCGAGCCCGTGGACAACATCAGCATCGGCAGAGCGGTGAACAGGCTCTCGCCTTCCACGCCCGTGAAACTGACATTGAGGATGTGCGGCGCGCCGGGCCGGCCATTGCGCAGCACACCGGGCAGATCGGCAAGCCCCGACCACAGGCGTTCGCGTAATGCGGTGAGCCGCGCGGCTTCCTGGTCGCGTCGGGTGGCGGCGATTTCGCAGGCCAGACCGAAGCCCACGATCTGGTGTGTGGCCAGTGTGCCGGCGCGCAGCCCGCGCTCCTGCCCGCCGCCCTGCATCTGCCGCAGCATCCGGCCGCGGTGTGCCGGTGCCACCCATAGCGCGCCGATGCCCTGCGGTCCACCCAGCTTGTGCGCCGTGAAAGAAAGCAGGGCGATGCCATCGAGAGGCAGCGGCAACTTGCCCGCGCTCTGCGCGGCATCGACATGCAGCGGCACATTGCGCGCGGCGCACACCGCGGCTAGCTGAGCAATGTCCTGCGTGACACCCGTTTCGTTGTTCACATGCAGCAGCGACACGAGGCAGGTCTCGGGCCTGAGCGCCGCGGCCAGCACCTCGGGCGCGAGCAGGCCTTCGGCATCGGGGCGCAACACCGTTACCGCAATACCCAGCGCCTGCAATGCGCGCACGGTCTCCAGTACCGACTTGTGTTCCGTGGCAAGGGTCACCACATGCACTGAACCACCACGCGCCAGTGCCGCACGGGCCGTGCCGGTGATGGCCAGGTTGTTCGACTCGGTGGCACCGGAGGTGAACACGATGTCGGCGGGTTCAGCGCCCACCAGTGCGGCCACTTGCGCGCGCGCCGTTTCGATCAGTGCACGCGCGGCCCGGCCGCTGGCGTGATTCGCGGAAGGATTGCCGAGGCGCATCGCCAGCACTTCGGCCATGAGCGCCGCAACGCGCGGCTCCACCGGCGCGGTGGCGGCCCAGTCCAGATAGATGGGCTCAGTGGCCATCGCCGGCCCTGCGACGCTTGTTCTGCACGGCAGTGAGGATGCCACGCAGGATGTTCACCTCGTTGGCGTCGAGCTCGGCGCGCCCGAACAGGCGGCGGATGCGCCCCATCAGGTGTGTGCCGCTGGCCGTGCGATCGCGGAAGTCCGCTTCGTTCATCACCGCTTCGAGATGCGCGAAGAAGCGCTCCATCTCTTCCGGCGTGGCGAGCGGCGTTTCGCGGATTGCCGGCGGCGACGCAAGGCGCGCAGCCATGCGGATCTCGTAGGCAATCAGCTGCGCGGCCATGGCCACGTTCAGCGATTCGTACTCGGGGTTGGCCGGGATGCGGATCAGCGCATGCGCGACCAG
>CAYWDZ010000322.1:0-2254 GCA_964456255.1 uncultured Steroidobacteraceae bacterium | reverse complement strand
GTGGGCTTGGTCTTGATCTCCGAGCCGCCGACCACCGGCACCAGCGTCAGGTGCATGTACACGCAGTGGTCGCGCCCCAGTTCCACCCCCATCTGGCGGATGGCCTCGAGGAATGGCAGGGATTCGATGTCACCGACCGTGCCGCCG
This sequence comes from uncultured Steroidobacteraceae bacterium, assembly GCA_964456255.1. Taxonomy (GTDB): domain Bacteria; phylum Pseudomonadota; class Gammaproteobacteria; order Steroidobacterales; family Steroidobacteraceae; genus ZC4RG30. Next base: position 2,107 of record CAYWDZ010000322.1, on the reverse strand, counting down.
ATTTCCACCATGCACACGTCGGCATCGCCCGCGCCGAGCTTGATGCTGCGCTTGATCTCGTCGGTGATGTGCGGGATGACCTGCACCGTGCCGCCCAGGTAATCGCCACGCCGCTCGCGCTCGATCACGCGCTGGTAGATGCGCCCGGTGGTGAAGTTGCTGTGCCGGCCGGTGGTGGTGCGCACGAATCGTTCGTAGTGGCCGAGGTCGAGGTCAGTCTCGGTGCCATCGGCAGTGACGAACACCTCGCCATGCTGGAACGGGCTCATCGTGCCCGGATCCACGTTGATGTAAGGGTCGAGCTTGACCATCGCGATCTTCAGACCGCGCGATTCCAGGATCGCCCCCAGCGAAGCGGCCGCGATGCCCTTCCCCAATGAGGAAACCACGCCACCGGTGACGAATACAAAACGGGTCATGGGAAGCACCGCCGTTGGTTGAGAGACTGCCGGCCCGGGAATTTCCGGATACGACTACGACGGGCCGACAGGCTAACAAAACGGCGCCCGACCCGCCACAGAATCGGCGCGACGATCAGCGCCGCGGCGCGCCGTGAACCACCAGTTGCAAGTGCCCGCCCCGCCGCCTGACCGTCAGATCCGGCAGGCGCAATTCCGGGTGCGCATCCACGCGCGCGGCCAGCATGGCCTCGATCTGCACCAGGTGGCGTTCATTCGGTGCGCGTGCACCTGCCCGCTGGATCCAGGCGCGCAGTACAGCCGCGCGGCGCGACACACTCCAGCGCCGGAGCACGACGATCGCCAGATCATCACCATCGGCGGCCTGCTCCAGATCGCGCGCGGCAGCCTCGGCCTGCACCTCGGCGGCCAGTGCGCAGTGACGCGCGCTGCGCCCCACGGTACGCGCGAGCGCCGGCCAGCGGCTGCGCAGCGCCGGCAGCACGTGGGCACGCAGATAGTTGCGGTCGAAGCGCGGCTCATCGTTGGTGGGGTCATCGATCCAGTCCAGCTTCCGGGCTGCGGCATAGGCCAGGATCTGGTCGCGCTGCACATCCAGCAACGGGCGCAGCAATTGCGCATCACCCAGCGACATCCTGGCGGGCATGCCGGCCAGGCCCGCCGGGCCCGCGCCTCGCAGCAGCGCCAGCAGCACCGTCTCCAGCTGATCATCGGCGTGCTGCGCCGTCAGCAGCCATTCACCCGGTGCCAGGGCCCTACTCAGCGCACGCCGACGCACCTCGCGGGCCACCTGCTCCACCGATTCACCCCTGGCCGGCCGCACGTCGGCCCTGATGACGGTCAATGGCAGACCCCAGCGGCGCGCCGCGCGCACGCAGAAGCGGCGAAAGTCAGCCGCTGCCGGCTGCAGCCCATGATCCACATGGATCGCGCGCAGCGTCAGGCGGGCTCGCGGCAGCCGCTGCGCACGCCGCAGCAGATCCAGCAGAACCGTGGAATCCACTCCGCCGGACCAGGCGACCGCACAGTGCAAGGGGGAATCAGCGCCACAGAGCGCACGCAGCCGCGCCAGGAGTGCGGCCGGTGTGACCGCTGCGGATGCGGAACCTGCGCTCCGCCTCAGGCCTTGGTCTCCGTGAACACGCCAAAGGAAGCCAGGCGTTCGGAGCGCCGTGCCAGCAGCGTGGGGACCGACAGCTGCGATAGTGCGTCCAGATGATGCAGCACCGCGCCCTTCAGCGTGGCGGCCATGGCCTCGGGATCCCGATGCGCTCCGCCCAGCGGCTCCGGCAGCACCGCATCGACCAGATTCAGCGACTGCAGTCGCTCGGCCGTGATCCCCATGGCGTCGGCAGCGGCTTCCTTCTTCTCGTCGCTCTTCCACAGGATGGAGGCGCAACCTTCCGGGGAGATCACCGAATAGACCGCGAACTGGAGCATCAGCAGCCGGTCGCACACGCCGATGGCCAGCGCACCACCCGAGCCGCCTTCGCCGATCACCACGCTGACGATCGGGACCTCGAGTGTCGACATCACGAACAGGTTGCGCGCGATGGCCTCGCTCTGGCCGCGCTCCTCGCTCGAAACGCCGGGATAGGCGCCCCTGGTGTCGATGAGCGTCAGCACCGGCAGGCCGAAGCGCTCGGCGGTCTGCATCAGGCGCAGCGCCTTGCGGTAGCCCTCCGGGC
>CAYWDZ010000321.1:0-2274 GCA_964456255.1 uncultured Steroidobacteraceae bacterium | reverse complement strand
GAGGTCACGCGCCAGCTGGCGCAGGTGCTGGGCGTCGAGTTCCTGCGCTTCGACATGTCCGAATACATGGAGCGCCATACCGTGTCGCGTCTGATCGGCGCGCCGCCGGGCTATGTGGGCTTTGATCAGGGTGGGCTTCTCACCGAGGCCATATCCAAGCAGCCGCACTGCGTGCTGTTGCTCGACGAGATCGAAAAGGCCCATCCGGACGTGTTCAACATCCTGTTGCAGGTCATGGATCACGGCGTGTTGACCGACAACAACGGGCGCAAGACCGACTTCCGCCACGTCATCATCGTGCTGACCACCAATGCCGGCGCGCAGGAGATGTCGCGTCCGTCGATCGGCTTCACGCAGTCGGACAATGCCCCGGACGGGATGGAGGCCATTCGCCGGCTGTTCACCCCGGAATTCCGCAATCGCCTCGATGCCATCATCCAGTTCGCAGCGTTGTCCAAGGCCACCATCGAACGCGTGGTGGAAAAGCTGCTGGTGGAAGTGGAGATGCAGCTGGAGCAGAAAGGCGTGCAGCTGTCTGTCAACGATGAGGCGCGCAGCTGGCTGGCCGACAATGGTTACGACCCGAAGATGGGCGCACGTCCGATGGCCAGGTTGATCCAGGACCAGATCAAGCGACCTCTGGCCGAGGAGCTGCTGTTCGGCAGGCTCGCGGGCGGCGGGCAGGTGTTGGTTTCGGTGGCCGAAGATGGCAAGTCGCTGGCGCTGACGGTATCGCCGACATCGCAGCCGGTATTGCCGCAGCCAGCCGGAGCGTAGGGTCGGCTAGCGACCTCTGTAGACGATGCGTCCCTTGCTCAGATCGTAGGGCGTCATCTCGACCGTCACGGCATCGCCGGTGAGGATGCGGATGTAGTTCTTGCGCATCTTGCCCGAGATGTGGGCAGTGACTACATGGCCGTTCTTCAACTGCACGCGAAACATCGTGTTGGGAAGTGTCTCGAGCACTTCGCCTTCCATCTGTATCGCATCGTCCTTGGCCATATAACCGTCGGTTTGCCCGGGAGGGCCCGGAAGGCCGCGAATTCTGCATAAAGAAGTGCGGCAAAGCAACGACGGGCTCAGGTTTCTCCCAGAATTTCCAGGAATTTGCGCCGGGGCAGGGGCCGGCTGCCCAGGCTGCGCAGGTGAGCCGAGGGCATCTGGCAATCGATCAGTGCAATGCCGCGATCCGCGGCATGCGCGGCCAGCCAGGCCAGCGCGACCTTGGAAGCATCGGGCCGGAGGCTGAACATCGACTCCCCACTGAATACGCGTCCGCTCCTTACCCCGTAGAGGCCCCCGGCCAGCTCGTCACCGCTCCAGATCTCGATGCTGTGCGCGATGCCAAGACGATGCAGTCGCTGGTAGGCCGCCTGCATCTCCGGCGTGATCCACGTGCCGGCGGCACTGCGGGCGGTGGCGCAGCCAGACATGACAGCGGCGAACTGCTGGTCCTCGGTCACCCGGTATTCACCACGTCGCAGGCGACGCTGCAGGCTGCGCGAGATATGCATCTCGCCGGGGAACAGCACCTCCCGCGGATCTGGTGACCACCACAGCACAGGCTCTCCCGCGCCGTACCACGGGAAGATGCCGCGCCGATAGGCTTCACGCAGCCGCGTTGGGGAAAGATTTCCGCCAGCTGCGAGCAATCCTGGCGGATCCTCCAGCGCTTGCTCGACTGGCGGAAAATCATCTGCCCCGTCGCCGGGCGCCACCCAGGGGATGTGCTTCATCCGCGATGAAACGGCACATGGGCCGCGGCGGACTCGTAGTAGTTGTCGACCGCGACACGCTCGCGCTGCAGGAAATCCGCGATGGCGTGACGCAGGCGCGGCTCGGCAATGTAATGCACCGAATGGGTCGGCGACGGTTCGAAGCCGCGCACGATCTTGTGCTCGCCCTGTGTGCCTGGCTCAAAGCGCGCCAGGCCATGCTCGATGCAGTACTCGATGCCCTGGTGATAGCAGGTCTCGAAATGCAGGCTGTGGAAGTCGCCCATCGCACCCCAGTAGCGGCCATACAGGACGGTGGGTGAGGCCAGGAACACCGCCGCCGCCACCGGCACAGCACCATGGCAGGCCAGTTTCACCACCAGCGCATCACCCAGTGTGCGGGCGATCTCCTCGAAGAAGGCCAGGTTCAGGTAGGGCTCGTGGCCATGCCGGTGGAAGTTGCGCTCGTGCATGTCGAAGGCAAAGCGCAACTGCGCTGGGTCGATGTCATTGCCGTGCAGGGTGAGGAAGCGGATCCCTTCCTCCGCGGGGCGCCGCC
>CAYWDZ010000320.1:0-2278 GCA_964456255.1 uncultured Steroidobacteraceae bacterium | reverse complement strand
CAGCCAGCACGAGCAAGACGCTGGCTGCCGCCAGCCGGATGGCGAAGAAACGGGTCATTGCGTGGCACTACCTGAACGGGATCTGGGCCCGCTCTTTTAGCAGACTCGCCATCGTCTTGTAGTGAAGAAAGTGGGTGCTGGTCAGTCAGCGCCCGACCGGCGATTGCCGCTACCCGGAAATTCCCAGATTGCGGCGCAGAAAGGCGTCGGCCCGGCGCAGCATGTCGGCGCGCACGCCGCTGTCCAGCAGGCCATGCGTCAGCTTCGGGTAGACCACCAGCTCACTGGACTTGCCACCGGCGCGCAGCCGCTCGTCCATGCGGCGCGACTGCTCGATGTCCACGTTCACGTCCATATCGCCATGGAACATCAGAACCGGAGCCTTGAAGGCGGCCACATTGCGCGCGGGCGACCCCTCGATGACATGCGGCCCGTCGCCGACGAACTTATCGACCAGGCGACTGTTGGTGAAGCGCTGCGCCTCGGTCTTCATCAACTCCAGATCGGTCACAGGCGCCACCGCCACCACCGCCTTGAACAGGTCCGGCGCGAGCACATTGGCCTGCAACGCCGCATAGCCACCATACGACCAGCCGAAGATGGCGAGCCGCGACGGGTCGACCATGCCCTGGGCCACCAGCCAGCGGCCGCCATCGCACACATCGCCGACCGCTGTCTTCCAGCCCTTGAAGCCGTTGTCGACGTACCACTGGTCGCCGTAGCCCGATGAACCACGGAAGTTCGGCTGGAGCACCGCAAAGCCGCGTTGCGCGAAGAACTGGGCCAGCCAGTCGAAGCCCCACTCGTCACGCGCTTCCGGGCCGCCGTGCGGCATCACGATGGCCGGCAGGCCCTTGGCTTCGGTCGTGCCTGGCGGGAGCGTGAGATAGGCGGGAATCGGTGTGCCGTCACTGGCCGGGTAGGTGATGGCGCGGACCGGCGAGAGAGTCTTGCCCGCCAGCGTCGGCCGCGAGGGCGCCACCTCGGACAGCTGCTCGCGGCTGCGGTTGTAGGCATACAGGTGACCCGGATCCACGTCGCTGCCTGCCCAAACCAGCAGGGTCTGTTCGTCGGCGCTGGCACTGACGAAGCGGACCAGCGGCAGTTTGGGCAGCGCCTTGCCCAGTTCGGCCGCGATCGCGCGATAGTCGGGATCGAAGTATTCGACCTGGCGGCGGTCGGTGGTCCAGGTCACGCCAATCACCCGCCCGTTGCGCCCGATGCGCACTACCTCGTCGACGTCCACCTCGGGCGACGCGAACACAAGCCTGCTCGTGGCCGCATCGTCGAGCGTGACGCTGTAAAGCGCCTGCCGACCATTAAGTGATTGCAATACGTAGACGATGTTCTTGATGGGATCGACTGCCAGCGGCTTCATGCCCTGGTTGTCGGTGTCATCGCGGCCCAGTCGCTTCCAGGTGCGGTCATTGGTGCCCCGATAGAAGTGCGAGACCGGGCCTTTGAGTGTTCCGTCATCGAGCTTCTCGACCGTGGTCATCAGGCGCACGGAACCGCGCCCGTCGGAGACAAAGTCCACGGCATCGCGCTTGGCCGTTTCGACGAGCGTGGACTTGCCGGTGCGCGTATCCACCAGGTTGACGCTCAGCCCCTCGTCCTTGCGCGCGACCAGGCTGCCGGTGCTGTATTCCGGAATGTTGGTGTGCGCCATCAGCACCTTGCCATCCACGCCATTGCGCCAGTCGATGACCTCGCCATCGTACTGACGCACCTGGTACTGGGTGGCAGTGTCACGCTGGCCCAGCTGCACGACCTTGGAGCCGTCGGTGTTCGCCGCGAGTGTGCGCGACACTGGTGCAATGATTCCTTCCACGTGCGCTACCCCGTAGGTGGAACACACCACGCGATCCAGTGCGGACCAACCGCATTCGATGAAGCGCATCGGCTGGCCGTCCGCCTGGCCCATGGCCTTGATCCTTCCCCTGGTAGGGCCGTCCAGATCCAGCACGAATGCAACGGTGGTGGTTCCCGTGCCGGGCCCGACTCCAACCATGCGCTTGCCATCTGCAGACAGCGCGGCCGAATAGAGGTAGGGCTGCATGCCGAACGCGGCGGCATCATCGGAAGGATTCGTGTCGGCGGGATCCGCCGTCATGGCAGAGCCGGCGGCCGTCAGCAGCAGAACCATTGCAAGAAATCTTCCGTTCACGATCTGGCCCTCCCTGGAGACCCCAAGCCTATCAGCGAGCTGGCCCGGATCCGGACCCCCGGCTGTGGACAAGCCTGTGCATGGCCTGTGCGCGGCCAACCACAATAGATT
>CAYWDZ010000319.1:0-2302 GCA_964456255.1 uncultured Steroidobacteraceae bacterium | reverse complement strand
ATGGATGGGCGCATCTTTCGCGGGACCTGCGACGGACGACTGATCGCGCTCGATGCCACAACCGGCAACTTGCTGTGGAAGACGCAGATCGCCTCGCCGCCGCTGGGCGAGGGCAGTGCAGCGGTGCCGCTGGCCTGGGCCGGCGTGGTCTACATGGGCATCAGCGGCAGCGACCTGGGTGCGCGCGGTCGTGTGGTGGCCATCGATGCCGCGACCGGGCGCGAGCTGTGGCGTTTCAACACGATCCCGATGGGCAGCGAAACCGGAGCCGAAACCTGGAAGAAGCCGGAAACCGCGAAGACCGGTGGCGGCGGCGTGTGGGGCGTGATGTCGCTCGACGTGAGTCGTGGCGAGCTGTTCGTGCCGGTGGGCAACCCGTGGCCCGACATCGACAAGGCTTATCGGCCCGGCGACAACCTGTTCACGAATTCCGTTGTCGTGCTCGATGCGCGCACCGGTGCGCTCAAGTGGTGGCACCAGATCTCGCCCGGCGACTGGATGGACCTGGACCTGGTCGCCGCGCCCATGCTGTATCGCGAGGGCACGCATGATTACGTGGCCATCGGCGGCAAGGATGGCCATGTCACGGTGGTGGATCGCGATACCCATCAGCGCGTGTTCCGCACGCCTGTGACCACGGTGCAGACCATCCCGGAGAATCCACCGCCGGGTGGTGCGCGCATGTGCCCCGGCTTTGCCGGTGGGGTGGAGTGGAACGGCCCTGCGCTGGACCGCCTCACCGATCAGATCATCGTCGGCAGCGTGGACATCTGCTTCAAGGTGACGCTGGCTCCACCCGCGAAGTATTCGCCGGGAGCCGTGGAGTTCGGCGGCACGGTGGAGCCGGATGGCGTGCCCACCGGATGGATCACGGCGCTGGATCCCGTGACGGGCGCGGTGCGCTGGAAGTATCACGCCGAGAAGCCCGTGGTCGCTGGCATCACGCCGACGGCCGCCGGCATTACCTTCGCCGGCGACCTGGGCGGCAACCTGCTGGTGTTCGACAGCAAGAGCGGCAAGTTGCTGCGCAAGGTCCAGGTCAACGGCGCCATGGCCGGCGGGCTGTCGACTTATGAGGTGGGCGGGCGCCAGTACGTGGCCTTCAATGCCGGCAACATCTCGCGCAATGCCTTCGGTGATCTGGGTTTCCCCAGCGTGGTCATCATGCGGCTTGATCCGGACAAGCCTGCGACGGCGCTGGACGTCACCGCTGCGGATGCCGCGGGGAGTTCCGTGGCGCTGGGTCGGCGTCTGTATTCACAGGTCTGCCAGTCCTGCCACGGCGCGGACGGCAACCAGATCGCCGACCACAAGCTCAGTAACCTCGCGGCCCGGCGCGACCTGAGATCCACCATCGACTACATCAAGAAGCCCAAGCTGCCGATGCCGGCGATGTACCCGGACCTGCTGGATGAGGCGAGCGTGGCGGCCGTGGCGGCCTGGGTGCACCAGGAACTGCGCTAGAAACCCCGTTGCCGGGCGGTACTGTACGCATGTACAGTACCGCCATGTCGCGGATTCCGCCCGGGGGGTTCAAGGGGCGCGGGGCGCTGGCCAATCCGGCGAACCGCTTCGATCGCGCGCGCACCGAAGCCATCGATGACGGCTGGTTCCAGGATGAGTTGCCATCGAGCATCGCCACCGAGCTCATCGTCGATACCACGCGCAGCATCATTGCGCGCAACGACTCGCCGGACATTCCCTTCGATCAATCCATCAACCCGTATAGGGGATGCAGTCATGGATGCATTTTTTGCTATGCGAGACCGACGCACGCGTTCCTGGGCCTGTCGCCAGGCCTGGACTTCGAAACCAAACTCACCTACAAGCCCGACGCCGCCGCGCTGCTGCGCCATGAACTATCGAAGCCCGGCTACGTGTGCAAGCCCATCATGCTCGGCTCCAACACCGACCCCTACCAGCCGGTGGAGAAACAGCTCGCCGTCACGCGTTCGATTCTCGAGGTGCTCGCAGAGACGAATCATCCGGTGATGATCACCACGCGCAGCACGCTGCTGCTGCGTGACCTGGACCTGCTCGCGCCCATGGCGGCGCGCAACCTGGCCACCGTGGTGTACAGCATCACCACCTTCGATCATGACCTGAAGCGCAGGCTCGAGCCGCGGTCGGCGGCGTCGCTGGCACGGCTCTCGGCCATGCGCGACCTGCACGCCGCCGGCGTGCCGGTGGGAGTGCTGGCCGCGCCGATGATTCCCGCGGTCAATGACAGTGAGCTGGAGGAGATCCTGCAACGCGCGGCCGAGGCCGGCGCCGCCAATGCCGGCTATGTGCTGCTGCGGCT
>CAYWDZ010000318.1:0-2327 GCA_964456255.1 uncultured Steroidobacteraceae bacterium | reverse complement strand
ACAGTCCGCCTCATGCAGGAACTCACGGTCAGGCAACTCGCGGCGATTTCGGGCGTCACCGTCCGCACGCTGCACCACTACGACGAGATCGGCCTGCTGCGACCCGCGTCGGTGGGCGCCAACGGCTATCGTTACTACGGGCGCGATGAGTTGCTGCGCCTGCAGCGCATCCTGTTTCATCGCGAGCTGGGCGTCCCGCTGAACTGCATTGCCGAGCTGCTGGAACTGGAGGGCGAGGACCAGATCGCGGTGCTGCGGGAGCATCGCAGGAAGCTGGAACTCGAGCGCGAGCGCTACGGACTGCTCATTTCGACCATCGACCAGACCATCGCCGGACTGAAGGGAGATGCACACATGGCCAACGCCGATCTGTACCAGGGTTTCAGCGCCGAAAAGCAGGCCGGGTACGAAGCCTGGCTGATCGAGCGCTACGGCGAACCCATGCGCGAGGGAATCGAACGCTCCCGCGCCAGCTTTGCACGCATGAACGCAGCCGAGCGCGAACAGCTGGGCCGGGAATATGGCGAGGTGGAGCAGGCATTGGCCGAGGCCCTGCGCCGCGGCATCGACCCGGCCTCGGCTGCGGTGGATGGGTTGATCCGGCGCCATCGGGCGTGGGTGGCAACGATGTGGGGCGCGCCCTGTTCGGGGGAACGTTACGCGGGGCTGGCCGACCTGTACCTGGCGCATCCGGACTTCGTGGCCCGCTACGAGGCCATCGAGCCAGGATTTGCCGAGTATCTGGCCCGCGCCGTGAAGCTCCATGCGGGCCGGGGCGATGCGCCGGCCGGCCGGGCCAGTGCCTGAAGATCCCGCGCGGGGCCCGGCGGAACTTCCCGGCAGGTCGCCGATCGTATTTAATAGGCATATGAAATACCTATTAAAAGCCCTGCCTGCTGTGGTTCTGGTCTCTGCCCTGGGAGTGGGTACGGCGGCGGCGGATCAGGAAAAGCTACTGACATCAACGCGTTACGACAACGAGTACCCGGTCATCGAATACTCGGGTCCGGCCCGGGCCAACCGCGTCTGGCGCCTGCAGCAGGAACTCAACAGCGGCAAGCTCAAGCTGGAATGGGATGCGAAGTTTGGCTACCTGCCAGCGCTGCTCAAGGCGCTGGAGATCGATGTGGATTCCCAGGTCATGGTGTTTTCACGCACCAGCCTGCAGATCGAGCACATCGCGCCACCGACGCCGCGGGCGGTCTACTTCAATGACGACACCTACGTCGGGTACGTGCAGAACAGCCGCCTGATCGAACTGACCACCATCGACAGCCGGAAGGGTGCCGTGTTTTATGGCCTGGAGAACGTCACCGACTATCCGCCCGAGTTCAATCGCGAGGGTGGGCGCTGCCTGACCTGCCACGACACCTATGCCATGGGTGGCGGCGGCGTGCCGCGGGTGATGGTGCTGTCTTCGCCGGTGGATGATCCCTCCGACGATCGCAACATCACCGCAGGCGGCGAAGTGGATGACCGCACACCATTTGGTCTGCGCTGGGGTGGCTGGTATGTCACCGGCAGCACCGGCAAGCGCACGCATCTGGGCAATCTGGCGCTGATCGAGGATCGCGGCGGGCAGAAGCTGCGCGAACTGAAGGCCACGAGCCACAACCGGGAGAATCTCGAGGGTTACTTCGATACTTCGAAGTACCTGAGCGACAAGAGCGATGTGGTGGCCCTCACCGTGCTTGAACACCAGACCTCGCTGCACAACTTGGTGACGCGGGTCGATTACAAGGTGCGCACCGTGATGTCACGTCAGAGCGGTTCCGCCGGTGCCGGCAATGCCCCGACCGCGCCCGGCCAGATCCGCAGCTGGGAAGACCTGACGCCCAACGATCACGCGCAGCTGGTGAACATGATGGAGCCGCTGGTGAAGGCGCTGTTCATGCAGGATGCCGCGCCATTCGAAGATACGATGAGCAGCAGCAGCGGCTTCGCCGAACGGTTCTCGAAACTGGGGCCGCGCGATTCACGCGGCCGTGGCCTGCGCGAGCTGGATCTGAAGACGCGCCTGTTCAAGTACCCGCTGAGCTTCGAGATCTACTCGGATCATTTCGATGCGCTGCCGAAGTTTGCGCTCGACTACATCTACGGGCGCATCGCCGAGATCCTGCAGGGCAAGGACAAGACCGGGATTTCGGCTTCGCTGTCGGCCGGCGAGCGCCAGGCCATCACCGAGATCCTGATCGATACCAAGCCGGCGCTGGCGCCGCTGCTGCGCGCGAAATAGAGTGTGCCGAACGGGTTTGCCGCGCCTGGGTCGCTCAGGTGGGGCGCGGCAGGGATGGTCGGCTCATGAAGTCAACTGCGCCGTTGCACGG
>CAYWDZ010000317.1:0-2340 GCA_964456255.1 uncultured Steroidobacteraceae bacterium | reverse complement strand
CCGCAAGTTGCGATCGCTGGGCGTGGAGTTCCGCTCGACCGCCGAAGAGTGAGTGTCGACACCCCCAGCCTACCCTGAGCGTCGTCAGGGTGAACATGTGGCGCGCTGGCTCGCCACCGTCGACGAGGCCTACGCGGAAATGGAGCGGCGCATCGCGACCGCTTCACGATCGGTGCGCCTGGAAACCTACCTGTTGCGCGCTGACGGACCGGCCACCCGGCTGCGCGCGGCGCTGCTGGGAGCCCGCGACCGCGGCGTGGCGGTGCAGGTGCTGCTCGACGCATTTGGATCCGAAGAGCTCGATCCGGACTTTCTCGCGCCGCTGCGGGAGTCGGGAGTTGCGATCGCCCGGTTCAATCCGCAGCGCTGGCTGCGCCGCTCCTTCCGGAATCATCGCAAGCTCCTCGCCTGCGACGGGGAACATGCGATCGTGGGCGGGTTCAACATAGCGCCCGAATATGCTGGCGACGGAGTCACGCATGGCTGGTGCGATACCGGCGTATATCTCGGCGGCCCCATCGTGGCGCTGCTCGAGGCCAGTTTCGATGCCATGTGGGATCTGGCGCCGTTCACGCCCGGGGCGCTGCACCGGTTCCGCAAGGTGGCGCGACGCGAGATCGCCGTGGCGGCGCGCACCCACGCGCCGGTGCACCTGTTGCTGGCCGGGCCCGGGACGCTCGGCCGTCTGTTGCGTCACAGACTGGGTGCGGACCTGGCACAGGCGCGCGATGTTGCCATTGCATCAGCGTATTTCCTGCCCGCCCGCGGCTTTCGCAGCCTGCTCTACCGTGCGGCGCGCGAAGGACAGGTCAATCTGCTGCTGGCCGGGCACAGCGACGTGCCCCTGGCACGGCTTGCCGCCGAGCGCCTGTATGGCCGCATGATGGCGCGCGGTGTCCGCATCTTCGAATACCAGCCGCAGGTGCTGCACGCCAAGCTGGTGCTGATCGATGGGTTCGCCTATGTCGGTTCCGCCAACATCGACCGGCGCAGCCTGCACATCAATTACGAGTTGCTGCTGCGTCTGGACTGGCCCGAACTGGTAGACGATGCGCGCCACTGGTTTGCGCAGTCGCTGGCGGCAGCCGAGCCGCTGGATGGTGACCGCTGGATGGCGCGGCGTGGCTTACTGCGGCGCCTCGTCTCGCTGCTGTCGTACTGGCTGCTGGCGCGCGTGGATCCGCTGGTGGCGCGCCAGGGTTTCCGTAATATCTCCTGACATGAGCCGGACCGGCGCCAATGCCATCGACGCGCGCATCGTGCCCCGCGCCCGCGATCTGGGCGGATTCGAAGTGCGGCGCGTGTTGCCCGCCGTGCAGCGCCAGATGATTGGCCCGTTCATCTTCTGGGACCAGATGGGGCTGGCGCGCTTTGCGCCGGGCACCGGCATCGATGTGCGGCCCCATCCCCACATTGGCCTTGCCACGGTTACCTACCTCTTCGGTGGCGAGATCCTGCACCGCGATTCGCTGGGCACGGTGATTCCCATCCGCCCGGGCGAGATGAACCTGATGACGGCGGGGCGCGGCATCGTGCATTCCGAACGCACGCCACCGGGTCCGCGCGCTGCCGGGCACGAGCTGTACGGCATCCAGGCCTGGGTGGCATTGCCCCGCTCACATGAAGACGTGCCGCCGGCATTCGAGCACTTCGGTGCCGGTGAGCTGCCATTGCTGGAAGGCGAGGGCGTCGCCTTGCGGCTGATCGTCGGTGAAATGGCCGGTCGCGTTTCGCCGGTGAACCTGCCGATGGAAACCGTCTACGCCGAAGCGCGATTGCAGGCACAGGGGCGGCTGCTCTTCGACGCAAGGTATGCGGAACGTGCGATCTATCTGTGCGATGGCCAGATCGAGGTCGCCGGCGAACGATTCGATGCGCCGCAGCTGCTGGTACTTGCCGCCGGGCAGGCCACCCTGCTGGAGGCCGTGACCCCCGCCCGCGTCATGTTGCTGGGCGGGGAACCGGCCGACGGGCCACGACATATCTGGTGGAATTTCGTTGCGAGCAGCAATGAGCGCATCGAGCAGGCCAAGGCTGACTGGCAGGCTGGCCGCTTCGCGGTCGTCCCCGACGAGACGGAGTTCATTCCATTGCCGCCGGGGTGAGGCCGCCCGGTCAACTCCGCTGCGGTGAGATGGCCGTGAGGATGCCCGCGAGGATGCGCGCCGGACCCGGCGGACAACCCGGCACCGCGACATCGACAGGAATCACGTTGCTGACGCGGCCGGCGCTGGCGTAGTTCTCGCCAAAGATGCCGCCGGTGCAGCCACAGTCGCCCACCGCCACCACCAGCTTCGGATCGGGGGTCGCCTCCCAGGTGCGTCGCAGCGCCAGTTCCAT
>CAYWDZ010000316.1:0-2358 GCA_964456255.1 uncultured Steroidobacteraceae bacterium | reverse complement strand
CCTACCGGAACAGCAAGGGCGCGAACTGATGCAGGTCGCGCCGCCAGGTGAGCCATTCATGCGCCGTGCCGGGCGATGAGTAGAAGGTGTACTTCACGCCGGCCTTTTCCAGCATGGCGCGGAATGCCCCGATGGAACCCGGAAACGGCATGGGCTCCGCGGTGCCCATGCCCAGCCAGAGCAGCCTTACCCTGCTGTTGAATGCGGCGGCGTCCCTGAACACACCGCCGAAATCCTTCTGGGCATCAACCGGGTCCGTGCTGAGCCCGTTCATCGTGCCGCTGAACGCGCCCAGGTAGCTGAACAGGTCCAGGTGTTTCGTGCCGAGCTGCAGGGCTTCGTTGGCGCCCATCGAAAGACCCGCCACGGCACGATGCTCGCGGTCGGCCAGCGTGCGCAGGCTGCCGTCGATCATCGGGATCACATCGCGCACCATCACATCCTCGAACACGGTGAAGTCCACGCTGGCGCCCACGGTGGGTGGTGCCACGGGACCACCGCCGGGAGGGCGCGAGGCGTAGCCGTTGTCCATGACGATGATCATCGGCACGGCCTTGCCGTCGGCGATCAGGTTGTCGAGGATGAGGTTGGCGTTGCCCTGGAAGATCCAGCCGGTCTCGTCCTCGCCCATGCCGTGCTGCAGATACAGCACCGGATAGCGCTTGCCCGTCTCGGTGTCGTAGCCGGGCGGCGTGTAGATGAATGCGCGGCGCCACTGCCCGGTGACCGTCGACAGATAGGGGCGGATGCGCACATCGCCATGCGGCACGTCGCGCGCCAGGTAGAAATCGGCGTCGTAGTCCGGCACTTCGATGCCGCTGGCATCCTTGCCGGTGCCGAAGAACGCATGGCTGCCAGGGTCGTTGATGGAGAGGCCATCGACCACGAACTGGTAGTAATGAAAACCCACCACCTGCGGCGGCGTGACCACGCGCCACGTGCCACTCGCATCGCGCTGCATGGGGATGGTCTGGCCGCCGATGTTCACCGCCACGGCGCGCGCTGCGGGCGCCGCCAGTTCGAATGCAATGCCGTGATCGGGCAGTACGCGCGGTGAATTGGCGCCGAGTACATTGGTGGGCGCGGGCGTTGCATCCTGCACCTGGGCTTCGCGACTGCCGGCTGGTGTGCGGCGGTACGCAAAGTACTCATCGAGGATCTTCATCCCCGCTTCGTCCGGCACCGCGCTGACCTGCGGGGTGCCCTCGAAGCGCATCACCTGTGGCCTGGTGGAGGTAAAGGCCGGCCACGCGGGAACACCCTTGCCATTCGGGTCGCCGTACTTGGCGAAGTTGGTCCAGTAGGTGGACATCGCTTCGGAGATCGCGCGATCACTTGCGGTTGGCGTTTCGTTGCGCAGGCTCGCCAGGTGCCCGAACACATAGGCGATCTCGCGACCATGCGGCGCGCCGGCCGCGGAGTCCGGATGCTGGTTGAAGAAATACATCCAGGCCTTCGACTTGCCATGCTGTGACTGCAGCCGCGCCCAGGTCCAGGTGTGCCAGCCGAAGGATGCGTCGCGCACCAGGTCACGCGCGCTCTTGGGCGGTGTGCCGTCACCGGGAGGGTAGTGGGCCAGCAGGCGGTCCGCGTACACGCCATAGCGGCGATGCGTGTTGGTGGCGAAATCCGCCGAGTTCTGCTCGCGCGGAAAGCTTGCGCCTTCGTCCGAGTTGTAGCCGACCAGCACGGGCACATCGTTGAAGTTGCCCGCTTCGTACATAGGGTATTGATCCGCAGGCAGAACCCAGCCGTCCACCACTGGCCACGACACGCCATTGCCGCGCGCGGCGTTCTGCACCCGCTGCGCCGGGAGCGCACGCAGTTCGGCCAGGGATTTCGCGCCGGCGCTGCGCGCAATCGTGATGCCCTGGCGCTCGGCATCGGCCAATGTGCACATGTTCTCGCCGGGCTGGCCGGTGGGGCGCGGCGCGGAAAACGCGCCGCCGCTTTCCGAGATGGCGCCGTCGAACAGCCCCTTCGCAAGTGGGGACGCGACCAGCTGGCTCACCGCAATGGCGCCGGCCGATTGACCGAAGATGGTGACCTGGCGCGGGTCGCCGCCGAACGCTGCGATGTTGCGGCGGATCCATTGCAGCGCCGCGACCAGGTCGAGCAGCCCGTAGTTGCCCGACACCTTCTGCGCCGATTCCGCCGACAGATCCGGGTGCGCCATGAAGCCCATCGGCCCGACGCGATAGGCAATGCTGACCAGCACGACGCCCTTGCGAGCCAGTACCTCGCCGCTGGTGTTGGGGCTCGAGGTGGAGCCGCCGCTGAAGCCCCCGCCGTAAATCCACACCAGCACCGGCACCTTGTCACGCGGTGACTTCGCCGGACTCCACACGTTCAGGTACA
>CAYWDZ010000315.1:0-2371 GCA_964456255.1 uncultured Steroidobacteraceae bacterium | reverse complement strand
AGTCATGCCCTTGACGATGCCGTTCTTGCGCTTCTGCAGCGCTGCCACATCCATGGTCGGCGTACCCACGCCGATGCCATGCACCTTGAATTCATGCCGCGCGCGGTGGAACAGCTCCGAAGACTCAAGCAGCGCCTTGGACGGAATACAACCCGCGTTCAGACAGGTGCCGCCGAATGCGTAACTGCCGTCGCGGTTCTTCCAGCCGTCGATGCAGGCGGTCTTGAGGCCGTTCTGTGCCGCACGAATGGCGGCCGGGTAGCCACCGGGCCCACCCCCGATGACGATGACATCGAAATGGTCGACCACGGGTCAGATCCCCAGCAGCAAGCGACCCGGGTCCTCCAGGGCTTCCTTGATGGTCACCAGGAACTGCACCGCCTCCTTGCCATCGATGATGCGATGGTCGTAGGTCAGCGCCAGGTACATCATCGGCCGCACCACGATCTGGCCATCGACCACGACGGGGCGCTCCTGGATCTTGTGCATGCCGAGGATCGCACTCTGCGGCGCATTGACGATGGGCGTGGACATCAGCGAGCCGAACACGCCGCCATTGGTGATGCTGAAGCTGCCGCCGGTCAGCTCTTCCATGGTCAGCGTGCCGCTGCGCGCACGGGCGGCGAACTCGCCCACCGCCTTCTCGATCTGCGCGAAAGTGAGCTGGTCCGCGTTGCGCAGCACCGGCACCACCAGGCCGCGGTCGGTCGACACGGCCATGCCGATGTCGTAGAACTCGCGATAGACGATGTCGTTGCCATCCACGGCGGCATTGATCACCGGGAAGCGCTTCAGCGCCTCGATCACCGCCTTCACGAAGAACGACGAGAAGCCCAGCTTCACGCCGAACTGCTTTTCGAACCTGTCCTTGTAGCGCGCGCGCAGCTCCTGCACGGCCAGCAGATCCACTTCGTTGAATGTGGTCAGCAACGCCTGCGTCGCCTGCGCCGTGATGAGCCGCTCGGCGATGCGCGCCCTGAGGCGCGTCATCGGGACCCGCCGCTCCACACGTTCGCCAGGCACGCTGGACGGCGCGCCAAACGCAGCCACATCCGCCTTGGTCACGGCGCCGCCGGCGCCACTGCCCTTGACCGCGGCGACATCGACACCAGCCTCGGAAGCCGCTCGCCGCGCCGCCGGACCTGCCTTGACCTGGGCCCCGCCGCCAGCGGACTTGCCAGACTCCGGCGCAACCGCAGCCGCGGCGGGAGCAGCTTTCGGCGCGGCTGCGGTGGCCACCGCACCGGGCTCCAGAATCGCCAGCAGCTGCTCGCTCTGCACCGTTGCCCCGGCCTGCACCTTGATTTCCTTCAGCACACCGGCAACCGGCGCCGGCACTTCCAGCACCACCTTGTCGGTTTCCAGGTCGGCCAGGTTCTCGTCGCGCGCGACCGCCTCGCCAGGCTTCTTGTGCCAGCTCACCAGCGTGGCGTCGGCTACGGACTCGGGCAGTTTGGGAACTTTGATCTCGGTGCTCATTGAATATCGGGGCCTTCAGGAAAGCGATGAACTCTTGCGCAGCACCGGCATCACGCCGGTATCGCCGACCAGCCGCGAGGTGGCGGTGGCGCCGACCGTCTCGCGCGCGGTGGCACGCAGGGCGGCATCGACCAGTTCGCGCTGCTCAGTCTCGTGAATCTTCGCGATGCCCGTGGCCGGCGCGGCCGAATGCTGACGACCGGCGTACAGCAGCGTCTGGTGATCCTTGCGCAGCGAACCCTCGAGCCGGTGCCGGATCTGGTACCAGGCGCCCTGGTTCTGCGGCTCCTCCTGGCACCAGACGACTTCACGGGCCTGCGCGTAACGCCGCAACGCACTCTCGTAGGCCTGCACGGGGAACGGATACAGCTGTTCGATGCGCACGATGGCCACATCCTTCTGCCCGGCCGCGCGGCGCGCCTTCAGAAGGTCGAAATACACCTTGCCGCTGCAGAACACCACGCGCTGCACCGCGGCCGGATCCAGCTCGTCGATCTCGTCGATCACCGTGGCGAAACTGCCATCGGTCAACTCCGCCAGCGGTGACACCGACAGCTCATGGCGCAGCAGGCTCTTCGGCGTCATCACGATCAGCGGCTTGCGCAGCGAGCGCAGCATCTGGCGGCGGAGCATGTGGAACATCTGGGCCGGCGTCGACGGGACGCACACCTGCATGTTGAGCTCGGCGCAGAGCTGCAGGAAGCGCTCGAGGCGGGCGGAGGAGTGCTCCGGCCCCTGCCCTTCCTGGCCATGGGGCAGGAACAGGGTCAGCCCGCAGAGGCGCCCCCACTTGGCCTCGCCGGAGCTGATGAACTGGTCGATGACCACCTGGGCGCCGTTGGCGAAGTCGCCGAACTGCGCTTCCCAGACCACCATTTCGTTCGGCGCCGCC
>CAYWDZ010000314.1:0-2375 GCA_964456255.1 uncultured Steroidobacteraceae bacterium | reverse complement strand
CGGTCTCGGCGCGCTGAAGAACGGCGATGTCGAAATACTGCCGGACTTCGTGATGTGGGCGGATCCGGATTTCTTCCGCATGTTTCCGGTCAAGGTGCTGGCGGGCGATCCCGATGCGGCTCTCGCGCGGCCGGACGGCGTGGTGCTTTCCGCCAGGACGGCGCGCCAGCTGTTCGGCCGGGAGGACGTGGTCGGACGCGAAGTGACCTTCAATCGGCAACAGGCCCTGACCGTCTTGGCCGTGATCGCCGACATGCCGTGGAATTCGCACCTGATGCTGGACATGGTCGGTTCCGGTCTCGCGAGTTACTCACCGCTGGCGCAACTGGACCAGGCGATGGCCAATGCCAGCGCCGCGCAGCTGGGCAATGTCTACACGTACGTGAAGCTGCGGGCAGGCGCGAACGCGCAGCATATCGAGAGCGATATGCCCGCATTCATGGATCGGCACTACCCGAACAAGGCGGCGCTGCGTGCCAGCTGCGCCGCCGAGATGTACCGCCTCGTCGGGTTGCGCGATCTGCATTTCGAGCCCCCGAGCGTGGCGCTGGACATGAAGCCGCCGGGCGATGCGGCCACCGTGCATGCGATGGTGCTGGTCGCCGTGGTGATCCTGCTGGTGGCGGCCGGCAACTTCGTGAGCATGATGACGGCGCGCGCGGCGCGCCGTGCCGTGGAGGTGGGTGTGCGCAGGGCCCTTGGCGCCACGCGCCGGCAGGTCACCGTGCAGTTCCTGGGCGAGTGCCTGTTCTACACGGCACTCGCACTTGCAGTGGCCCTGCTCGCAACCTGGTTGCTGCTGCCTGCCTTCAACGCCTTCCTGCAGCGGGGTATCGGTTTCGACTTCGCACGCGATCCGCGGCTTGCATTGACGGTGCTCGGCATGTGGCTGGCGATCGGTCTTGCCGCCGGCGTGTACCCCGCGCTGGTGCTGTCGATGTTCCGGCCGGTGGCGGTACTGCGCGGTGCCGTGGCGCCGGGTGGCGGGCCCGCCCGCCTGCGCCAGGCCATGGTGGCGCTGCAGTTCGGCACGTTGGTTACGTTGCTCATCGCCACTGTCACCATTCATCGCCAGACATTGTTCGCGCTGCATGAACGGCTGAAGGTGCCGGGTGACCAGGTGTTCTGGTCGCAGTTCTCCTGCGGTGTGGCGCCCGCGCTCCGTGAAGCAGTGGCCAGCGTGCCCGGCGTGCGCGCCGCAAGCTGCGTGTCCGAGTGGGACCAGACCGGCATCACGCTGGTGTTCCCCGTCGAGAACGCGGGCACAGTGCGCGTTCGCGGCGTGCCCGCGGATGAATCGTACCTGCCGTTGCTCGGCATCGCGCCGATTGCCGGCCGGCTCTTCGATGGCGCTCACGGCGCAGACAATGTGCTCTCCGCCCGCGGGACGCAGCCCGGGCCGGCCGCCAATCCGTCCATCGTCATCAATGAAGCAGCGGCCCGCGCGCTCGGTTACGCCGATCCGCGTGCAGCGGCCGGGCAGCACCGGTTGTGGCGGCGGCCGGTGCTGACGGCGAATGGCGTGCAGTTGCAGGACGCGCAGTCTTCGCAGATTGTCGGTGTGGTGCCGGACTTCTCGCTCGGGTCGGTGCGCGAGCGCATCGAGCCGATGGCGTACTACATCGATCCGGGCAACAGCTTTTCGCTGTATCTGAAGCTCGATGGTGCGCGGATGCCGCAGGCCATGCGGGGCGTCGAGGCGGCATGGAAGCAGATCATGGGCCCCGTGCCCTTCAAGGGGCGCTTCCTCAGCCAGGTGCTGGATGAGCTCTATTCGGGCATCCGGCGCCAGGCCACGCTGTTCTCCGCATTTGCACTGGTGGCAGTCGCGGTGGCCGCGCTCGGTCTGCTCGGGCTTGCCGTATTCACCGCCGAACGGCGCACGCGCGAGATCGGCATCCGCAAGGCACTCGGTGCCAGTCGCGGTGACGTGCTGCGACTGATCGGGTGGCAATTCGCGCGACCGGTGCTGATCGCCAACCTCATCGCCTGGCCCGTGGCCTGGTGGCTGATGCGGCGCTGGCTGCAGGGGTTTGCGTATCACGTGGACCTTGGCGTCGCCGCGTTCGGGCTGGCGAGCCTGCTGGCACTGGTGATCGCCTTCGTGACCGTGGTCGGGCACGCGGTGATCGTGTCGCGCGCGCGCCCCGTGACGGCGCTGCGTTACGAATAGCCTGCGTTGCTATTCGGCCGTTACCGGCGCATCGTTGCCCGGAGCCTTCCAGCCCCGACATCCCATGCACTCACTGCCATGAAATGCGGCCGCATCGCCATCCAGTCGCTGGTGCTGGCCACGGTGGGCTGGGCCGCTGCGGCGCTGGCCCACCACTCGATCTCGATGGTCGAGATCGGCAAGCCCGTGTGGGTGACGGGCA
>CAYWDZ010000313.1:0-2389 GCA_964456255.1 uncultured Steroidobacteraceae bacterium | reverse complement strand
ACCCGTTTCTTCGCCATCCGGCTGGCGGCAGCCAGCGTCTTGCTCGTGCTGGCTGCGGGCTGCGACCGATCGCCCGCCACGGCGAGCGACACGCCGCCGGCGCTGCCGACCCTGCAACTGGCGCCTGAGGATGTGCTCACGCTCCAGCCGCGCACGCTCGCCGGCGGACCCACCATCACCGGCTCGGTGCTGCCGGCGCGACGCGCCGACCTGCGTGCGGAAATCTCCGCCGTGGTGCTGGCCGTGCTGAAGGACAACGGCGACCCGGTGCGCACCGGCGATGTGCTGGTGCGACTGGATGACACCGCCATCCGCGACACGCTGGCCGCGGCGCGCGCCACGGCCACCTCGGCCAGCGAGGCGTTCTCGCAGGCCGAGCGCCAGTACCAGCGCCTGCTGAAGCTGCGCACCGACGGGCTGGTCTCCACGCAGCAGGTCGAAGATGCCGAGGTGCAGCGCAATTCCGCGCGCAGCGCAGCCGAGTCCGCGCGCAGCCAGCAGGTAGCGGCCGAACAGCAGCAGGCGCGCACCGTGGTGCGCGCGCCGTTCAACGGCATCGTCAGCGACCGGCAGGTCTCGGCGGGCGATACCGCGCAGATCGGCAAGGAGCTGCTCAAGGTGATCGACCCGGCGAGCCTGCGCTTCGAGGGCTTTGTCTCAGCCAACAGCATTGGTTCGGTGCGCGCGGGGCAGAAGGTGTCCTTCCGCATCCATGGCTACGAAGGCCAGCAGTTCGCCGGCACCATCACCCGCGTCAATCCGGCGGCCAACGCCATGACTCGCCAGGTGGAGGTGCTGGTGGATTTCGACCAGGGCCAGCAGCTGCCGGGCATCGCCGGCCTCTATGCCGAAGGCCAGGTGGAAGTGAGCACGAGCGAAGGGCTCGCGCTGCCGGCCAGTGTCATCGTGCGCGAAGGGGATGATGCCTTTGCCTGGCAGGTGAAGGGCGGCCAGCTGCACAAGGTGCAGCTCAAGCTCGGCGAGCGCGACCGGCGCAGTGGCGACTCGGCGGTGCTCGAAGGCCTGACGGCCGGCGATGTGGTACTGCGCCACCCCACCACCACCCTGCACGACGGGCAGCCGGCCGTACTCCCGTAGGTCACCCGCGTGTTCCTTTCCAACTTCAGCATCCGCCAGCCCATCACCACGTTGGCCGTGGTGATCGTGCTCATGTGCATGGGGCTGATCGCCATCAGGAACCTGCGCGTCAACCAGTTGCCGGATGTACAGCAGCCGGTGCTGGTGGTTCAGGTGCCTTATCCGGGCGCCTCGCCCGAGACCGTGGAACGCGAGGTCATCAACCGCATCGAAAAGCCGCTGCAGAGCATTCCGCAGGTGAGCGAAATCCGATCCACGGCGTCCGAGAGCAGCGCGCAGATCATCATCATCTTCAATTTCGGCAAGGACCTGGTCGAAGCTGCCGACGAGATCCGCAACGCGATCGGATCGGTGCGCTACAAGCTGCCGCTGGAAATGCGCGAACCGGTGCTTTCCCGCTTCGATCCCACGATGCAGCCGGTGATGCAGCTGTCGCTGTCGTCGACTACGCAGTCACTCGCCGAGATCTCGCGCCTGGCCGAAGACGACCTGGCCGATCGCTTCCGCAGCATCGACGGCGTGGCAACCGTGGACGTGAACGGTTCGCTGCGGCGCGAGTTGTCGGTGCTGCTGCACGCGCAGAAGCTGCGCGAATACAACATCTCCGTAGCCGAAGTGACCAATGCGCTCCGCCGGCAGAACACCACCGCGCCAGTGGGGAACGTGAAAGGCGAGATGGAAGACCGGGGCATCCGGCTGGTGGGCCGCATCGAGAACCCGGCGGAGTTCAACGATGTGGTGCTGCGCCGGAACGGCGACGAGGTGGTGCGCCTCGGGCAGGTGGCTACGGTTGAGGATGGCTTCGCCGAACAGACCAGCTACTCGCTGCGCAATGGCCTGCCCAACGTGGGTATCGCGATCTCGCGCTCGCGCGATGCGAGCACGGTGTCGATCGCCGAAGCTACGCGGGTGCTGGTCGACGAGATCCAGAAGGAACTGCCCGCGGGCACCATGCTGGCCATCGTCCAGGACGGCGGCCGCGATGCCGCCACGTCGCTGGACCACGTGATCGAGGCGCTGATCTTTGGCGCCATGCTCACCGTGCTGGTGGTGTACGCCTTCCTGAATTCGTGGCGCTCCACGCTGATCACCGCGCTGTCGCTGCCCACCTCGGCCATCGCCGCGTTCATCGCGGTGTGGTTGGCCGGTTACACGCTGAACTTCATGACGCTGCTGGGCCTGTCGCTGGCGGTGGGCGTGCTCATCGACGATGCCATCGTGGTGCGCGAGAACATCGTGCGCCACCTCGAAAGCGGGCAGGACCGCATTACTGCCGCACGCGAAGGCACCG
>CAYWDZ010000312.1:0-2453 GCA_964456255.1 uncultured Steroidobacteraceae bacterium | reverse complement strand
CCTGTGCGTGATTTCCTACGCGGGGAGGCGCTGGGGACCGGCGGTCGCGGGCTGGCTGGGGGGCTTTCCGTCGCTCACGGGCCCGGTGCTGCTCTTCCTCGCCCTGGAGCGGGGACCCGAATTCACGGCGCAAGCGGCGGTGCTCTCCCTGTCGGCGGTGTTTCCGGCGGTGGCTTTCTGCGTCGCCTACGCCTGGGCCTGCCTGCGCCTGCCGTGGTACGGCGCGCTCGCCTGCGCGATCTCGGTCTGGGCCCTGGCGGTGCAGCCGCTGGCGGCGCTGCCGCTCACGGCGGCGTGGTCGTTCGCCCTCGCGCTGCTCACGCTGGCCCTCGCGCCCCGCGCCTTTCCGCGCGCGCAGGGAGAATGGGGCGGCCGCGCGCTGCCTGCGAGAGAACTGATCCTGCGCATGGGGGCCGGTGCGGCGATGGTGCTCGCGGTGACCGCCGCGGCCGAGGCGCTTGGCCCTGCGTGGACCGGCCTGTTCGCCGCGTTTCCGGTGATGAGCACGGTACTCGCGGTGTTTTCGCAGCGGGCCAACGGCCCGGGCTTCGTCGTGGCGCTGCTGCGGGCGATGCTGGGCGGCTTCTACGCCTACCTCACTTGCTGCGCCGCGGTCGCGCTCCTGCTCCCGCGATGGGGCATCGCCGCGACTTTCTTCACGGCGGTGGTCGCCGCGGTTGTGGTGCAAGCCGGCGCAAGATTGGTCATCATGCGGACTGCCTGACCAGGATAAAAGGGGAAGACATGCGAAACCGAACGACGGGAGTGATCTTGGCGGCGGGTACGGCCCTGCTGCTCGCGGCCGGCAGCCTGCACGCCGGTCCCTACGCGGACGACCTGGCCAAGTGCCTGGTGAGCGCGACCACGGCGCGCGACAAGACCGACCTCGTGCGCTGGATCTTCGCCAACGCCGCGCTGCACCCCGAGGTGCGCTCGATCTCCGCGGTGACGCCCGAGCAGCGCATGGACATCAATCGCCTGAACGGGGCGCTGCTCGAGCGCCTGCTCACCGATTCCTGCCGGCGCCAGTTGCAGGACGCCGTGAAGTACGAGGGCCAGCGCACCATCGAGCTGTCGTTCCAGGTGCTGGGCCAGGTGGCGATGCGCGAACTCATGTCGGACGCCGCCGTGGGCCGCGGTTTCGCGGAAATGGACCGCTACGTCAACGCGGAGAAGCTCAAGGCGGTGCTCGCGCCCGGGGCGCAGTAGGCGTGCTGCGCGCAAGCTGCCTGTGCAAGCGGGTGCGGTTCGAGATCCGCGGCCCGCTCGGTCGCGCCAGCCACTGCCACTGCTCCATGTGCCGCAAGGCGCACGGCGCGGCCTTCGGCAGCTATGCGGCGGTGAAGGTGGAGAATTTCAGGATCGTCGCCGGCGAGGAGCTGATCCTGCGCTACAAATCCTCGCCCGGCGTCGAGCGCACATTCTGTTCGCGCTGCGGCTCGACGCTGCAGTTCATCAGCGAAAAGCAGCCCGGCGTCGTGGACGTCGCGCTCGGCATCCTCGACGACGACCCGGGCATCCGCGTGCCGCACCACATCTTCGTCGCTTCGAAAGCGCCCTGGTTCGAGATCACCGACGGGCTTCCGCAGTATACGGAAAGCGCTCCGAAGGCCTGATGCGTCGCTACTTTCCCTTGCATTTCACCGGATAGGTGAGCACCAGTCGGTCGGTCGGGTAACTTTTGTCCGTTTCGAAGCAACCGGCGGAGTGCTGCAGTACGTCGAACGTCTCGCCCTCAACTGCCCGCGGGTGGCCGCGCGGCACCTTTGTGAGTTCCATGTGCACGATCGGGCAGGCCATGACCCTGCGGCAATCCCCCGCCACGCCACTGTCGCCGAGCGTGCCGATCAGCTCGCCGCGCCGCACCTTGTCGCCTGGCCTGACCGCAACGTCCTTGAAATGGCAATAGATGGTGTAGAAACCGAATTCCCTGTGATGAAGTGCGACGGTATTTCCGCAGGTGGCCGGATTGGCGCCTATATGGGTGACGACGTCGCCGTCTGCGGGTGCAATGACGTCGGAACCGTATTCGCCGCTGAAATCCACGCCGGAATGCGGCACCAGCCAGTCGGGAAAGCGGCCACAGCAGCCATGGTGCGATTTGTAGGTCGATACGATCGGCGACTGAGCGGCCGCGAGAATCGGCAAGCTGGCGATCAGCGCGAGCACAATTCTTCTCATCGCGCCGCTATGATGGCACTGAAAAGAGGGGACGACAATGACTCGCAAGCCACTCCGGTCCGGGCGTGCGCCAAGAAAGCTTGTCTGCCTGGAGACTTACTGGTCTGACCGGCACGTGCAGGCATTCCGCGAGCGCTCGGTGCGCCCGTTCTTCGAGGGGCTGGCCGCGCAGCTGGAGCCGCCGCTGGCGGTCGCGCACCGGTTCATGGATACGCCGTCACAGCTGGTTTCCTACACGAAATACAGGGACGGACTGCTCTGGCGCGATCCCG
>CAYWDZ010000311.1:0-2485 GCA_964456255.1 uncultured Steroidobacteraceae bacterium | reverse complement strand
GCGACTTCTGCGTCTTGGGCTCGGCCGCGCCGAGCTTGGCGAGGTTGGTCATCGCGGTGTTGTGCAGCTTGGTCAGCTGCGCGAAGCGGCGCGCCGCTTCTTCCGGATCCGGGCCCGTGTCGACAGCCTCTTCGCTGTCGCTGTCACTGGTGCCGTCGCCATCGCCTTCTTCCTCGTCGTCCTTGGCCGGTGCGGCGGCGGCGGTGTTTTCAGCAGGTTTGGTCGGGTTCTGCGGCTGCGCGATCACATCCGGCGCATTCGGATCGATGAAGCCGACGATCACTTCGACCAGACGGCCCTGGCCGGCCTTCATGTTCTCGTAGGCAGCCAGCAGGTGGTCGATGGTGGCCGGGTAGTGCGCCAGCGCGCCGCGCACGGTATCGAGGCCTTCCTCGATGCGCTTTGCAATGCTGATCTCGCCCTCGCGGGTGAGCAGCTCCACCGTGCCCATTTCGCGCATGTACATGCGCACCGGATCGGTGGTGCGGCCGAGCTCGGCATCGAGCGCGGCCAGCGCAGCGGCAGCCTCTTCGATGGCCTCGTCGTCGGCCGGCTGTGAATTCTCGGTGGCGAGCAACGGCTCGGAGTCCGGTGCCTTCTCGTACACCGGAATTCCCATGTCGTTGATCATGTTGACGATGTCTTCGATCTGCTCCGGATCGACGATCTCGCTCGGCAGGTGATCGTTCACCTGCGAGTACGTCAGGAAGCTCTGCTCCTTGCCCAGCGCAATCAGCAGCTTCAGCTGCGACTGGCGCTCCTCGGGCATGGCCGGCGCGCGACGCTCGACTGCGGACAGCGCCTCGATTTCGGCGGGAGTCAGCGGTTCGCGCCGACGCTTGCGCCCGGGCTTGCCCTTGGTCAGCGCCGGAGCGGCGGCAGGTACTGCAGCCTTGGCCGGCTTCTCGACCGGTGCCGCAGGGGCCGCTTTCGCGGCGTGCTTCGCAGTGGCGACAACCTTGGCCTTGCCGACAACAGCAGCAGCCTTGCCCTTGGCCGGAGCAGCCGCTTTCGCGGCGTGCCTGGCCGGCGCAGCCTTCTTCGATGCCGCGGCCCTGGCCGACTGATGCGCCGTCTTTACCGTCGATTTCGCGGCCTTGGCGGCGGATCGGGCTGTGGTCTTGTGGGCAGCGGTCTTGCGTGCGGGGGCAGACTTTTGCGACTTGCGGGTGGACGCCATGAGCTCTCCAGCAATCTGATCGGGGGGCGCTTTTGGGGATCGCGGATTCTAGCGGCGTGAGGCCCTTCCTGCCACGCGACTTCAGCAAAATCTGGCCTCTTCTGGCTGAACAGGCCCTGCTGGCACGATCCTTTCCGAAACACTGCAGAACAGGCCTTGATCGAAGGGGATCGGGAACCTGCTGCTGCCGGGTTAGACCATTCCCGGCGCTCCCGAGTTCAGCTGCGACGCACCTTCTTCAGCAGCTCCACCAGCCGGTCGCGCTCGGCCCCGGTGAGCTGGCCCTGCTGCTCCCGGGCGATCAATTCATTCAGTTCGGCCTCGCCGGCGGCACGCGCCAGTTCGCGCACGGCGTTGACCAGTTCATCGCCCGCGGCTTCCTCGGTCTCGAGCATGGAAGTTTCCGCAGCCAGGCGTGCCAGGCGCTGCCCCAGTGGCTGGTCGCGCCAGCGCTCCAGCAGTTGGGCGGCATGCTGCGCGGGCTGGACCTGCAGCGCGTCGAGCAGGTCGCGCAGCACCTCGATGCCAGGCTCGGTCACGGCGTCGAGCGCGTTGCGCTCGACGGCCGAAACCCGCGCGGCGATCACCGGAAAATGCAGCAGGCTCTGCACGGCCTGCCGCACCAGCCCGCCGCGGCCGGCGCTGCGCGCGGCGGCTCGGGGCCGCTGTGCGGTGGTGTTTTCCACGCTGCCGGCCTTCTCGCTCATCGGGCCGACAATGGTGAGGAATCGCTCGGCGCTGACACCAATGGCCTGGGCCAGGCGGTCGAGCAGCAGCTCGCGGTACGGGCCGGCTGGCACGCGTTCCAGCAGCGGGCGCGCCTCGGCCACGAAACGCGCCTTGCCGTCGGCATGCGAGACATCGATGGCCGCAGTGAGATGCGCAACCAGGTATTCCGACAGCGGCAGTGCGCTGGCATAGCGCGCCTCGAACGCTGCCTTGCCCTCCTTGCCCACCAGCGTGTCCGGGTCTTCGCCCTCGGGCAGGAACAGGAATTTCAGCTCGCGCCCCGCCTCGGCCTCGGGCAATGCATTGCCCAGCGCGCGCCACGCCGCGGCGCGGCCGGCCTTGTCGCCGTCGAAACAGAAGATGATCTGGCGCACCAGCCGGAATGCGCGCTTCAGATGCTCGGGTGTGGTGGCGGTGCCCAGCGTCGCCACGGCATAGGTCACGCCGCTCTGATGCAGGCGCACCACGTCCATGTAGCCCTCGACCACGATCAACCGCGCCAGCGGCGCGCGAACCAGCCGCACATCATACAGCCCGTACAGCTCGCGACCCATGTGAAACAGTGCGGTCTCGGGC
>CAYWDZ010000310.1:0-2494 GCA_964456255.1 uncultured Steroidobacteraceae bacterium | reverse complement strand
CTATGGCGACAGCTGGTCTCTGCAGGCCTACTTCATGGCACTGGTGCGCGCAGCAGGCATACCCGCCGACATGGCGCTGGTGGGCAGTCGCGGCGACCGCATTTTCCGCCGCAACGACATGAATCCCGGCAACCTGGCACGACTGGTGGCGGTGACGCTGAAAGGCCGCGACCTGCTGCTGGAACCGGCCAGGCCGCTCCTGCCGTTTGGCGAAGTGGCGTGGATGTACACGGCGGTACCTGCCCTGAAGCTGGACAGCAATGGAGGCAACTGGATCACCACTCAGCTGCCGCGACCCGAAGAAGCTGCGACGCTGCGCAAGGCCAGCCTGAGGCTGAGCGCGGACGGCGAGCTGGAAGGAACCGTCCGCATGACCTACTCGGGACGCGAGGCCCTGTGGCGGCGGCTGCGCGAGCTGCACGATGACGAACAGGCGCGTCGCGAATTCCTCGAAGAGGACTTGCGCGACCAGCTCGCCGCTGTGGCGGAGATTCACCTGGCACATCAGCCGAACTGGAACGAACGGGACACTCCCCTGCAGGTCGAGTATCAAGTGAAACTGCCGCAATGGGCCGTGGCTGCCGGCAGCCGCCTGCTGATCGGGATGGGCGTGTTCGGCGCCAACGAGAAGGGTGTGTTCGTCGCCCCGACACGCGAGCACCCGATCTACTACATCTTCCCGTTTCAGGCCGATGACGAGCTGGAAATCAGGCTGCCGGAAGGCTTCCGGCTGCAACCATCACCAGAGGATTCCGCGTCCATGCAGGTGGAAGGGCTGGTCTATTCGGCAAATGCAGAGCCGCGCGATGGCGCATTGGTCATACATCGGAAATTCGTGGTGAACACCCTGCTGTCCCCGCCGACTGCCTACGGGATCTTCCGCAAGGTCTACGAGGCGGTGCGAGCTGGTGACGCCAGGCAGATTGTGCTGGTCAAATGAAGCGGAGAACTGCAATGCCCAGGTCCGTTTCCGGCTTCCTGTTCGCGCTGTTATGCGTGGTGACGCTGCCTGCCGCGGCCGCGCCACCAACCTGGCTGCGCGATCTCGCGGCGGTGCCGATAGCCGCACAGCCGCCTGACGTCGATGCAGTACAGTTGCTGCGGGACATTGAGCTGAAGGTAACTCCAGGTGGCAAGCTGCACCGGCGCGTCCGTTGCGCCTATAGGGTGCTGCGTCAGAGCGGCGAGTCGCGGGCCCTGATGCGGGTGACGTACAACGCATGGAGCCGCGTCAGCACGATGCAAGGCTGGACGATTCCATCGACCGGCAAGCCCTTCGAAGCCAGGTACAAGGATGCCGTGGATACCGCGATCGACGATGTCGAGGACAGCTCGCTGGTCAGCGACGTGCGCACCAAGGTGTTGCTGGTCCCCGGTGCCCATCCGGGCGTCACCGTCGGCTACGAATACGAGACGGAGGAGAATGGCCTGGAGCTCGCCGATTCCGTCGATTTCCAGGACGTGATTCCCGTTCTGCAGGCGAACTATTCAGTGGAACTGCCGTCCGGCTGGAAGCTGACCACGGCCTGGCTGAACCACGCGGCGGTGCAGGCAATCCAGGACAAGCCGCAGCGCTGGCAGTGGACGCTTCGCGACCTGCCGGCCATCAGTGTCGAGACGAGCATGCCACCGTGGCGCGCCGTGGTCGCCCAGCTGCACCTCGCTTTTTCACCAGCGGACTCCGTCCCGCAACTCGCGAGCTGGCAGGGCATCAGCGCGTGGGCGGCCAACCTGGCCTCGGACAGGCGGGTGCCGTCGCCGGCGATCCGTGCCAAGGTCGCCGAGCTGGTGCAGGGCACGACCACACCATTGGAGCGCCTGAGCGCACTCGCGTACTACGTGCAGCGTGACATCCGCTACGTTGCGATCGAACTGGGCATCGGCGGATACCAGCCCCACGCCGCGGCCGACGTATTCGCCACCCGGTTTGGCGACTGCAAGGACAAGGCCACCCTGCTCAGCGTGATGCTTGCGGAAGCTGGCATCGATTCCACGCTCGTGCTCGTCAATGCCACGCGCGACCCGGTAAGCACCGATTCTCCACCACGGCCCTGGCTGTTCAATCACATGATCCTGGCGATCCGGATTCCGCCGGATACGCCGGGTGACGGCCTGTTGGCGACGATTGAATCTGCAGGCGGGGGTCGCTTGCTCTTCTTCGACCCCACGGACGAAGTGACTCCGGTGGGGCGCCTGCCGGGCGAATTGCAGGGTGCATTCGGATTGCCCGTGACCAGCCAGGGCGCGCAGCTGGTACAGCTGCCGCGCGTTCCTCCTTCCGAGAACGGCATGCAGCGCACCGGCCAGCTCAAGCTCAGCGAGACGGGTGAACTTTCCGGCGACGTGCTGGAACTCTATCGCGGCGATGCCGCGCGCCGGCAGCGCGGCGCGCAGCGCGCGGTGACCCGGGACCCCGACGACATCAAGCCACAGCAGGCGCGGTTGGCCAACTCGCAGGCGCAGATCCAGATCGAGAAGGCCGCCATCCGCTATC
>CAYWDZ010000309.1:0-2502 GCA_964456255.1 uncultured Steroidobacteraceae bacterium | reverse complement strand
GACCAAGGCGCCCAATTTCGGAGACCTGATCGCACCCTGGCTCGTGCAGAAGATCACCGGACGTGAAGTCGTCTATTCGAACAAGTACGAACGGTGCTACGTGGTCATCGGTTCCGTGCTCGGCCAGGTGCGCAAGCACGCCATCGTCTGGGGGGCGGGTTCCTTCGGCACCGAACTGTTTGGCAGGTATTACGGCCTCAACGTACAGCGATTCTCGGCCAGGGCCCGCTACTGCGCCGTACGCGGACCTCTGACCCGCAACAAGCTGCGGATGGCGGGCATCGAGTGCCCGCCCATCTATGGCGACCCGGCCCTGCTGGTTCCGGACTACTACTCCCCGCAGATCGAGAAGACACACGAAGTGGGCATCGTGCTGCGCTGGTCGGAAAGCGAGTGGTTCGATTCGCTGAACATCGAGGGTGTCCGCAAGATCTTCCTCCGCACCGATGATGTCGAAGGCACGATCGATGCGATGCTCGCGTGCAGGCGCCTCATTACCTCATCGCTGCATGGCCTGATCCTGGCCGACGTCTACGGCATTCCCAATGTCTGGGTGGCCTCGCACACGCCCAAGGGCCTGGAGTTCAAGTATTGGGATTACCTGCTTTCGGTCGACAAGACCCGCCCGCCGGTGACATTGGACTTCAACACCGAACAATGGACGCTCGCGCGCATGCTGGATGAATTGCCATTCGATGGCAGGCCGATCCGCATCGACCTGCAGGCCCTGCGCGACGCCTGCCCCTTCGTGCCCGGGCGGGAGCCGGATGTCGTGGTTCCCGGCAACAGCCGCAAGCTGCATTTCTTCCTCATCAAGCGCTCGCTGCGCCCGTTCTGGAAGCGCTGACCCATGGTGGTCCTGACCTACGGCACCTTTGACCTGTTTCACTATGGTCATATCCGCCTGCTGCAGCGGGCACGATCGCTCGGCAGCCGCCTGGGTGTCGGGCTGTCGACCGATGAATTCAACGCCCTGAAGAACAAGCGCGCCCTGATGTCCTACGCGGAGCGCGAAGAGCTGCTGATGACCTGCCGTTACGTCGACTTCGTGTTCCCGGAAAGCACCTGGGAGCAGAAGGCCGACGATATCGTCGCGCACAAGGCGAACGCCCTGGTCATGGGCGATGACTGGCGGGGCAGGTTCGACCATCTGGCCGGCCTGTGCCAGATCACCTACCTGGAGCGCACACCCCTGATCTCCTCGACCCTGCTGCGGGATGGACTGAAGGTCTACGACCCGCGCTGAGCCTGCGATTGGCGTACCACCAGCGGGAGCAGCCCCTTCAGGATGGTCGACTTCAGGCGCTGGTTGACCTGGCGGGCACGAGCGACACGACCCAGCCGCAGCAGCATCCGCTGGCGGGTGATCAGGTACGCAAAGGACTTCCACGAGAAGACATCCATCACGTTGGGACAGTCGATGGAGTTCTCGAACTCCCTGACCTCCTCGCGGTAGTTGCCGTAGTTCTCCCGCAGGTAGCGGTGCACGTCCTGCGGCACCGAGAAGTTCCTGTCCCCGTAGGCCTTGTGCGTGACACCCGGTGGTGTGTTCCACCACAGCGAGTTGCGCGTGCCGTGCACCGACCCGCCGCAATAGGGAAAATGCAGGAATACATCCAGCTTCACCGGAGGCTTGCCGGAGGCCCCCTCGATGGCCACGTCAGCCGTGTAACGGATGATGCCGAAGGGTATGCCCTGCAGATCCGGATTCTGGATCAGCGTCTTGGTTGAAAGGAACTGCGGGACCAGGCGGACAATGCCGGGGGACCCCCACAGGGCGCGGATGAAATCCAGGCCGTGCGGGTCATCCACGTGCAGTCCGACGTCCATGTCCTTGTCGTGCGGCAACGGGTGGCCGAGCCGCTCCAGCCCCAGCAGCGTGCCGGAGATCCAGAAGATGCGGGCCCGGGTTGCAGCTGCCATGCGCTCGATCGTCTGCATCGCGGCCAGCGCATCCGACACGTCGATCTGCGGCTTGGCCAGCTTGCCTGGGCGTTGTCTGGCGTGATCGGGATACCACCACCTGACATACACGATGCGCCACAGGCACCAGGAAGCCACCGAAACCAGCGCCATGAGCACGCATTCCAGCAGCGTCACCGGATAGATCACCCACCACGGCAGAAAACCTGTTTCGCGGCGTTCTGCCCTTGATATGCCTTCCCGCATGCCGGAAAGGCGCCTGAACTCGGTCCATGTCGTCGCCACTTTGCCGCCTGCAGACAAGATTTCCTCCTGGACGCAATACCCTGCACGACAGCTTATCGTCCTTCGGTCTGCCAACAACATGTCTCCGGCATGCGCCACCAGATGAACGGTCCCCTGCGCTTGGCGAATAGTTCACGGCGCCTAACGAAACAGGCCGACGAACCTTGCGGTACGCCGGCCTGTATGCACCCGAATGTCGGGTCGGAACTTGTCAGCTGCCGAAGTTGTAGCGCAACGTCACCGCCGCAATCTGTTCCTTCGCGTCAATGAAGTCCTTGTCGTACTTGTCGCTGG
>CAYWDZ010000308.1:0-2506 GCA_964456255.1 uncultured Steroidobacteraceae bacterium | reverse complement strand
GTTGATGGCAGCGGTTACTGCAGACCTCGTGCGTCAGCTGCGCGAGCGCACCGGCGCCGGCATGATGGAGTGCAAGAAGTCGCTGGTTGAGACCGGCGGCGACCTGGACGCCGCGGCCGAGTTGATGCGCAAGCAGGGTCTGGCCAAGGCCGACAAGAAGGCGTCGCGTGTCGCCGCCGAGGGCGTGATCGCCACCGCTGCCAGCCCGGATGGCAGGGCAGCGGTGCTGGTGGAAGTGAATTCGGAAACAGACTTCGTCGCGCGTGGTGATGACTTCACCGCATTCGCGAACGAGGTTGCGAAGCTGGCGCTGTCCGGCAAGCCCGCTGACGTGGCGGCCCTGTCTGCCATGAAGCTGGCGTCCGGCGAGACCGTGGACGAGAAGCGCCGCGCACTGATCGCCAAAATCGGCGAGAACATCTCGGTGCGTCGCTTCGAACGCGTCGAGAGCAGCGGACTGCTGGGCAGCTACCTGCACGGAACGCGCATCGGCACGCTGGTCGCGATCGAGGGTGGCGATGCCGCACTGGCCCGTGATCTGGCCATGCACGTGGCGGCTTCGAATCCGGCCTACATGGCCCCTGCCGACGTGCCGGCCGATGCGGTGGCGAAGGAACGTGCCATCCGTGTCGAGATGCTGAAGAACGACGAGAAGAACCGGGGCAAGCCCGAAGCCATCCTGGTCAAGATCGTCGAGGGTGGCCTCAACAAGTGGCTGGGCGAAATCACGCTGCTGGGCCAGCCTTTCGTGAAGGACGACAAGCTGTCGATCGAGAAGCTCCTGGCAGGGGCCAGGGCACGCGTGATCAGTTACGCGCGCCTGGAAGTCGGTGCCGGCATCGAGAAGAAGCAGGACGATTTCGTCGCCGAAGTGATGAACCAGGCCGGCCTGAAGAAGGACGACGAAAAGGAAAAGGACCCGAAGTAGGTTTTCGGGTGTGAGAAGTCCCCGCTCCGGCGGGGATTTTTTTAACCGCAAGGAGTTGGCATGAGCGCTACCCGGTACAAACGCATCCTGGTGAAACTGTCCGGCGAGGCGCTGCTGGGCGAGGCCGATTACGGCATCGACCCGGCCATGCTCAGGCGCGTTGCCGGCGAACTGGTGGAAGTGGCCGGAGCCGGCGTGCAGGTGGCGGTGGTCATCGGCGGCGGCAACATTTTTCGTGGTGCCGGTCTGGCGCGAGCCGGCATGGATCGCGTGACGGCCGATCAGATGGGCATGCTCGCCACGGTGATGAATTCGCTCGCGATGCAGGATGCCATCGAGTCCCTCGGTGCGCATGCGCGGGTCATGAGTGCGATCCGCATCAATGAAGTGTGCGAGGACTTCATCCGTCGCCGCGCCGTGCGTCACCTGGAGAAGGGCCGCATCGTCATCTTCGCGGCCGGCACGGGCAAGCCCTTCTTCACCACCGACACGGCGGCGTCGCTGCGTGCCGTGGAAATCGGCGCCGGTTTGCTGATGAAGGCCACCAAGGTCAATGGGGTGTATTCCGCCGATCCGGAGAAGGATCCGGCCGCCACGCGCTACGAGAAGCTGTCTTTCGACAGGGTGCTGGATGACAGGCTGGCCGTCATGGACGCCACGGCAATCGTCATGTGCCGCGACAACGGCATTCCGCTGCGCGTATTCAACCTGAACAACCCGGGCGACCTGCAGCGGGTTGTGCGTGGCGAGAATGTCGGTACGCTGGTCACCAACGACTGAACACGCAGAGAGAAGTTCCATGCTCAACGACATCAAGACAGATGCGAACCAACGCATGCAGAAATGCATCCAGAGTTTCCAGGCGGATCTGCGCAAGCTGCGCACCGGTCGCGCGCATCCGAGCCTCATCGAGGGCCTGAAGGTCGAGGCCTACGGCACGGATACGCCGCTCAATCAGCTCGCCAACATCTCCGTGGAAGAGGGGCGCACGCTGGTGGTGACGCCATGGGATCGCAACATGGTGGGGCCGGTGGAAAAGGCGATCCACAAGTCCGACCTGCACCTGACGCCCAATACGGCGGGCACGGTGATCCGCATCCCGCTGCCGCCACTGACCGAGGAGCGGCGACGTGACATCCTCAAGGTGGTGCGGGCCGATGCCGAGAACGCCAAGGTCAGTATCCGCAATGTGCGTCGCGACGCGATCGCGGAAATCAGGGAAGCGACCAAGGAAAAGCTGATCTCGCAGGATGACGAGCGGCGCGGCGCCGACGAGATCCAGAAGCTGACCGACAAGGCCGTGGCCGACATCGATCAGTTGCTGGCGGCCAAGGAAAAGGAAATCCTGCAGGTCTAGGGCGACCGTGCCCATGCAGCCCGTTCCCAGGTCGCCTCCATCCATGACGCCACCGCGTCACATCGCCATCATCATGGACGGCAATGGCCGCTGGGCCGAGGCCCGTGGCCTGCCGCGGCAGGCCGGTCACAAGCAGGGGGTCGAGCCGGTGCGCATGACCATCCGCGAGTGCGCAGAGCGGCACGTCGAGGCACTGACGCTGTTCGCCTTCAGCAGCGAGA
>CAYWDZ010000307.1:0-2508 GCA_964456255.1 uncultured Steroidobacteraceae bacterium | reverse complement strand
CCAGTGGCAGAAGATCGCGGTATCGCGTTCGTTCATGCGCCGTGATGCGGACATCCGCGTACTGGATGAACCGACCGCGGCGATGGATGCGGAAGCCGAGGCCCAGGTGTTTGGTCACGTGCGCGACCTGGCCGAGGGGCGCATGACCATCCTGATTTCGCACCGCTTTTCGACCGTGCGCATGGCCGATGAAATCATCGTGCTGGACAGCGGCCGGGTCGCGGAGCGTGGCGACCACGCGGCGCTCATGGAGCGGGGCGGTGTGTACGCGCGCCTGTTCGAGCTTCAGGCCCGAGGGTATCGCTGAGCGCTGTGCCGTCAGCCGGTGACGTCGCGGTTGGCGATGATCCGGCGCAGGAACTGCTTCAACTGCACGAACTCCTCGTTGGTGAACCCTGCGAGGTGATTGTTGTACACGGCAGCCAGATGATGCGGAATCAACGTGGTCAGTTCGCGACCCTGCTCGGTCAACGTGAGTTCAACCACGCGCCGGTCGGTGGAGCTGCGGGTGCGCAGCAGCAGACCCTTGGCCTCCAGGCGATCCAGCATGCGCGTCATGGCACCGGTGTCGGTGTTCAGGTCACGTGCCAGGCTTGCCGCAGTCGGGTTGCCGCCGCGGGAGATGATCATCAGTGGTGCCCACTGTACGGAGGTCAGTCCATGTGGACGCATCGCGGTTTCCGCTGCACGCATCAACGTGGAGACCGTGGTGCGAAGCAGGTAGCCGATGGATTCTTCCGCTGACCACTGGTCGCCGCGGTAGAAGTCGGGGATTGGAAGTTTCTCTGCACTCATGTGGGCCACAGTATTTGCACTGGCAGTTACGGTCAATCCCAATTTGGCCTTTTTGAGTATAAAATTCCTTCCCATGAGCGCCACCCCCGAAAGTTTTGAGTCAGCCTTTGCCAAGGCAGTGGATTTGGGCAACAAGCTGGCCGACAAGGACAAGGACGCCGACCTCTGGGACATCGCGGATGGGCTGCTGGCGGGGGCGGTGCAGTACTGGCTGTATTCGCGCCAGCCCTGTGGGGATCTGCGCTGCCAGGATTGCCTGCCAATCAGCACGGCGGAGGCGCGCGTCGAGGAACTCAAGCGCCTGGTGCGCGAGCTCGCGGCCGACAGCGAGTACTACCACACTCCAACCGATTCCAACGCCGGCCGCGCCTGAGGCGCCGCACGGCGGACAACTGTTTCCATGACCATTCAGACGGAAGTCGTCATCGTCGGTGCCGGCCCATGTGGGCTGTTCCAGGTCTTTGAGCTGGGGCTGCTGGGCATCAAGGCTCATCTGCTGGATTCGCTGGCCAGGCCAGGCGGGCAGTGCGCCGAACTGTATCCGGAGAAGCCGATCTACGACATTCCTGCGCTGCCCACGGTCGGCGCGCAGGAACTGATCGATCGCCTGCTCGAACAGATCAAGCCCTTTGGCGCGCAGATGCACTTCGGCCACGAAGTCACCGTGGTGCACAAGCGCGCGGATGGTCGTTTCGATGTCGAGACTGCCGGTGGCCTCAAGTTCGACGCCGGGTCCGTGATCATTGCCGGTGGAGTCGGCTCCTTCCAGCCCCGCCGGCTTGGCGCCGAAGGTGTGGATCGCTTCGAGGGAACCCAGATCTTCTATCGCGTGAAGACGGCAGCGGAGTTCCACGACAAGCGCCTGGTCATCTTCGGCGGTGGTGACTCGGCGCTGGACTGGACGCTGGCACTGGCCGACAAGGCCAGGTCGCTGACGCTGGTGCACCGGCGCGCGGAGTTCCGTGCGGCGCCTGCTTCGGTGGCAAGGATGCAGGAGCTGGTTGCGGCCGGGAAGATGCGCTTCGTCGAAGGGACTGCGCAGTCACTGATCAGCGAAGGCGACACGCTCACGGGCGTGCGCGTCAAGGACGGAGCTGGAGTCGAACATGAACTGCCGGCCGATCGGTTGCTCGCGTTCTTCGGTCTTGCACCGAAGCTCGGCCCGATCGCGGAGTGGGGCCTGGATCTGGAAAAGCGGGCGATCAAGGTCGACACCGAAAAGTTCCAGACCAGCGTGCCGGGAATCTTCGCGGTGGGCGACATCAATACCTACCCGGGCAAGAAGAAGCTGATCCTGTCGGGTTTCCACGAAGCTGCGCTGGCGGCTTTTGCGGTGCAGGCCTACCTGTATCCGGGCAAGCGCCAGTTCCTCCAGTACACGACGACCAGCCCGGTCATGCACCAGCGGCTGGGTGTCGCGGACTCACCGCCCGGTCAGGCCACCTGATGCTCGCGCCACTGGCGGATCTGTTGCAGCTGCTGGAGCTGGAACCGCTGGAGGTGGATCTGTTCCGCGGCGCGAGTCGCGATATCGGCAGTCCGCAGGTATTCGGTGGCCAGGTGCTGGGACAGGCCCTGCACGCGGCGCATGCCACGGTGGCCGACCGTCAGGTGCATTCCCTCCATGCGTACTTCCTGCGGCGCGGGGACTTCAACGCACCCATCGTGTACCAGGTGGATCGCAGTCGTGATGGCGGCAGTTTCTCCAGCCGC
>CAYWDZ010000306.1:0-2537 GCA_964456255.1 uncultured Steroidobacteraceae bacterium | reverse complement strand
GGTCTCCGAAGTGGAAACCTGATCCACCGACAGCCCGTGCGACTTGAAGATCTGGAAGGCATCGGCAAGGAAGCCCACTTCGTGCCACATGCCCGGGCTTTCCATGGACACCAGCGTGATGCCCTTCTTCACGCACACGGCTTTAACCTTGGCCGCCGCATCGGCGGTTGCCGAGGCAATGTGCGTGCCTTCCAGGTCCGGCACCTGGGTGGCCAGCACGAACAGGGGAATCCGGTGCACGCGCACGGGCAGGATGCAGCGCGGATGCAGCACCTTGGCACCCGAGCTCGCGATTTCCTGCGCCTCGTCGTAGTGCAGCTCGTGCAGCAGCCGGGCTGAAGGCGTGGCGCGCGGATTGGCACTGAACATGCCTGGCACGTCGGTCCAGATCTCCAGCCGCTGCGCCGAGAGCTTGGCGGCGAAGTACGCGCCGGAAGTGTCGGAACCACCGCGTCCCAGCAGCACGGTGTCGCCCGCGGCGTCGCTGGCAATGAAGCCCTGGGTAATCACGACCGGTGACAGGGCAGCCAGTCGCCCCGACAGCGCTGCATCCGGCGTGAAATCACAGGTAGCCGAAAGGAAATGCCCCTTCTCCGACTCGTGCGCGCGTGCTTCGGCATGCAGACCTTCGCGCGCATCCCACCACTGCACGGCGATGCCTTCAGTCTGCAGGAAGCGCGCACCGATCTCGGTAGCCATGAGTTCGCCGAAGGACATCACCATCGCGCGCGTGCGATGACTGACTTCCTGGGTCAGGTGGATGCCCTGCGCCAGCTGCAGCAGGTTGTCCAGGTAGCCCTGCAATTGCGCACTGACATCCAGTCCCAAGTCCGTGCACAGCTGCCGATGTCTTTCCGCGATGGCTGCCAGCGCCGCCGCGTGCTCACCAGCCATTGCGGCGGCAATCAGTCTTTCGAGGCGATCGGTAATTCCACTGATCGCGGAGTGCACGATGAGCACATGCGCGTCTTCAGCCAGGCGCTTGCGCGCCACGGCGGCGACGTTGCGCCAGTTGGGCAGGTTGGAAACGCTTGTGCCGCCGAACTTCAGCACTATCCAGCGCGCAGGGCTGCGCTCGTTCATGTCGGAGACTCCAGGAACCTGCGCCATCAGCGGCGCAGTCGTCAGGTGCAATCAGCCTTCGTAGTCGTCGTAATCAGAGAGGTCGCGCTTGAGCTTGCGCTCGGCCAGAACTTCCTCGAGCTTGCTCCAGGCGGCCTTGCCGACTTTCTTGGTTTTGTCCCGGGTACGTTTGTCGACCCGGTCCAGGAGACGGTCGTAGTCGCTCCCGTCCTCCTGTTCGGCCAGGAATTCATCGTCGAGGTCGAATCGTTCGGAGTCGCGTTCGGACATCACAAGTGACGCTATTTGTTCGTTAAATCAGCAAGTTAGGCCCAAAACCGTGGGGTGTTGGGCAGCGAACTATAGCGGATTCGCGGCCGTGTTCAACTCCGTCTGTGCGCCTTGCTCCGGCGGGCTATCGGCCAGCGGGTTCACCGCCTCCAGCCCGACCACCACGGGCATGCCACGCGCCGCTGCCAGTTCCTCGCGGGCCTTGTCCCAGTGAATGGCCACCACCGAATCGCCCAGGGCCTGCTCCAGCAAGCCCTCGAAGACCTGCAGGTCAGGCTCGAAGGTCTGCCCCTCGGCATCCACCGGCGGGTGCGCCTCCAGCATCAATCGCCCGTCCACCCAGGCCACCTTCACGGGCTCGTTGATCAGGTAGACCGGGGTGTTCACGGCCACCATGGGAAACAGCTCCTGGATGTCCTCCGGGTACATGCGGATGCACCCGTGGGTCACGGCCATGCCCACCGCGATGGGGTTGTTGGTGCCGTGAATCAGGTAGGCGCCGCCTGGTAGCGCCAGACGCATGGCATACAGGCCCAGTGGATTGTTCGGACCCGGCGGCACAACGGCCGGCAGCGGATCACCGTTGAGGCGGTGTTCCTCACGAACCGATGCGGGCGGAGTCCAGCTTGGTCGTTCGCGCTTGTCCTGGATGCGCGTCTTGCCGAGGGGCGTGCGCCAGTCCATCTTGCCGATGCTGATCGGGTACGTGTAAACCCGCTGCGGCTGGCCCGCACTGGTCGGCGGATAGTAGTAGAGGCGATGCTCTGGCAGATTCACCACGATGCCCTCGCGTGGCCCCGGCGGCAGCACGCGCTGCCCTGGAATGACGATGTTCTTGCCGGCGCCCGGCAACCAGGGATCCAAGCCCGGATTGA
The DNA here is from genome assembly GCA_964456255.1 of uncultured Steroidobacteraceae bacterium. Classification (GTDB taxonomy): domain Bacteria; phylum Pseudomonadota; class Gammaproteobacteria; order Steroidobacterales; family Steroidobacteraceae; genus ZC4RG30. Next base: position 309 of record CAYWDZ010000306.1, on the reverse strand, counting down.
CCCGCACCACCTCCTCGGACCCGAGGCTGTAGCGGCGCGCAATCTCGTACAGGGTGTCTTCGAAGCTGGTCACGACGCGCTCCTGGCGGCCCAGCAAGGGGGCATCCCCGCTGGGCAGCTCGAAGACCGTCGCACCGGCGGGCGCCACACCGGCGAGGAGCAGAACACAGACCAGGCGAATTCCGCGCATGGTCATAATGATGCCGCATCGAGAGGCCGCGGCAAGCATTCTGCGGTTAAAACCTGGACAGCTTTTCCACGAGGCCATGATGAGTACGCATGAATCAACGCTGACGGTTGCCACACTGG
>CAYWDZ010000305.1:0-2573 GCA_964456255.1 uncultured Steroidobacteraceae bacterium | reverse complement strand
CACGATCAGCCGCGTGAGCGGCGCGCGATCCAGCCGCACTTCATACAGCCCGTACAGCTCGCGACCCTTGTGAAACAGTGCGGTCTCGGGCGAGTTGAGGTACTTGGGTTCACCAGCGTCGAGCACGCGCCCGCCGAAGGCGATGACCCGGCCGCGCTGGTCACGGATGGGGAACATCAGCCGGTCACGGAAATAATCGTAGTGGCCTTCACCTTTGTCCTTGTCGCGCTCGCGGATCAGCCCGAGTTCCAGCAGCTTGGCGCGCGATGCCTCGCTGGCGCCGAAGCGCTTGAGCACCTCGTTCCAGCTGTCGGGTGCGTAGCCGATCAGGAACTTCGCGGCGGTGTCCTGCGTGAGTCCGCGCTTCTTCGCGTAGTCGCGCGCCTTGTCGCTGGTGTCGAGCTGCTCCTGGTAGAAGGTGGCGACCTTGGCCATCAGCGTGTACAGGTCGTCGCTGACTGACGGCGTGCCAGGTCTGTCACCGCCCTCGCGCGGCACCTCGAGCCCTATGCGCTGTGCGAGATCTTCCACCGCCTCGACGAACGACAGCCGGTCGTAATTCATCAGGAACGACACCACCGTGCCGTGCGCGCCGCAGACGAAGCAGTGATAGAACTGCTTGGCCGGGCTTACCCAGAACGAAGGCGTCTTCTCGTTGTGGAAGGGGCAGCAGGCGCGGTACTCGCGACCGGCGCGCTTCAACGGCACGCGCGCGTTGATGATCTCCACGATGTCGGCACGGCCGATCAGATCATCGATGAATGCTTGGGGGATGCGGCCGGCCATGGGATGGCTAGGGTAACTGATACGATCCGCAAAACAGTCGGGGGGAGGGGGAGTCGTGACCACGGATCAGGCGCTGTATCGACGGCTGCGCTGGCGGCTGGTGCCCTACCTGCTGCTGCTTTACATCATTGCCTGGTTCGACCGGGTCAATGTCGGCATCGCTGCCCTGCAGATGAACGACGACATCGGCCTGAGCGACTGGGCGTACGGATTCGGTGCCGGCATCTTCTTCTTCGGCTACGCACTGTTCGAGGTGCCCAGCAACCTCATCCTGGCGCGGGTCGGAGCGCGGCGCTGGATCGCCCGCATCATGGTCACGTGGGGCCTGATTTCCGCCGCCATGATGTTCGTGCAGGGCCCGTGGAGCTTCTACACGCTGCGCTTCCTGCTGGGCGTGGCCGAAGCAGGCTTCCTGCCCGGCATCATCTATTACCTCAGCCAGTGGTTTCCCAAGGGCGAGCGGGCCGGTGCGGTGAGCTGGTTCATGCTGGGCATTCCGCTTTCGGCCGTGTTCGGCAACCCGATTTCCAGTTCCCTGCTGGAGCTGGACGGCTGGCATGGCCTGCGCGGCTGGCAATGGCTGTTCCTGATCGAGGGGCTGCCGGCAGTGCTGCTCGGCTTTGTGACCTGGTGGTTGCTGCCGGATTCGCCGCGCGAGGTTCGCTGGCTGACCGATGAGGAAAAGATGCGGGTGTTGACGCACCTGGATACCGAGCGTGATGCCACGGTCGCGCGGCACGCCGCCAGTGGAACCTTGCGGATGGCGTTGCTGCATCCCACTGTGTGGGTGCTGTGCATCGTGATGTTCTGCTGCCAGACGGGCAGCTACGGGCTCAACCTGTGGATCCCGCAGATCGTCAAGGAGTTCTCCGGCCAGAGCGATTTTCTGGTCGGATTCATCACGGCGATTCCCTACATCTTCGCGGCCATCGCGATGGTATGGGTGGGGGTCAGTTCGGACCGTCGCAACGAGCGCTTCATGCATGTGGCGGTGCCCAGCCTGATCGGTGCGGCTGGCTTTGCCGCCAGCACGTTTGGCCTGGCGGCGCTTCCGGCGATGGTCGCGCTGACGGTTGCTGCAATGGGGGATCTGAGTACCCGCGGACCGTTCTGGGCTTTGCCGCCACGATTTCTGTCGGGCAGCGCGCTGGCGGCCGGCATCGCGCTGATCAACACCATCGGGTCGCTGGGCGGTGCCATTGGACCAATGATGGTCGGCTATGTGCGCGAAGCCACTGGCAGTTTCAGTGGTGGCCTGCTGTTCCTGGCGATATTGCTCGTGCTCGCGGCCGCAGGCACCATGATCCTGCGACGTTCCGCGCTGCTGCGGGAAGAGGGCTAGGGACTAGTTGTCGTCCCGGTTTCGCTTGCGGCGCGCCATCACGACGCCGATGACGATGCCCACAAGCACGGCCAGAACAATGATGCGCACCATGGGGCTTCCTCAGGAGCCCTGGCCGAGGCGGGCTTTCACGCGTGCGCTGACCGCAGCCATGTCGGCGCGGCCCGCAGCGGCATTCTTCACGTTGGCAACGACCTTGCCCATGTCCTTGATCGAGGCCGCACCGGTGGCGGCAATGGCCGCGGCGATCAGTGCATCGATCTCGGCCTCGGACAACTGCGCCGGCTGATAAGCGGTGAGCACCACGAGTTCGGCGTTTTCCTTCGCCACCAGATCGGCGCGGCCGCCGGCCTCGAACTGCACGATGGATTCCTTGCGCTGCTTGACCATCTTTTCGATGATTCCCAGCGTCTGCACATCGTCGAGCGCGATGCGCTCGTCGACT
>CAYWDZ010000304.1:0-2574 GCA_964456255.1 uncultured Steroidobacteraceae bacterium | reverse complement strand
CAAGACCTTCGAACTGGAAGTGCGCATGGGCGCCGGGGCCTACATCTGCGGCGAAGAGACCGCGCTGCTCGAGTCGCTGGAAGGCAAGCGTGCCGAGGTGCGTTTCCGTCCGCCACTGCCGGCCATCAAGGGCCTGTTCGGCAAGCCGACCGTCATCAACAACGTGATCTCGCTGGCGAGCCTGCCGGTCATCCTCCAGAAGGGGGCACAGTTCTACAAGGACTACGGCATGGGCCGCTCGCGCGGCACCCTGCCGATCCAGCTGGCCGGCAACATCAAGTACGGCGGCCTGGTGGAGAAGGCCTTCGGTGTCAGCTTGCGCGAGCTGCTGTACGACTTCGGTGGCGGTTCGGCCTCCGGTCGGCCGATCCGGGCCGTGCAGGTGGGCGGTCCGCTGGGTGCGTACATTCCGGAATCGCAGTTCGACGTACAGCTGGACTACGAAGCCTTCACGGCCATCGGCGCGCTGGTCGGACACGGCGGCATCGTGGCCTTCGACGACACTGTCGACATGGCCCGCATGGCCCGCTATGCGATGGAGTTCTGCGCCATTGAATCGTGCGGCAAGTGCACACCCTGCCGCATCGGTTCGACCCGCGGCGTCGAGGTTGTGGACCGCATCATGAAGGGCGGGCCCGAGCGTGCGGCAAACCTCAAATTGCTCGAAGAATTGTGCGACACGATGCAGTATGGTTCGCTCTGTGGACTGGGCGGCATGACGCCATTCCCGGTGATGAGCGCGTTGAAGCATTTCCCCGAAGACTTTTCCCGCAACCGCTGACGGGTAAGCGGAGGACACCATGTATTCGCTCGACCATCACGATCAAGGCACGCCGGCTACCGAAGGCGAGTCGGTTACGCTGAATATCGACGGCGCCGAAGTCACGGTGCCTGCGGGTACCTCGGTGATGCGCGCCGCCGCTGCCGCCGGTACCGCCATTCCCAAGCTTTGTGCCACCGATACCCTTCAGGCCTTCGGTTCCTGCCGCGTCTGCCTGGTCGAAATCGAAGGCCAGCGCGGCTTTCCGGCTTCGTGCACCACGCTGGTCGCTCCGGGCATGAAGGTGAAGACCGACAGCGCGCGCCTGCAGCAGCTGCGCAAGGGCGTGGTCGAGCTGTACATGTCGGACCATCCCGAAAATGATGTCGCCGGCGAGCGCAGCGAGCTGCGCCAGGTTGCCGCAAAGCTCGGCATGACCACGACGACGCGCTATGGCAAGGATGGCCAGACGCACCTGGAAGCCTGCAAGGACGACAGCAATCCGTATTTCAGTTTCGACCCGGCGGCCTGCATCGTGTGCTCGCGCTGCGTGCGCGCCTGCAATGAAGTGCAGGGCACCTTCGCGCTGACGGTGGAGGGACGCGGGTTTGGTTCGAAGATCGTGGCCAGCCAGGACGATGGCTTCAAGGATTCCGAGTGCGTGTCCTGTGGCGCCTGCGTGGAGTCCTGCCCGACCGGCGCGCTGACCGAAAAGAGTCTGGCGACGGTGGGCAAGCCCGTCGAGGCCGTGCGCACCACATGCGCTTACTGCGGTGTGGGCTGCTCGTTCGTCGCCGAGGTGAAGGACCAGCAGGTGGTGCGCATGGTGCCGGACCGCGAAGGCGGTGCGAACCGTGGCCATGCCTGCGTGAAGGGCCGCTTCGCATACGGTTACGCGACGCACGGCGATCGCATCACCAGGCCGATGATCCGCGCGAAGATCACCGATCCGTGGCGGCAGGTCAGCTGGGATGAGGCCTTCGAATATGCGGCCTCGGAATTCAAGCGCATCCAGAAGAAGTACGGACGCTATTCCGTCGGTGGCATCACATCTTCACGCTGCACCAACGAGGAAGCCTTCCTCGTGCAGAAGCTGGTGCGCGCCGCGCTAGGTACCAACAACGTCGATACGTGCGCGAGGGTGTGCCATTCGCCCACGGGCTATGGCCTGAAGCAGACGCTGGGCGAATCCGCCGGAACGCAGAACTTCGATTCGGTGATGAAGTCCGACGTCATCATCGTGGTCGGGGCGAACCCGACCGATGGCCACCCGGTGTTCGGTTCCCGCATGAAGCGGCGCCTGCGCGAGGGTGCGAAGCTCATCGTCGCCGATCCACGCGAGATCGACCTGGTGCGCTCGCCACATGTGCAGGCCGATTACCACCTGCAGCTGCGTCCCGGCACCAATGTGGCGCTGTTCAATTCGCTGGCGCATGTGGTGGTCACGGAAGGTCTGGTCAACGAGGAATTCGTGGCCGCGCGCTGCGAGCCCGCTCCGTTCCAGCGCTGGCGCGATTTCGTTGCGCTGGAGAAGAACTCGCCCGAGGCGATGGAAGCGGTGACCGGCGTGCCGGCCCGTCATGTACGCCAGGCCGCGCGCCTGTATGCCACCGGCGGCAACGGCGCGATCTACTACGGCCTGGGTGTAACCGAGCACAGCCAGGGCAGCACCATGGTGATGTGCATCGCGAACCTGGCGATGGCAACGGGCAACCTGGGGCGCGAGGGAGTGGGCGTGAACCCGCTGCGCGGACAGAACAATGTGCAGGGCGCCTGCGACATGGGCTCCTTCCCGCATGAGCAGGCCGGCTATC
>CAYWDZ010000303.1:0-2611 GCA_964456255.1 uncultured Steroidobacteraceae bacterium | reverse complement strand
CCCCTGCTGGAAGGCGAACTCGACGCGCTGGAGCGCGCGCTCGACCAGCCGCAGCGCCCGCTGATCGCCATCGTGGCCGGCTCCAAGGTCAGCACCAAGCTCACCATCCTCGAGGCGCTGCTCGAGAAGGTCGACCGGCTGATCGTCGGCGGTGGCATTGCCAACACGTTTCTGGCTGCCACCGGTGTGCCCATCGGCAAGTCGCTGGCGGAGCTGGACATGCTGGATACCTGCCGCAGGCTGATGGCGCGCGCGCGTGAGCGCGGCGCGGATATCCCGCTGCCCACCGATGTGGTGGTGGCCACCGAATTCGCAGCCACCGCCCATGCGGACGTGCGTGACATCCACGACGTGCATCCGGGCGAGCTGATCCTGGACATCGGGCCGGACACGGCCGAGCGTTTCGCGCAGCTGATCGCCGCAGCTGGCACGGTGCTGTGGAACGGACCGGTCGGCGTGTTCGAGTTCGACCAGTTCGGCGAGGGCACGCGCGCCATCGCCAACGCCATCGCGACCAGCAAGGCCTACTCGCTGGCTGGTGGCGGCGACACACTGGCTGCGATCGAGAAGTACGGTGTTGCCGAAGGCATTTCGTACATCTCCACGGGCGGCGGGGCTTTCCTCGAGTTCGTGGAGGGCAAGCGCCTGCCCGCGGTGGCGGCGCTGGAAGAACGTGCGGCGGGTTTCGCGGCGTGAGCAGATCCCCATGACGAATGACACCAACACTTTCCTGCGCCGGACCAAGATCGTCGGCACGCTGGGCCCTGCCACCGACGCGCCGGCAGTCCTGGAAGACATGCTGCGCGCGGGCCTGGACGTCGCACGCATCAATTTCTCGCATGGCGGCAAGGACGAGCAGCGCCGCCGCATCCTTGCCGTGCGCGCCGCGGCCGAGAAGGTCGGCCGGCCGGTCGGCATCCTGGCAGACCTGTCCGGCCCGAAGATCCGCATCGAGAATTTCGTCAACGACAAGATCACGCTGGCCGAAGGCCAGCCATTTGCGCTCGACATCGCGATGGATCCGGCTGCGGGCAACGACCGTGAAGTCGGCTGTGCGTACAAGGACCTGGTCAAGGACGTAAAGGCCGGCGACACGCTGCTGCTCGCCGACGGGTACATCGTGCTGGACGTCGTGTCGGTGTCGGCCACGCGCGTGGAGTGCACCACGCGCGCCGGCGGCGAGCTCTCGAACCGCAAGGGCCTGAACAAGCAGGGCGGGGGCCTGTCGGCGCCCGCGCTTACCGACAAGGACCTCGAATACATCCAGCTCGCGGCCGAGATGCGCGTGGACTTCCTCGCGGTTTCCTTCGCACGCGATGCAGCCGACATCCGGCGCGCGCAGGCCGAACTGCGCAAGTGGAAGGGCACGGCCCTGGTGATCGCGAAGATCGAGCGCCACGAGGCCATCGACAACCTGTCAAACATCCTCGCCGCGGCTGACGCGGTGATGGTGGCGCGCGGTGATCTGGGCGTGGAGATGGGCTATGCGGCGCTGACCGGCCTGCAGAAGACCATCATCGCGCAGGCGCAGGAGGCCAATCGCGTCGTCATTACCGCCACGCAGATGATGGAATCCATGATCGCGAGCCCGGTGCCGACCCGCGCCGAGGTCAGCGACGTGGCCAACGCCGTGCTGGATGGCACCGATGCCGTGATGCTTTCGGCGGAGACCGCGGCTGGCAAGTATCCGGTGAAGGCCGTGCAGGCCATGTCGGAGGTGATCCTCGGCGCGGAGAAGTACGAGTCCGGCCACCGCACGCAGGTCCGCCGCGGTGACGGCACCTTCATCAACACCGAAGAAGCCATCGCCCGGGCCGTGATGTACAGCGCCGCAAACATTCATCCCAGGGCAATCGTTGCACTGACCGAGTCGGGCCTGACGTCGCTGTGGATGAGCCGCATGCGCGCCGACATCCCGATCTTTGCCTTCACGCGCCAGGAAGTGACACGCACGCGCGTGACGCTGTACCGCGGCGTCTATCCGGTGCTGTTCGACGTGACCCACTCGTCGCCGGCCCGGGCCTACCAGGCGATCTTCGATCAGCTGCTGGCCAGGGGGCTTGTGGATGTGGGCGACACCATCATCCTGACCAAGGGTGAGCTGTCCGGTGTGCAGGGCGGCACGAATTCCATGCAGATCCTGCGGGTGCAGCGCGAGAGCCAGTAGGCCCTCGCGCCGTCGCAGGGCTACTTCTTCTGCATGGCCGCCAGGTCGGCCAGCAACTCGGCCGAATGGCCGTCGAGCTTGTCCGGCGTCACGTCGTAGTGCTTGGCGATCTTGCCGGTGGGGTCAACAAGAAAGGTATCGCGCGAGGCCATGGTCATCGTGCCGCGCATCGTCAGCACGCCGTAAGCCCTGGCCGTCTCAGCGGTCGAGTCTGCCAGCAGCGGGAACGGCAGGCCGTGCTCGGCGATGTCCTTCTTCGTCTGTTCGGAAAGCCTGTCGATGGCGGCCTTGCTGGTGGCATTGAGCTTGTCGCTGGGTGCCCCGGACAACGCCTTCTCGAATTCCTTGTGCGAGGCCGCGTCGTCCACGCTGATCCCCAGGATCTGTGCTCCAGCCTTGCGGAACGCAAATACGTTCTCGGTGAATGAACAGGCCTCGGTGGTG
>CAYWDZ010000302.1:0-2629 GCA_964456255.1 uncultured Steroidobacteraceae bacterium | reverse complement strand
CCACCAGTCCGATCGCCGGTGACCACCAGGTGCCGACCGGCGTCATGCCGAGCAGCGGGTTGACGAACGACCTGGTCAGTATCAGCACTACCACGAGAACCAGCACCGCGACCCGCCCATGCGTCCAGCGGTCGGGTCTCATGAGCAACGGATAGGCAAACAGCAACGTACTGACGAAGAGCGCCGCCAGCAGGAGCGGCAAGGATGTGGCAGGACGCCAGGGCTGCGTGAACCACAGCACCAGCAGAAACGTGGTGAACACCAGCGCCATACCCAGCGAAAGCTTCAACAGCGCAGTCTCCACATAGGCAAACAGCTCGCTGCGGGAGAACCCCGAGGGCAACCACAGTGCCCGCGACTGTCGCACCAGTGCCTTCGAAAGCGCGGCCACAATCACGGGGCACAGGAGCAACGCGGCGAAGGTCATGTGCGCCACGCTGCGCGCGTATTCAGCGCTGCTGCGTCCCATCAGCAGCAACAACACCAGCAGCAGGCCACCAATCAGCAGCCACTGCGCCAGTAGCCGCGCCGCGCTGGTGCCGCCCAGCAGCATTCGCTCCAATGCCGCACGTTGCGACAGCCGGGAACCGGTTGCGTCAGCCAGGGCCACGGCAGCAAACACGGACTGGCCGCCAGGCAACAACCAGCCAGGTGGGCGGATGAAGCGGGTGCGCAGATACCAGATGCCGAATGCCAGCCAAACCGCAGGTGCCGACAGGGCATTCCAGTACCCGGCCCACGCGTACGCGGCACCATCGGGACCAAACAGCTGCGCCAGTCCGAGCCCCGCCACGCCCACCACCAGGGTGACCAGCATGGCCAGCGGTGAACGGCTCGAAAAGAACGCGACCAGCCCGGCCAGGATTCCGACGGTCAACAGCCCATAGAAGAGTTCCGCGAAATCGGGCAGTCCCATCTGCAGCCTGGGCGGGAGCGCAGCGAAGAACAGCGCGTAGCAAAGCACCCACCACAGCCCGATAGTGACCACGACACCGGCACCCGCCGCGAGCAGGCGCGCACGGCCCAGTGGCGCAAGGTTGCCGGTGCGCTGCGCCGACACGGCGCGCCAGAGGATGCCGCCCATCAGCATCACCGGTGCGCCGCCGACCATGTTGGCCATCAGCATTGCCGTGAACAGGTCATCGCGAGGTCCCACGATGCTGTTGATCACAGCCAGGCAGAAAGCACCGCCGAAACCCATGACCGTACAGACGCGCTGCATCGGCAGCGTCCAGAGCATCAGGCGCAGCAGCTGCAGGAAAGTGCTCATGCGTGCAGGGCCAGGAAGATCTCTTCCAGTTCCAGCGGCTCCAGCTCCACCTGCACTCCCGGTTGCTGCTGCAACTGGTCAAGTTGTGCATGGGTCCATTCGCTCACAGTGAAGGCCGCGGTGCGGCCCTCGACGCGACCCTGCAACTGGTTGGGCAGGCGCAGCCGCTGATCCAGATCATGATCGGCACGCAGATGGACGCGCACCACGGATTCCTTCAGGTGGTCAAGCTCACCCTGCCAGGCCAGACGCCCCTCGCGCAGCACCCAGATATGGCTCGCCACGCGCTCCAGATCCCCCACGATATGCGACGCATACAGCAGCGTGCGCGTGGATTCCCCGGCGATCGACAGGATCTCCTGCATGAAGCGGCGCCGCGCCACGGGATCCAGACTCGCTGCTGGCTCATCGAGGATCAGTACATCGGGAGTGTGACCCAATGCGCTCAGCGTGGAAATCTTCTGGCGCTCGCCTCCCGAAAGCGTGCTGATGCGGCGATCGAGCGGCAGCTCCCATTCACGCGACAGTCTTTCGATGAGCGCCTGGTCCCAGTTCCGGTGCAGCGAGGCAACCAGGGCGAGGTGCTGCGCACCAGTCATCAGTCCCAGCAGCTCGTCGGCCTGGGGCACGAAGCCGATCCGACCCTTGATCGCCGCAGGCAGGGCTTTGCTGTCCGCGCCGAGCACGCTGCTGCTGCCACGGGTCGGCAGCGCAAACCCCAGCAGCAGATCGAACAGCGTGGACTTGCCCGCGCCATTCTTGCCGACCAGGCCCACAACCTGCCCGGCGCGAACCTCCGCGGTGAAATCGCTCAGCACGGCGCGGCCCCCGAATTCCTTGGTCAGCGATTCGGTGTAAATGACACGGTCACTCATCTTGCTGCTCCCAGGTGCGCTTGATGAGCGCGGTCAGATCCCTTTCCGTGAGCTCGAGCTGACGCGCGGCCATCACCAGTGGCACGGCCTGTGGCTCGAGCTGCTTGATGCGTTGTGCAAGGCTGGCCTGCGCCTTGCGGCCAGCGGCAACGGTCATTGGCTTGCCGCGATTCCGCTGCAGCAGACCCTCGGCCTCCAGCAGCGCGTATGCCTTAGATACCGTCATCGGATTGACCGCATGCGTCACGGCGAGGTCGCGCACCGAAGGCAGTTCCGCACCCGGCTGCAGCTGGCCGCCGGCGATCAACCTGCGGATCTGCTCGACCAGCTGGCGATAGATCGGGACTCCGGATTGTGGGTGCAGCGTGAACATGGGCCTTCCGTCTTGTGTATTACGACACTAATACACAAGGGAGGCGCGAGTCAACCGGGCGACCATCGCCCACGCGTGCTTCAGGTCACACTATCGAAACGCCCAGTTCGC
>CAYWDZ010000301.1:0-2649 GCA_964456255.1 uncultured Steroidobacteraceae bacterium | reverse complement strand
CATCGCCATGCGATGCTGCGCAATATGGCGGCCTCGCTGCTCAGGCACGAGACCATCCGCACCACATTGCCGAAGGCCAAGGAGCTGCGGCGCGTGGTCGAGCCGCTGATCACGCTGGCCAAGGTGGACACCGAAGCCAAGCGCCGCACGGCGTTCGCGCGACTGCGCGATGCCGATGTGGTTACCAAGCTGTTCGATGACCTGGGTCCGCGCTTCAAGGCGCGTGCTGGCGGCTACACCCGTATCCTGCACATGGCTCCGCGTCCCGGCGACTCCGCGCCCATGGCGCTGATGCAGCTGGTCGATGGGCCGGCAGTGGTGGCCGAGCCCGAGGAAGCGACCCCGAAGAAGAAGGCCAAGGCAAAGGCTGCTCCCAAGGCGAAAGCCAAGGCCGCTCCGAGGAAGAAGAAAGCAGCGGCCTGATTGGCCAGCAGTGAGTTGGGCACCACCACGTCGAGGTTGTCGTTGGTGGTGGTCACGGTGCTGCGCATGTTGATCCCACGCACCGTGCCCTGCGGCGCCACCATCAGGCCAATGGCGTAGCAGTAAGGCCCGTTGGGCCATGAACGCAGTAGATGCACGCTGGCGGCGTATATCATGGCTGCATGCCGGGTTATCACGCCATCCTGCTGCTGGCGGTCACACTGGCCACATTCTTCCTGTACACGCGCGCGTGGATCAGGATGGAACTGGTCTCGCTGCTGCTGTTGCTGTCGCTGCTGGTGCTGTTCCATTTCTTCCCGTTCGAAGGCGCGGAGCACCTGTCGGATTCGAATATCTTCGAGGCTTTCGGGCACCCGGCGCTGGTGGCCATCTGTTCTCTGATGATTCTCGCGCGCGGCCTGACGATGACCGGAGCCATGGAGCCGGCAGTGCGTGTGCTGGCCCGCGTGTGGCGCTGGAACAGCACGTTGGGGCTGCTGCTGGCGCTGGTGGTGTCCTGTGCGGCAAGCGGCTTCGTCAATGACACACCTGTCATGGTGCTGATGCTGCCCATGTTGATCGGCATGGCCCACCGCAGTGGCAAGGGCGTGTCCCGTGCGCTGATGCCGGTGAATTTCGCGATCCTTTCCGGCGGCATGCTGACCAGCATCGGTACCTCCACGAATCTGCTGGTGCTGTCCATCGCCGTGGATCTGGGCATGCAGCCCATGGGCCTGTTCGACTTCACGAAGATTGCGGCGTCGTCCCTGCTCGTCGCGCTGCCGTATCTGTGGCTGATTGCACCGCGACTGCTGCCGGAACGCGATGCACAGGTGCGTGCAGCCGAGCGTATCTATGCGGCGCGGATCGTGGTGCCCGGCGAAGGCGATGGGCTGCGCGGCAGGACGCTGGCCCAGGCCGGACGCCGGCTGGGTCGGCCGCTGCCGGTGACCAGCGTGCAGCGCGGCCAGGGGGACATCGGCATTGCCGACGACACCGTGCTGCAAGCGGGAGACGCCCTGGTGCTCAACGACACGATGCATGGCCTGACCGAGATTGCCACGTTGTTCAAGGTTGACCTCCACGATCGCAGCGGGATGTCGCACTTTGTCCAGCAGGACGCCTCGAAGGTGGATATCCATCTGGCCGAGGTCGTGATCGGCAGCGAATCCACTCTGGTGGAGTGCACACTCGGCGGGGCGCGGTTCGCCGAGCAGCACAACATCGTGGTGGTGGGCATCAGTCGCGGTGCGGAGGACCTGCTCGGCAGTGAGACCAGCCTCGGCAATGTGCGGCTGGCGGCGGGCGATGTGCTGCTGGTGCAGGCTCCTCAGCCGCGCATCGAGGCGCTGAGATCCGTACCGGGACTGTTGATCGTGGGTGGCGACACGCAGCTGCCGCGATCGCCGCAGGCGCCGTGGGCACTGGGGATCATGATCGGGGTGATTGCGGTGGCCGCTTTCAAGTGGTTGCCGATTCATGTCGCGGCGTTTGCCGGAGTGGTGGCCATGCTGCTGACGCGCTGCGTGCGGCTGGATGGCCTGGGTCGCGCGCTCAGCCTGCAGGTCGTGCTGCTGGTGGTTTCAAGTGTTGCACTGGGACGCGCGCTGGTGGCCACCGGGGCCGCGGAGTGGATGGCCGCGGGAGTTTCCCATCTGGCCGGCAATCTGGCTCCCGGCTGGCAGGTGGCCATGTTCATGGCCTTCTCTGCGCTGCTGACCAACTTCGTGTCGAACAGCGCGGCAGCTGCAGTCGGTACGCCGGTGGCGGTTGCCGCTGCCGCCACCCTTGGCCAGCCCATGGAACCCTACGTGCTGGCGGTACTGTTCGGTGCCAACCTGAGTTTCGCGACCCCGATGGCATACCAGACCAACCTGCTGGTGATGAATGCTGCGGGCTACCGCTTTGCGGATTTCGTGCGCGTGGGCTTGCCGCTGGTGCTGCTGATGCTGGTGGTCCTGTCGTGGCTGCTGGCGCGCAACTACGGTCTCTAGCGCCGGATCAGCGCGGCTTTTCGCCGGCCACCGTGGTGCGGTACATCTCGCGGCGAAATCCGTCGTAATCATTGAACGCCTGGTGGACACACAGGCGGTTGTCCCACAACGCGACCATGTGCGGCTCCCATCTCAGCCGGCAGGTGAAGGCCGGCTGGGTCAGGTGATCGCACAGCATCTTCAGCAGCGCCGCGCCCTCGCTCGGGCTCATGCCTTCGATACCGATTGCATA
>CAYWDZ010000300.1:0-2668 GCA_964456255.1 uncultured Steroidobacteraceae bacterium | reverse complement strand
GTCGACTTCCTTCTGCTTGATGGCCGCGAGGATCAGACGGATCGTCGCGAGGCGTTCCTTGTCACCTGCACGCATCGCGGACTTCATGTCCTCGGTGATGCGTTCCTTGAGGGACATGAGTGTGCGCTAGAAAGGGCGCGGTGCGCGGGTCTCGCCGCCGACGCGCGGGCTGCTGCGCTTGGCGTGCCGCTTCACCGCGGCGGCCTTCTTGCGCTTACGTTCCTGCGTGGGCTTCTCGTAGAATTCGCGCCGACGCAGCTCCGCCAGGATGCCCGCCTTTTCACAGGCGCGCTTGAAGCGGCGCAGGGCCACGTCGAAATACTCATTCTCACGTACACGCACGCTCGGCATAGGACCACTCAACCCGTTGTTTGGAGGGGGAAAAGGCCGGCGATTCTAGGGGCTTGAGGCCCGGGTGTCCATTGCGGATTCTTGGTATCGAATCTTCCTGCGACGAAAGCGCGGCTGCCGTCTACGACGACGCGGCCGGCCTGCTCTCGCACCAGCTCTTCAGCCAGGTGGACCTGCACCGGCTGTATGGCGGGGTGGTGCCCGAACTGGCCTCCCGCGACCATGTGCAGCGGTTGCTTCCCCTTGTGCGTCAGGCACTTGCGCAGGCCCGCACCGAACCTGGCGAGCTGGACGCAGTCGCCTACACGGCCGGCCCGGGGCTGGTCGGGGCGCTGCTGACCGGGGCCGCGCTGGGACACAGCCTGGCCTATGCGCTGGGCGTGCCGGCCGTGCCGGTGCACCACATGGAGGGGCATTTGCTGGCGCCACTGCTGGAGGATCGGCCGCCGCCGTTCCCGCATCTGGCGCTGCTGGTCTCGGGCGGGCACACCATGCTGATCGTGGTGCGGGGCCTGGGCGAGTACGAGTTGCTGGGCGAGACCCGGGATGACGCGGCGGGCGAGGCCTTCGACAAGTCCGCCAAATTGCTGGGCCTGCCGTATCCGGGTGGCCCGGAGCTTGCGGCGCTGGCCGGGAAGGGCAGGTCCGGGGTATTCGAATTTCCACGGCCCATGCTGGATCGCGACGGCTTCGAGTTCAGTTTTTCCGGCCTCAAGACCGCCGTGATGCTGGCGGTGCGCGAACGCGAGCCCGATGCCGAACGCCGCGCCGACATCGCCCGCGGCGTGCAGGACGCCATCGTCGATACGCTGGTCACCAAGACCGCGCGCGCACTGGATGAAACCGGCCTCGGCGCACTGGTGGTGGCAGGCGGCGTGAGCGCCAATATGGCCTTGCGCACGGCCCTGACACTTGCAGCCGAAAGACGCGAGGTGTCGATCCACTTCCCGCGGCTGGAGTTCTGCACGGATAATGCCGCGATGATCGCGGTGGCCGGCATGGCGCGCCTGAAGCAGGGCGGTGTGGCTGCAAGTCTTGCAATCCAGGCGCGGGCGCAGTGGCCACTCACTGCGCTGACGCGCACGGCTTGAGGAATGGGAATGTCGAAACTGTCTGGCGATGTGGTGTTCCTGCGCGGTCTTGCCATCGAGACCACCATCGGCTTCTTCGAGTGGGAACGCCATGTGAAGCAGACGGTGGTGCTGGATCTGGAGATTCCGGTGGACTGCGCCAGGGCCGCATCCACCGATACCGTGGACAACACTGTCGATTACAAATCCATCGCCAAGCGCTGCATCGACTTCGTTGCCACGTCCGAGTTCCATCTGGTCGAGACGCTGGCGCACAAGCTCGCCACCACGTTGCTGGCCGAATTTCCCATCGCCTGGATCCGCCTGTCCCTGAACAAGCCTGGCGCAATCCGCGGTTCGCGTGACGTGGGCGTCAGCATCGAACGGCACCGCACATGACACTGGCTTACGTATCGGGAGGCAGCAATCTCGATGCGGAGCAGAATCTCCTCCGGGCCGCGCACGAACTGAAGATTGCCTGCCCGGGGGCGCGCTTCTCCGGCGTGTATCGCAATGCCGCCGTCGGCTTCGAAGGGCCCGATTTCCTGAACTTCGTGGCCGAGTTGCCCGTGGAAGGCGAGCCCGGCGCGCTGAAGGCCGAGCTCGAGCGCATCGAAGGCCTGTGCGGCCGGCCGCGCTATGCGCCCAAGTGGGCGCCGCGCACCATGGATCTGGACATCCTGCTGTTCGGCGACCGGGTGCAGGAGTTGCCGGGGCTGGTACTACCGCGGCCGCAATTGTTGAACTGGGCATTCATGCTCGGGCCGCTGGCCGAGCTCGCGCCGGAGACGCTGCACCCCACCACCCACCGCACCCTGGGTGCGATGTGGCGCGACTTCGACCAGGACGCGCATCCGCTGGTGCCCGTGATGCTGGATCTGGCTGCAGCCTGAGGCCGATTTCGCGGCGGTTGCGCGCCAGCTAGACTGAACCTCCATGCGCAACATCACCCTTACCGTGCTGCTGCTGTGTGGCAGCAACATCTTCATAACGTTTGCCTGGTACGCCCACCTGAAGACGTTGAACGACAGGCCGTGGATCATCGCGGCACTGGTCAGCTGGGGGATCGCCTTCTTTGAATACATGCTGCAGGTGCCCGGCAATCGCATCGGTTACACCGAACTGAATGTCGGGCAGCTCAAGCTGCTGCAGGAAGTGATCACCCTGTCGGTGTTCGTGCCGTTCGCGGTCTTCTACCTGAAGGTGCCGCTGATGCTCTACTACCTGTGGGCCTGCCTGTGCCTGCT
>CAYWDZ010000299.1:0-2670 GCA_964456255.1 uncultured Steroidobacteraceae bacterium | reverse complement strand
ATACCGATTGCATAGGACGGATCCAGATACAGCGATTGTTCCCCGGTGCGCGGGTGCGTGCGCACCAGAGGATGCGCGGTGCCTTCGACCTTGCGCTGCAGACCTTCGGGCAAGGCGCTCAACGAGCGAGTTGCGACCAGGCGTCCAATGGGGGAGTCGCGCTCTTCCGCATTGACCTGGGCCGAGGCCAGCACATCGCGCATGGAGAAGCGCACGCGCAGCCCAATGATCGCGTTGCGCGTGTCTTCCGGCAGCATGGTCAGGGCCAGCGCCGCATTGGCCCACATGGTGTCGCCGCCATAGGGGGGCGTTTCCACCGAGCGCAGGATGGTGATGGCAGGGGGCTCCTCCAGAAACGGCGAATCGGTGTGCCAGCCGGAACCGAAGACATGCGCCGAGCGGTCGTCGGCTTCCTTGATGATGGGCTGGACTTCGCGGAAGCCGGGCATGCCATCGGTGTAGGCGTCCTCGGCGAACGGACCGAAGCGCCGGCTGAACGCATGGTGCTCGGCGTGGCCGATATGCTGGCCGCGCAGGTAGATCATCTTGTGCCGGAACAGCGCGTCTTCGATTTCGGCGAACTGCGCGTCAGTCAGTCGGGTGAGGTCCGCCCCGCGGATTTCCGCGCCCATCGCTGCGGCCAGCGGCAGCGCGGTGATGTGCTGGTAGGTCCGGGCATGGTTGTCGAATTTGCCGTGCGGATGCAGGAACACGCGTTGCCCCCCGTGGTTCAGGTGCGGAAGCCTAGCACTGTCCTCCCGTCATTGGCGCCGGGAACGGGGTCCGGGTTCCGGCAGTTGCCCGGTCGGGTGGGGCTGGCCTAGGCTCTGTCGCGTTCCATCCTTGATCAAATCTGGAGTCCCAATGAGCATCGCATCCGAATTCAAAGAATTTGCCATGAAGGGCAATGTGGTCGACATGGCTGTCGGCGTCATCATCGGCGCCGCCTTCGGCAAGATCGTCTCCTCGCTGGTGGGCGATGTGATCATGCCGCCGTTGGGCAAGGCGCTCTCGGGCGTCAATTTCAGCGATCAGGCCATAAACATCGGTACGGCGGACATGCCGGTGTGGCTGAAGTACGGCGCGTTCCTGCAGACCATGTTCGATTTCCTGATCATCGCCTTCGTGCTGTTCCTGGCACTGAAGGGCATCAACAAGCTGAAGAAGCCCGCGGCGCCGGCCCCGGATGCACCGCCGCCGCCGCCGCCACGCAATGAGGTGCTGCTGGAAGAGATTCGCGATCTGCTGAAGAAATAAAAGAAGAAGACGAGTGGACTCCCGCTCAGGAGCGGGAGTCCACTATTGGGACATCGGCGAATGCGGTCCGGGTCAGGTTCTCGTGGCCCGTGGCGGTTACCACCACGTCGTCCTCGATGCGGATGCCCCCGTAGCCCTTGAGCGTGTCCACCAGGGTCCAGTTGACCGCGCTGGCATGGGGCCCGTCGCGCAGCCGGCCCAGCAGGCTGTCAATGAAGTAGATGCCCGGCTCCACGGTGACCACCATGCCGGGTTCCAGGCGCCGGGTCAGGCGCAGCGTCGGATGGCCCGGTGGGCGTGGAATGGGCTCGGCATTCGCGCGCGGTTTGAACCCCGCGACGTCATGGACCTGCAGGCCCAGCATGTGACCGAGGCCATGGGGCAGGAACGCCGCGGAAATGCCCTGGTCCACGGCCTCGTCCGCGCTGACCTTCAAGACCCCCGCCTCGCGCAGCAGCCTGGCTACGAGGTGGTGGGCGGTCAGGTGCAGTGCAGGCCATTCAACCCCCGGTGCGACGGCAGCGCACAGTTCCTGCTGCAGGCGGTGCACACCTTCGATCAGCGCGGAGAACGCTCCCGGTCCCATGGCCCAGGTCCGGGTGATGTCACAGCCGTAGCCCCGGCAACTGGCTCCGGCGTCGATCAGCAACGAAAGCGCGCGCGCGGGGGGGCGAAGGTCACGCAACTGATAGTGCAGCGTGGCCGCATGTTCGTTGAGCGCGATGATGCTGGGGTAGGGCAGCTCCTCATCGGTCTGCCGCACGGCTGCCAGGTAGGCCAGATGGATGTCGAATTCGCTGACCGCGGCATGAAAGGCCCGTTCGGCGGCCAGATGGCCTGCGACGCCGATACGCGTTGCCTCGCGCAGGCAGGCGATCTCATAACCGCTCTTGCGACACCGCAACTGTTCGAGTTCGGCGAGCAGCGGGGGTGGATTGGCCTCCCACCCCGTGCCGGGCGGTGGTGGTTCGCCAATCCATGCGCCGCGTCCGTCCGGCGCGGCCAGTTCCGACAGCGCGGAGGCACCACTGGTTACGCCATGCAGGCGGAAATGATTGATCCAGGGGGCGGCGGGAATTGCCGGCGGGCTGTGCCAGTAGTCGTCGGGGGCTACGAACCACAGTTCGGGAGCCTCGCCGCGCCGGATGCGTACCAGGCTGCCGGGTGCCGGGGGTGCGGGGACCAGCCAGGCGAACCAGGGATTCGTCCGGAAGGGGCTGTGCTGGTCATCCTGGAACAGCAGGCGCCGGTCGCCGGCATGCAAGACCAACTCATCGTGGCCACTCGCCGCCAGCGCTGACTCGATACCGGCCAGAGTGGGCTGCAAATGCGCGCCAAACAGGACCGAATCGATGCTGGACCAGTGCATGCGCGCCATATTGCCATCGCAGGTTGCCCTGTGCAGGGAGTTTC
>CAYWDZ010000298.1:0-2671 GCA_964456255.1 uncultured Steroidobacteraceae bacterium | reverse complement strand
GCCTGGTGCCGGGCTTCGAGGCGCCGGTGATGCTGGCCTACTCGGCGCGCAACCGTTCGGCCTCCATCCGTATTCCCTGGGTGTCGAACCCGAAGGCACGCCGCATCGAAGTGCGCTTCCCCGATTCCTCGGCGAACCCGTACTTCGCCTTCGCCGCGATGATGATGGCGGGCCTGGACGGTATCCAGAACAAGATCCACCCGGGCGAACCGGCCGACAAGGATCTGTACGACCTGGAGCCGGAGGAGGAGAAGCACATTCCGCAGGTTTGCCACTCCCTCGACATGGCCCTCGAGCACCTGGACAAGGATCGCGAGTTCCTGACGCGTGGTGGCGTGTTCACCAACGATGTGATCGATGCCTACATGGCGCTGAAGTTGCAGGAAGTCACCCGCTTCCGCATGTGCACGCATCCCGTCGAGCTCGACATGTACTACAGCCTCTGAAGGGCCGGAAGGAACGGCGGATCAACTCCGCCGTTCCTTGAATCACCGGTAAATGGGACTATGCTGATGGCCTATGCGCCGAATTGCCGCCTTTCTGTTGCTTGGTATCGCACTCTCGGCGAGCGCAGCCGATATCTGGCGCTGGAAGGACGCAGACGGCGTTGTTCACTATTCGGACAGCCCGGTGCCCGGTGCCGAACGAATAACCGTGGGTGGCTCGGCGCCACGACCGGATGCCACGTCGCCGCCGCCGGCGCCGGCCGCGTCGGCCGAGGCACCAGCAGCCGCTCCCAGGCCGGCCGAAGCCTACACACGTTGCGCGGTGGTGCAGCCAAAGAACGACGAAGTGTTCTTCGCGGTCGATTCGGTCAGCGTCAATGTCGTGATCGAGCCTTATCTGCAGCCGAATCATCACATCCAGGTCCTGTTGAACGGTGCGCCCGATCCGGACTGGCCCGAGGCAGCGATGAGCTACACGTTTACCGGCCTGTTCCGCGGCAGCTACACGCTGGCTGTCCGGGTGGTGGACGCGAACGGCCGCGCGGTCTGTTCGGGCCCGGTGAGCAATTTTCACATCCGGCAGCCCTCCATCCTGTCGCCGCAGTCACCGCAGCGCCCACAACCAGCGCCGAACTGACAGAGGCGGCGCATCAAGCGGGGTTGCCATGAGCCCTGCGATTCGCGATCACGCCTGGTTCTCGCCGCTTTCACAGTTCGAGCCCACGGAACTGTTCGACTCGCTGTCCACCGGCATCGTCGTGCTCGACGCACAACTGTGCCCCATCTACGCCAATGTGAGTGCCCAGGATTTCATGGCGGTGAGCCTGCGTCAGGCACGCGGCCGGCCCTTCTCGGAGCTGTTCTACGATCCGCGCCAGCTGCTCGAGGTACTGCGCCGTTCACTCACCAACCTGGAAACCTGCACGCAGCACGAGCTGATGCTGAAGGCAGTCGGTTCGGCCGCGCACCGCGAGCCGTCGCTCATCGACCTGATAGTGACGCCGCTGGAAGGGCAGGTGACCGGCACCTACCTGCTGCTCGAGCTGACCGATGCCACGCAGCGTCAGCGCATCTCGCGCGACACGGAGATCCTTGCCGACATGGACGCCAGCCGCCTGATGGTGAGGCAGCTGGCGCATGAGGTGAAGAATCCGCTCGGCGGACTGCGCGGTGCCGCGCAACTGCTCGACAAGGAGTTGATGAATCCGGGCCTGCGCGAATACACCGCGGTCATCATTGCCGAGGCCGATCGCCTGGTCGCACTGGTCGATTCCATGGTTGGCGGCGGTGGCCCGCCGCGCAAGGATGTGCTGAACATCCACGAACTGTGCGAGCACGTGGTCAAGCTGATCCGCGCCGAAGCACCCGCCGGCGTGCAGATCGAACGCGACTACGATCCGAGCCTTCCGGATGCCAATGTCGATCGCAACCAGATCGTGCAGGCGCTGCTCAATGTGGTGCGCAATGCGCTCCAGGCCGTCGGCAGGCACGGCAAGATCCTGGTGCGCACGCGCGTGCGCAGCGGTGTGCACATCGGCAAGGTGCGCCATCGGCTGGTGGCGGTCATCGAAGTTGAAGACAACGGGCCGGGTGTGCCACCTGACCTCATCAAGACCCTGTTTCTGCCGCTGGTAACGGGCCGGTCCAACGGCAGTGGACTGGGCCTTGCAGTCGCGCAGGATCTGGCCACCCGTCACGGCGGCATCATCGAATTCACCAGCCAGCCGGGCAGAACCGTGTTCTCCATGCTGCTGCCGCTGGAAGGAACTCACCAGTGAGCAATACCAATCTGCGGGTGTGGCTGGTTGATGACGATGCCTCCATTCGCTGGGTGCTCGAGCGGGCGCTGAAGAACGCCGGCATGACGCCGCGACTGTTCGAGGCGGCCGAGTCCGCGATCGCCACGCTGGGCAATGAAGTTCCGGACGTGCTGATGACCGACATCCGCATGTCGGGCAAGTCCGGCCTGGAACTGCTGAAGAACGTGCACGAGCGTCACCCGGACCTGCCGGTGATCGTGATGACCGCCCACTCGGATCTGGGCAGCGCGGTGTCGGCCTACGAAAGCGGCGCATTCGAATACCTGCCCAAGCCTTTCGATGTGGATCAGGCGGTGGACCTGGTGCGCCGTGCCGCACACGCCGCGGTCCGGCCCGGCGAGGCCCCCGCGCCGCCGCCCCCCATGCCTGAACTGCTGGGCAAGGCGCCGGCCATGCAGCAGGTGT
>CAYWDZ010000297.1:0-2695 GCA_964456255.1 uncultured Steroidobacteraceae bacterium | reverse complement strand
CGAGGCGTTCCTGCTTCTTCGGGCTGACCAGCCGCATGTAATCGGCGGACAAGAAGTTCAACTCGCCCTTGCAGACCCGGGATCGGCCAGCGGCCTCTCCTATCTCACGATGATCTCCACCACGCCACCCGAGGGCGCGAAGCCGCCGTTTGTATCGGCCGGCCCGCTGTGGTTTGGCGAGATGCGCGAGCGCTTTGTGCTCGAGGCCGGCCAGTGGAAATTCCTGGAGCGCCGCGGCTCGATCCAGATGAAGTTCGCCGGCGCGCCACCTACCTGACGGGACGCAGATGAGGTTCCGGCGGTAGACCCTCTATTCGTCCCGCCAATCCTGCCGACCGTGCCACAAACGCAGAATCTCAACGTCGTCGATCTGGATTCGATAGACGACCAGGTACGGTGTTCCGCTCACAAGCCACTCACGCGTACCCGAAACATGGCCTTCCCGACCTGCTTGGGGGTTAATCGTCAGGTGCTGTACTGATTGCCAGATGCGATCAGCTATCCGACCGGCAGCGGCAGGATTCTTGCGGGCGATGTATTCCTGGGTCTCGACGAAATCAGCCAACGCAGGCCGCGTCCACCGAACCCTCAAACCTTCATGCCCCACTTGGCAAACGCGGCACGAACCTCACTTTCCGATGCGAACGCACCGCGATCAGCAGCGGCGATTCCCGCGTCAACCGCCCGGCGGAAACGAGCCTCTTCGATCACATCTTCCCAAGTCGCATCTTCAGGAAGCTGCTCGGCCAACTCGTGAACCTTCTGCTGGATACCTTTGGCTGTCGTGCTCATGACATCGCTCCAAAACGAAGCTGGGGACGATGTTGATCATTATATGCCGCCAACCCCCTCCAGCCATTTGAATAACCGCCCAATTTGGAGAAATTCTCCAGCGCCACGGCACTCAGGCGCCGCTCGCGCAGACCCTGCTGGTGATGTGCTGGTACTGCAGGCTTTCATGTTGAACCTACCCGCCCTTGAACCCCTTGGCCACCAGATACACCTCGCGTGACTCCTTGCGCGAGGCCGCCGGTTTGCGGATCGACACCTTGTCGAAATGCTGGCGCAACTGCTTCACGTACTGATCCGACCCCGAACCCTGGAACATCTTGGCGACGAAGGTGGCACCGGGCTTCAGGGTCTTGCATACGGTGTCCAGCGCCAGCTCCAGGAAGTAGATGGAAGTGGCCTGATCAGCCGAAGAGATACCGGTGATGTTGGGCGCGATATCCGAAATGATCAGGTCGAACTTGCCGCCGCCGAGCCAGCCCAGCAGCTGCTCCACGATGGTCTGATCCGTGAAATCGCCCTGGATGAAATCCACGTTACGCAACGCATCCATGGGCAGGATATCGGTGGCCAGCACCCTGCCCTTGTCGCCGACCAGCCTGCCGGCTACCTGCGACCAGCCACCCGGAGCCGAACCCAGGTCCAGGATGCGCATGCCGGGGCGGATGAGCTTGTCCTTCTCGTTGAGCTCGATGAGCTTGTAGGCCGAGCGCGAGCGATAGCCCTCCTTCTGTGCCTGCTTCACGAAGGGGTCGGACAGATGCCGCGACATCCAGCTGGCGCTGCTTTTGGTTCGGGCCATTCACGTCACTGACAGAGGCTAGAATGGCGCGATTCTACCCCTCTGCCGGATATACCGGCCAGGAAGCCCGACGGTGCTGCGCATCAGTGAATTGTCATTGCCGCTCGACTACACGCCCGAGGCGCTCCATCAGGCCATCCTGAAGCGTCTCGCGATCCCCGCGGCGGATCTGCTGGATTTCACCCTGTTCAAGCGCAGCTACGACGCGCGCAAGAAGGCCAGCGCCATCGTGTTCATCTGCATCGTCGATGTGACAGTGCGCGATGAAGAGTCGGTAATGCAGCGACTCTCACACGATCGTCACGTGAGTCTCGCGCCCGACACCACCTACCATCCCGTCGCACGGGCACCGCAAGTGTTGAAGGAGCGACCATTGGTGGTGGGTTTCGGTCCCTGCGGCCTGTTTGCCGCGCTGCTGCTGGCACAGATGGGCTTCAAGCCCGTCGTTCTGGAGCGCGGGCGCGACGTGCGCCGGCGCACCCAGGACACCTGGGCGCTGTGGCGACAGAAGATCCTGACGCCCGAATCCAACGTGCAGTTCGGCGAGGGCGGCGCGGGATTGTTCTCCGACGGCAAGCTGTACAGCCAGATCAAGGACCCGAAGTTCTACGGCCGCAAGGTGATGCGCGAATTCGTGCGCGCCGGCGCGCCGGATGAAATCCTGTACCTCGCGAAGCCGCACATCGGCACCTTTCGCCTCACCGGTGTCGTGGCGAAGATGCGCGCCGAGATCATCGCGCTCGGTGGCGAGGTGCGCTTCGAGAGCCACGTCACCGACTTCCTTATCGAACAGGGCCGCATCGCGGGCGTGGTGCTGGCCGATGGCGAGACGATTCACGGCAGCCACGTGGTGCTGGCGCTGGGCCACAGCTCGCGCGACACCTTTCGCGTGCTGGAAAGGCGCGGTGTGTACATGGAGGCCAAGCCCTTTGCCATCGGCTTTCGCATCGAACATCCGCAATCGATGATCGACCAGGCGCGCTTCGGCCGCTTTGCCGGCCACCCGCAGCTCGGGGCCGCCGACTACAAGCTGGTGCATCACGCGGGCAATGGCCGCGCGGTGTACAGCTTCTGCATGTGCCCGGGCGGCACGGTGGTGGCGGC
>CAYWDZ010000296.1:0-2709 GCA_964456255.1 uncultured Steroidobacteraceae bacterium | reverse complement strand
ATGTCGATCAGGTGCAGCAGCACGCGCGTGCGCTGCAGGTGCTTCAGGAAGCGATGCCCAAGCCCCTGCCCTTCGGCGGCACCCTCGATGAGGCCCGGGATGTCAGCCATCACGAAGCTGCGGTGCTGGCCCACGTTGACCACGCCCAGGTTCGGGTACAGCGTGGTGAAGGGATAGTCCGCCACGCGCGGCCTGGCGGCCGATACCGCGCGGATCAGCGTGGACTTGCCGGCATTGGGCAGGCCCAGCAAGCCCACGTCCGCGATCACCTTCATCTCGAAGTTCAGCGTGCGCTTCTCGCCTGGCAGGCCCGACCCGAACTGGCGCGGTGCGCGGTTGGTGCTGCTCTTGAAGCGCGCGTTGCCGAAGCCGCCCTTGCCGCCCTGCGCCACCTTCAGTTCCTGGCCGGCTGCGGCCAGGTCTCCCAGCTGCTCGCCGGTTTCAGTGTCAGTGACCGTGGTGCCCACCGGCACATCCACGTAGAGATCCTCGCCGCCGCGCCCGGTGCAGTCGTTGCCCGAACCGCCCTCGCCGTTTCGCGCCTTGAAGGTGCGCTGCACGCGAAAGTCCGCCAGCGTGTTGATGCCATCCTTGGCGCGCAGGATCACGCTGCCGCCCATGCCGCCGTCACCGCCATCGGGCCCGCCGAAGGGAATGAACTTCTCGCGCCGGAAGCTGACGCAACCGCGCCCGCCGTTGCCGGCCTGCACCTTCACGATCGCTTCATCGACGAATTTCATGTTTGACCTTCACAGACGCAAACCCCGGCACGAGGCCGGGGATGCTTATCAACCAGGGAACGGGCGAATGATTGCAGCCACGTTCCGACGCGCGGGCGTAGCTGCCTCAGTTCGCGTTCGGCACCACGCTCACGTAGGTGTGGCCCTGCTCGCCCTTCTTCGCGAACTCCACCTTGCCGTTCTTCAGCGCGAACAACGTGTGGTCGGTGCCCGTGCCCACGTTGTCGCCGGCGCGCATCGGCGTGCCGCGCTGGCGCACCAGGATGTTGCCGGCCAGCACCTGCTCGCCGCCGAACTTCTTCACGCCCAGTCGCTTGCTGTGGGATTCGCGGCCGTTGCGGGTACTGCCGCCTGCTTTCTTGTGTGCCATGGCTCAATAACTCCTTAAGCGATGCCCGTGATCTTCACCAGGGTGTATTCCTGGCGATGATTGCCCGCACGCTTGTAGTGCTTGCGGCGACGGAACTTCACGATGACCTTCTTCTCGCCCTGCCCGTGCTTCTCGACGGTGGCGCTGACCTTCGCGCCGGCGACCAGCGGCTTGCCCACCTTGATGTCGGCGCCATCGGCCACCAGCAACACCTGGTCGAAGGAAATGGTCGAGCCGGCTTCGGCATCGAGTTTCTCGACTTTCAGGAGAGCGTCTTTTTCAACCCGGTACTGTTTGCCACCGGTGGCGATCACGGCGTACATGGAAAGGCTCCAATCGGAAAGGCCGCGCATTCTAAAGGCCGCCCCACCTGCGGTCAAACCGGGAATTTGCGGGTTTTTCCCGTCCAGACAGCCACTTGCGGCCGCGCCTGCTACCATCTGGCCCCGGATTTTACGGGCTTGCGGGGCTGCGATGGGGCTGGAGGAGATTCGGGGGCTGGTGGCAGCGGACCTCAAGGCGGTCGATGCGGCAATCCGCACCCGCCTGGGCAGTTCCGTTCCCCTGGTCAGCACCGTGGCCGAGCACATCGTGGCCGGCGGCGGCAAGCGCCTCAGGCCGCTGATCGTGCTGCTTGCTGGCCATGCCGCGGCGGCGCCCAGGACCCTCACCGGTACCCACCTTCACGATGCGGCAGCGTTCATCGAGTTCATCCACACCGCCACCCTGCTGCATGACGACGTGGTGGATCACTCCTCCATGCGCCGCGGCCGCGACACGGCCAATGCGCTGTTCGGCAACGAGGCCAGCGTACTGGTAGGCGATTTCGTCTATTCACGCGCCTTCCAGATGATGGCCGCCATCGGCGTGCACCGCGTGATGGAGATCATGGCCGACGCCACGAATGTGATCGCCGAAGGCGAGGTGCTGCAGCTGATGAATGCGCAGGACCCGGGCACCACCGAGGAGCGGTACCTGGAGGTCATCCACCGCAAGACCGCAAAGCTCTTCGAGGCCGGCGCCGAAGTGGCCGCCGTGCTGGCCGGCGCCGACAAGACCGTGCAGACCGCGCTGGCCACTTATGGCCGGCACCTGGGGGCGGCGTTCCAGTTGATCGACGATGTGCTCGACTACCGCTCGGACCCGGCCACCCGCGGCAAGAACCTGGGCGAGGACCTGGCCGAGGGCAAGATGACCCTGCCCCTGATCCATGCGTTCCGGCACGGGTCGGATGCAGACCGCGCACTGATCAGCGCGGTGATCCTCGCCGCCGGCAATGAGACCAGCCCCGAGCCTGACCACGTGGAAGGCCAGCTCCGCCAGATCCTTGCCGCCATCGATTCCACCGGCGGCATCGAATACACCCGCAAGCGGGCACTGGCCGAATCCGGCGCCGCCATGGCCGCGCTGGCGCCAGTGCCGGCCTCGCGCTACCGGGACGCCCTGGCCGGCCTCGCCGCGGTGGCCGTGGAGCGGGACCGCTAGCGCCAAAGTGGCATCGGCGCGGGCGCTTCGCTTAAACTCCCGCGCCCACGCTGTCGGGATGTAGCTCAGCCTGGTAGAGCACTACGTTCGGGACGTAGGTGTCGCAGGTTCAAA
>CAYWDZ010000295.1:0-2715 GCA_964456255.1 uncultured Steroidobacteraceae bacterium | reverse complement strand
CCCCGGGCGAAAAGTGACCACCCGCCGGGCGCTGATCGGAATCTCCTCGCCGGTCTTGGGATTGCGGCCCGGGCGCTGGTTCTTGTCGCGCAGATCGAAGTTTCCAAAACCGGAAAGCTTCACCTGGCTGCCGGCCGACAACGCGCCGCGCACTTCTTCGAAGAACAGATCAACCAGCTCCCGCGCCTCGCGCTTGTTCAGACCCAGCTGGTCGAACAGAGCTTCCGCGATTTCAGCCTTCGTCAGGGCCATGGTTACCGGATCCTTGCATTCAAGTGCACACCAAGATCGGCGGCGACAGAGGCCATCAGAGCATCCGCGTCGGCGTCAGTGAGCGTCGTATTATTGTCTTGGAAAATCAAGCCGAAAGCGATGCTTTTTCTAGTTGGTTCTATGCCCGGACCCTGGTAGACATCAAAGGCCACGAGCTCGCGCAGCCGGCTGCCCGCGACAACACTAACACGACTCAAGATTGCGCTTAAAGGAGTCTCCAGCGGCACGGTCACCGACAGATCACGACGCACATGCGGAAAGCGCGAGACGCCCTGCAGCTGCGGCAAGGGAGCGTGGAAAGCCGGGGTTATGTCCAATTCAAACAACATGCAGGGCGCAGTAAAACCCAGCTCCAGGGCAATCGAGGGATGCAGTTCCCCCAGCCAGGCAACGGTCCTGCCTTCCCGGGCCACAGTCGCCGACCGGCCTGGGTGCAGGCAGGTTGGTCCACCCGACTGCCATTCAATCTGCGCGGCGCCTCCGGCCAGCGCGAGCATGGCGGCCACATCTCCCTTGAGATCAAAGAAGTCCAGTGGCTCGCGGCTCTGGCTCCACTGTTCCGGCACGCGCGTGCCTGCAGCGATGCCACCAACCCGCTGCACCTCGCGCAGGGCTCCGTCATGCAGCTGAAACACCGCCCCAAGTTCGAAGAGGCGCACCCGCTCCTGCTGGCGCGACAGGTTCTCCAGTGCAGCCTTGAGCAACCCTGGCCACAGCGACACGCGCATCACGGCCAGGTCAGCCGCAATGGGATTGGCCAGGCGGATCGCTGCTGCATCGGGGAACAGTCGGCTCTGCATTGCCGGATCAACGAATGCGTAGTTGATGGCTTCCTGGTATCCGCGACCGGTCAGCACATCCAGCAATGCCCGCTCGTCGACCGCCGACTCGCTGTGACGGACAAAGCGCTGCAACAGCCGCCGCGGCTGCTCCTGAACGGCATCGAAGCCCACGATGCGCAGCACTTCCTCGATCAGATCCGCTTCGATGGAGATGTCGAATCGCCACGATGGTGGCGTTACCTGCCACCCTTGGACATGAGGCGCGATCTGCATCCCCAGCCCGGTGAGACTGGCTTCGATCCGGCTATCGGGTATCTGCGCGCCAGCCAGCAGCGCGAGTCGCTGGCGACGCAGCAACACCGGCAATCGGCGCGGCAAGGCGCTCCGGTCAGCCACTTCGTGCACGGGCCCGGCGGTACCTCCACACAGCGTGAGCAGCAGAGCAGTGGCCCGCTCCATCGCCCGCAGCTGCCCCTCCGGATCCACGCCACGCTCGAAGCGTTGGCCAGCGTCCGTGACCAGGCCATGACGACGGGCACGCCCGGCAATCACATCCGGATTGAAGAACGCCACTTCCAGCAGAACTTCGGTGGCACTTTCGCTGATGGCAGTGCCCTGCCCGCCCATGATGCCGGCCAGACCGATCGGGCCACTGTCATCGGCGATGACGAGTTCGTCGCCTGAGAGCTGGATGCGCCGCTCATCCAGCAAGGTCAGCTCTTCACCGCTTCTGGCCAGGCGCACGGTCAGCACGCCGCGCACGCACGCCGCATCGTAGGCATGCATGGGCTGCCCCAGCTCCAGCAGCACGAAATTGGTGACGTCCACCACCGGACTGATACTGCGCAGGCCGGCGCGCCGCAGACGCTCCTGCAACCACAATGGTGAGGCGCCACGATTGTTCAGGCCTCTGATACGGCGTGTGAGCAGGCGCGGCGCTGCCTGTGGCGCCTCGACCCGCCCACCTGCCGGGATTCCGGGATCGCTGGCGACCGGGGCCACGGTCGCGCCCTTCAATCTGCCACCGGTGAGGGCCGCCACTTCGCGCGCCACGCCAACCACTGACATCGAATCGCCACGGTTTGCATAGGTCTTCAGTTCCAGCACCGAATCATCAAGGTTCAGGTACTGGCGCAGATCCACTCCCACGGGTGCATCCGCCGGCAGCTCAAGCAGTCCAGCGTGATTACCGGACAGGCCCAGCTCGCGAGCCGAGCACAGCATGCCCGCGGATTCCACGCCGCGCAGTTTCGCGGCCTTGATCTTCAGGTCGCCAGGCAGCAGCGCACCTGCACCCGCCAGTGGCGCGCGCAGGCCCACCCGCGCATTGGGCGCACCACAGACAATCTGCAGCGCGCCACTGCCGGCATTGACCTGACACACCCGCAGCTTGTCCGCGTCCGGATGGGGGGCGATCGCGATGATCTCCGCCACCACAACGCCGGTGAAAGCTGGTGCCGCAGGCTCCACGCCTTCCACCTCGAAGCCCGAGGCAGTCAGGCGACGCGCCAGTTCGGGCGCATCCCAGGAGATGTCGACCCACTCGGCCAGCCACGACAGTGACACTTTCATCAGGCCCACCCGCCGCGGAACTGCTTGAGGAACCGCAGATCGTTCTCGAAGAACAAGCGCAGGTCATTCACGCCATAGCGCAGCATGG
>CAYWDZ010000294.1:0-2796 GCA_964456255.1 uncultured Steroidobacteraceae bacterium | reverse complement strand
GCCTCGGTGGTGCAGCCCGGCGTCTGGTCCTTCGGGTAGAAGTACACGACCACCCATTTGCCCTTGTAGTCGGCCAGCGCATGCTTCTTGCCGTTCTGGTCGACCAGCGAGAAGGCCGGTGCCATCTGCCCGACCTGCGGCTTGGCAGACGCGGCAGGCGCGGGCGCCTGTGCCGAGGCCGAGGTGGCAAACGCCAGCAAAGCCAGGGGGAAGAGAGCAGTCAGCAAACGTGCGCGCATGGCAACTCCTGCATTTGTCGCCCCATGAGGGGGTGAGCGGGCAATAATCATAGGCCCATGCCCGCAGAGCTGCCATTGCAACCCCCGCTTCCCGCTCTGGTGCTTACCGGTGGCGGCGCCCGGGCTGCCTACCAGGTTGGCGTGCTGAAGGCTGTCGCCCAGCTGTTGCCGCAGCAGGAAAACCCGTTCCGCGTGATTGTCGGCACGTCGGCCGGTGCGGTTGCAGCCTCGGTGCTGGCCGCACGTGCGGACCAGTGGCGCGCAGCCGTGGGCTCCATCGAACAGGTCTGGGCAAACTTTCGTACGGGGCAGGTATTCGACGTCGGGCGTCGCAGCATGCTGCGCAGTGGACTGCATTGGGCGCTGTCCCTGATTTCGGGCGGGTTGCTGCTGAGCGCTCCGCGTTCGCTCTTCGACAATACGCCGTTGCGCAACCTGCTGACGCGTGAGGTCCGCTGGCGTGGCGTTGGCCGCAGCATTCGCAACGGGCACCTCAATGCACTGGCGCTGTGTGGCACCAACTACGGCACCGCACGCTCGGTTGCCTTCTTCGAAGGGCAGGCCGGCCTGTCCGAATGGAGCGGGCACAACCACATTGGCCGCCGCGCCCGTCTCGGACTTTCGCACCTGATGGCAAGTCTCGCGGTGCCGCTGCTGTTTCCCCCGGAGCAGATCGACGAGAGCTTCTATGGGGACGGGGCAATGCGGCAGATGGTGCCGCTGGCGCCGGCGCTGCACCTGGGCGCAAGTCGCCTGCTGATCGTGGGCATGCGCAGTTCAGGTGGTGGCGGCGTGTCGGAACGTCGCTCCGGACCACACTCGGCACCCACCGCGGGACAGCTTGCCGGCTTTGCGCTCGACACGTTGTTCACGGACCAGATCTACAACGATCTGGAGCAGATCGAGCGCGTGAACCAGATCCTGCGCCTGCAGCCCGCATTGCTGCCGGGTTGCCGCATCGTGGACAAGGTGGTGTTCCTGGCCCCCTCGCGCGATCCGCGCGAGATCGCGCTGGAACATCTCGACCGGCTGCCGCACTCCCTCAGGGCGTTGCTGCGCGTGAGCGGTGCCAGCAGTACCGCCGGTGCGCAGCTCGCCAGCTACCTGATGTTCGAGCGCGAATACACGCGTGCACTCATTGAGCTTGGCCATCGCGATGCGCTGGCGCGCGCCGATGACGTGCGCCAGCTGTTCTCCATCGACTAGATCAGGAACAGGGCGCCGAGGCCCAGCAGTGTCGCAAAGCCGATGATGTCGGTGAACGTGGTGAGGATCACGCCCGCAGACAGCGCCGGGTCGATGGCCAGCCGACGCAATGTCAGCGGCACCATCACGCCGACGACGGCTGCGGCCAGCAGGTTGATCAGCATGGCCGCGCCAATGATCGGTGCAATGGTCCAGGTGCCCAGCCACGCAATGGTGAGGGCGCCCACGATCAGGGCCATCGCGGTGCCGGTCAGCGCGCTGACGCCAACTTCACGCAGCAGCAGCCAGCGCGCATCGCGCCATTGCACCTGTCCCAGCGCGAGACCACGGATGATCAGCGTAACGGTCTGCGTGCCGGCAATGCCGCCCATGCTGGAGACAACCGGCATCAGTACGGCCAGCGCGGCCACCTTTTCGATGATGCCCTGGAAGCGCTGCACCACCAGGCCGGCGAGGCAGGCGGTCATCAGGTTGATGGCCAGCCACAGCAGGCGGCGGCGAGTGGCCGGCAGCACGGCTGCAAACACGTCTTCCTCGTCACGCAGACCCGCGCCTGCCATGACTTCGTGCGCGGCCTCTTCGGCAATCACGTCCACCACATCGTCGACGGTGACACGCCCCAGCAACACGCCCCGTTCGTCGACTACCGGAGCCGATAGCAGGTCCCGATCGCGAAACAGCTGCGAAACCTCGGTCGCCGGCAAGTCGGGCGAGAAACGTGCTGCTTCCGAATCCAGGCACTGACCGACCAGCTTTTCCGGGTCGTCGGTGAGCAGTCGCGCCAGCGTCAGCGTGCCCAGGAAGCGATCACCCCGGTCCACCACGAACAGCCGGTCGGTGTGATCCGGCAGCTCGCCGCGCAACCTGAGGTAGCGCTGCACCACTTCCAGCGACACGTCGGCGCGCACACTCACCGTGTCGGTGCTCATCAGTCCGCCGGCCGAATCCTCCGGCCACGACAGCACCCGCGACAGGCGTTCGCGATCCTGCTGGTCCATGGTGCGCAGCAGTTGCTGCGTGACTGTCTCGGGCAGGTCGGCCAGCAGGTCAGCCAGGTCGTCGACTTCCAGGCCTTCGGTGGCGGCGGCCAGCTCCTGCGCGTCCATCTCGCGGATCAGTTGCGCGCGCACCTCCTCGGAGAGCTCGACCAGCACGTCGCCGTCGAGCTCCGGGTCGGTCATCTCCCAGACCAGTTCGCGCTGCTTCGGCGGCAGGGATTCGAGCAGCTGCGCAATCTCGGCCGGATGCAGCTTGTTGATCATGCGCTCGGCCGAGCGCACGGCGCCCTCATCGAGCGCGGTGCGCAACGCCGCGAGCCGCCCGGGCTTCTGCGGGCGGACGACGGCAATCT
>CAYWDZ010000293.1:0-2814 GCA_964456255.1 uncultured Steroidobacteraceae bacterium | reverse complement strand
CGAAGTTCTTCTTGACGGTGCGCGCGCCGGCTGCGAGGCCCAGCAGCTGGTGCCCGAGGCAGATCCCGAACACGGGAATATCGGTCTCCAGAAACTTGCGGATCGCCTGGATGGCGTAGGTGCATGGCTCCGGATCGCCCGGCCCGTTGGAAAGAAAGATGCCATCCGGCTCCATCTCCAGCACCTGTTCGGCCGACGTCTGCGCCGGCACCACCGTCATCCGGCAGCCCGCGTCGGCCAGCAGCCTGAGGATGTTGCGCTTCACGCCGAAGTCATAGGCCACGACGTGCAGGCGCTGTGCCGGACGCAGCGTGGCGCGGCCGCGCGTGCGCCAGATGGTGCCGTCGTTCCACTGGTAGGTTTCCTTCGTGGTGACGACCTTGGCCAGGTCCATGCCGGCCAGACCCGGGAAGCGACGGGCCGCGTGCACGGCGGCGTTCGCATCCACATTGTCGCCCGTCATGATGCAACCGGACTGCGCACCCTTCTCGCGCAACAGGCGTGTCAGCTTGCGAGTGTCGAGCCCTGCGATGGCCACCACGCGACCACGTTGCAGGTATTCAGGCAGGGTCAGGTTGGAACGCCAGTTGCTCTCGAGCAGCGGCAGGTCACGGATCACGAGCCCTGCCGGCGCAACCAGCGATGACTCCTGATCTTCCGGCGTCGTACCCGTGTTGCCAATGTGGGGATAGGTCAGCGTGACGATCTGCCGGAAGTAGGACGGGTCGGAAAGAATTTCCTGATAGCCCGTCATTGCCGTATTGAAGACAACTTCGCCGGTGGTATTTCCTTTCGCTCCGATGGAAGTGCCGTGGAAAACGGTTCCATCTGCCAGAGCCAGTACGGCGCTCACACTCACTCACCGACCTCCGCTTTTTTCTGGCGGCTTCCCATTAGCCTCGCATAACCGGTTTTGAGGTGCAGATGCACAAAGCGGGAGGAGTTCTTTTGGAACGCCCTCCCGCCTTGCGCGGACTAAAACCCGCAACTGGATGTAACGGATTTCGCTGCGAATTCTACGTTTTTCCGGCTCCCGCTGTCCACGCGGACTTGCCCCAAAATGCTCCGCAGCGAGTGAGCAAAGTACTGCGGACTATCGCGTATCCTTCTGATCCTCAAGAACAAAATCGGCCATCTTGTAACGCCCCCTGGGACGCCCGACCAGCCACAGGGCGGCCGCGATGGCACCCCGAGCGAAAATTGCCCGGTCAGTTGCTACATGGGAAAGGCGCAGCTGTTCGCCCTGCCCGAGGAAGCGCACATCGTGTTCGCCGACCACGTCGCCGCCACGAACCACCGAGAATCCGATACCACCGGCACCGCGGGCCCCGGCGGCCGCGCCGGTCAGGCTGACAGGCCGCTCCAGGCGTTCGCCTCGCCCGGCCGCCGCAGCTTCCCCCAGCGCCAGCGCGGTGCCCGATGGTGCGTCGACCTTGTGGCGGTGGTGGGCCTCGAATATTTCGATGTCGTAGCCGGTCGGCAGCGCGCGCGCGGCACGCTGCACCAGCTCCAGCAATACATTGAGTGCCAGGCTGGTGTTCGCCGATACGAGCACCGGGATCCGGCTGGCCGCAGCATCCAGCTGCATCGTGGCGCGTTCATCCAGGCCGGTCGTGCCAACCAGCAACGGCACACCAGCTGCAGCGCAGGCCTGCGCGGTCACCCCGACGGCAGCGGCCGACGAGAAGTCGATGACCACGTCGAGCTCACCGAGCACTGCATTCAGGTCTGCGCAGACCTTTATTCCGGTGGCAGGGATTCCCGCGAGCTCGCCAGCATCCCTGCCCAGCGCATCGCTGCCGGGCCGATCCACTGCAGCTGCCAGTCGCGCTGCGGGCGTCTTGCCCAGAGCCTTCACCAGCTCGGCACCCATTCGGCCCGCCACCCCGACAATGCCTACCCTGACGGTCACGCGCTGCTCTCCTGCTATTCGGCCTTGGTGAAGAACCGCGTCAGGCCCTCGAAGAACCCTTCCTCACGCGGCGCATGGCTTCTGCCATCGGACTTGAGCGACGCCTCGAATTTTCGCAGCAATTCCTTCTGTTCGCCGCTGAGATTGACCGGTGTCTCCACCATCACCTTGCAGAACAGGTCGCCACGGCTGCCGCCGCGCACCGGCTTCACGCCCTTGTCGCGCAGCCGGAACTGCCGACCTGATTGCGTTTCCGCCGGAATCTTCAACGACACCTGGCCATCGAGCGTCGGCACGATGACGGTACCGCCCAGCGAGGCGGTGGCAAAACTTACCGGCACCTCGCAGGACAGATGCTCGCCCTCGCGCTCGAAGATCGGGTGCGGGCGAACGCTGATCTCCACATACAGGTCGCCCGCCGGCCCGCCATTGCGGCCGGCTTCACCCTCACCGGACAGGCGGATGCGATCGCCGTTGTCCACGCCGGCCGGAATCTTCACCGCCAGCTTCTTGGTGCGCCGTACGCGCCCCTGGCCAAGGCAGGTGTCACACGGGTTCTTGACGACCTTGCCGCGCCCGCGGCACCGCGGACAGGTCTGCTGCAGCTGGAAGAAGCCCTGTGATACGCGCACCGTTCCCGAGCCATGGCAGGTCTCGCAGTCCGTCGCGTGGGAGCCCTTGGCCGCACCACTACCGTGGCAGGTGTCGCATTCAGCCAGCTTCGGCACTTCGATCTCGGTGCTCGCGCCGAACACGGCCTGGTCCAGATCCAGTTCCAGCTCATAGCGCAGGTCCGCACCGCGGAACACCTGCGAACGACCACCGCGCCGACCGCCGCCACCGAAAATATCGCCAAACACGTCGCCGAAGATGTCGCCGAAGGCCTCGCCCGGATTGAAACC
>CAYWDZ010000292.1:0-2817 GCA_964456255.1 uncultured Steroidobacteraceae bacterium | reverse complement strand
CTTCCGGGGACACGATCATCTCGAGCCTGATGGTGCTGCCGTCGCCGAAGCCGAAACGGCCTGCCTCGACCCAGGCGTCGAGATCGAAATCGGGTGAAGGCTCCGCGTTCGCCTGCAGCATGGTCGCGCTTGCGATGCGGTGCATGGCGAAGAAAAACGGATCCTTGCGCTGCCGGACGACGAAGTAGGTCACCGGCCCGCGCACCACTAGCCCCAATGGGTTTACCACGCGTGACTTGGTCTCCGTCTCGCCCCGCCTGCGGTAGAGAACCTCCATCTTCCTGCTGAGCAGCAGTGCCTCGGTCACCGCGCGATGCACGTCGGGCTTGATCTTCGGCGGGATCAGCAACTGCGTCGGGTGGACCACCCGGACCCTTTTCGCCCAGGACGCGGCCGGTGCCTTGCCGGCGATGTCCACCAGCTTGTCGCGCGACGCGCGAAAGTACGCATCCAGCGAGTCCAGCGTAGAAGTAGGCAGCAGGGGCTTCACAAACCGTTCGAGCATCTGGAACGCCAGCGCTTCGGGCGCGGTCATGCCCGGCAGGTGCAGCGCCACGGCATCCTTGGCCCAACTCCAGCCGTAGGGCTTCTCGCGGTCATCGCATTCCAGCGTCGGAAACGCCTCGGCGAGCGCGGCGAGGTCGCGCTCGACGGTGCGCTTGCTTACTGCCAGGCCGTCGCCGGCAAGTTCCACCGAGATTTGATTTGCGGTCTTCTTCGCCGGGTGGCGCGGGATCCTTCGCAACAGGCTCCACTGGCGCAGGATCGCAGCGCTGGTTTCGTTCTTGCCATTGGACATGCGGCTACCTCCCGGTCTGCAACAGCTTCACCAACCGCACCAGTGCCAGAGTATCGCGCGCGCAGTAGCGTTCCAGCGACGCCCTGAGTTCCGCCTTGCGTTGCGGCGGCGTATCCGGCGCGACGATCTCCGTGTATGCAGCCGATGCCGCTCCGCCGTCCTGTACTTCGCCAAGGTCACCGTAGTCGAGTTCAGGTGCGATTGCCGGCACGATGGCCTTTAGCGACCATGAGCCTTTCATGGCCGGATGGTAGTAGTAGTCGCGGGCAAGTGACAGCGTGTCGACCAGCCGTTCGGCGACCCTGCGCAACGCAGCGGCACGCTTCGGCAGCGATCGGGCGAGATCCTCGATGCAGCGCCGCTCAAAGCCGGCGTTGTGCGCAAGGATCGGCCCGCTGTCGCCGAGCGCGTCCAGCAGTGTTTCTGCCATGCCTTGCGCAGGCGACGTGCCGCTCGTGTCCAGGTGCGCGCGGTGCTCAAGCTTGCCGGGCGCACGCTCGATATGGCAGGACCACTGGAACGGCACCTGCTGGTACGGCTTGGTGCCGGGCCACTGCGGCACCGCGAACCCCACAGTCTCGAAGTCGAAGTAATAGCGCGGATACGGCAGCGCGCGCATGGCCGCCTTCGCCTTTGGCGCCAGCTCCGGCTTGCCGGACCGCGTGATGCGCCGCACGCGCTCCTGCTTCTCGTTCGCCAACCGCCCAGGGGGAATGTCGCGTACGTCGCGGTAGCCCTCCGCGACCAGATCGGGCAGGAGTTTGCCCATGTACGGCAGCATGTTGAGCGGGTACTCGGCTTGCGGCTCCTGCGCCGAACAGTAGTCGAGGAACGGACAGCCATACGGTTCGCTGCAATGCTTCCCGGTGCGGATCTCGGGCTCCGGTGCCGCCAGTACTGAAAGCGCGGTGTCCACCCACTGCGGCACCTCAGCGAGCAAGGGGCGGATGTCCTTGTCGACGCGATGCTCGACGAACAGGCCGTCGTAATCCTCTCCGCCCGGGTAGACGAAGCCTGTATCCAGATGCTGCACATGGACGCTCTCCAGCGGAACCCCGGCGCCGTGAAGCACCCAGGCTTGGATGGCGGCGTCCCGCAGGTGATGCTCCTTCAGCGATCCCGAGGCCTTCACCTCGCGCAAATGAAAGCCCTTGCGGCCCCGCTCGAGGATGTCGGCGCGCACCAGTACCGCCTCATGTCTGAATGTCGCCTCGAAAAGCCGCTTCGCGCCGCCGCGAACCTGCGCGGCGGTTTCGTCCAGCGCAGTTCCCAGGTCCTGCTGCGATTCGATCAGCACGCCCTTGCCGGCGAGCTTGCGCGCGAGATCTCCCACCTGGTGCCCTGAAGCAAAGCTTTGCTGGATCGCCGGCGACAACGCGGCGGCGTCGGGCCGATGCGTTTCCAGCCACAGCCGCTTGTGGCACTGCAGCGACGAGATTAGCCGGGACTTGGACAGCCTTTGCTTGCCTTGCCGTCTCGTCGCCATGCCGCACCCCTCTATCATCCTGATGAGGCCAGCTTACCTGCATGGCGCGTCAGTTTGTGTCGCAGCCCGGCGTGTGGCAAGCGCAGCCGCCAAGGACGGGCGCATCCCGGTCGGCGTCTCTCATGCGGAACGCTTGCCGTATCACGCTGCTAGATATACACTTTGCAATGTATATCTTTTCGATCGACAAGGATCAACATGCAAGTGTCCAGATGGGGCAATAGCCTGGCCGTTCGTCTGCCCGCCTTGGTCACCGAGGCCCTGGGTCTCAAGGAAGGCGATGACATCGAGATCCATGTCGCCGGGCGCAACGCGTTCGAGATCTCCAGGAAACCCGGCGCACGCGAGGTTCTCGCCCGCCTGCGGAAGTACCGGGGGCGCCTGCCCGCGGATTTCCGCTTCGACCGGCTCGAAGCAAGCCAGCGTGGCTGATCGGTTCTTCGACACCAACGTCCTGATCTACCTGCTGTCAGCCGACGCGGCCAAGGCCGACCTGATCGAGGAAAAGCTGGCCGAAGGCGCGACCGTGAGC
>CAYWDZ010000291.1:0-2826 GCA_964456255.1 uncultured Steroidobacteraceae bacterium | reverse complement strand
GCAGGTGTTCCGCGCCATCGGACGCCTGTCGCGTTCCTCGGTGAACGTGCTGGTCACCGGAGAATCCGGAACGGGCAAGGAGCTCGTGGCGCGCGCGCTGCACGATCACAGTCCGCGCGCCGGCAAGGCCTTCATCGCCCTGAACACATCGGCGATTCCCGGTGAACTGCTCGAGTCGGAGCTGTTTGGTCACGAGAAGGGTTCATTCACCGGCGCCGACAGCTTGCGTCGCGGCCGCTTCGAACAGGCCGATGGTGGCACGCTGTTCCTGGACGAGATCGGGGACATGAACCTGCCATTGCAGACGCGCCTGCTGCGCGTGCTGGCCGAGGGCGAGTTTTACCGTGTCGGTGGCCAGACCCCGATCCGCGTTGATGTGCGCGTGATCGCGGCCACCCACCAGAACCTGGAGGATCGCGTGGCCCGCGGGCAGTTCCGCGAGGATCTGTATCACCGTCTGAACGTGATCCGCATCGAGCTGCCGCCGCTGCGCGCGCGCCGCGAAGACGTGCCGACGCTGCTGTCGCATTACCTGGCGCTTGCTGCGAAGGAGCTGGGTGTCGACACCAAGACGCTGGCCCCGGATACCGTCGAGGTGCTGTCGCGTTACGGATGGCCCGGCAACGTGCGCGAGCTGGTCAATCTGTGTCGCCGACTCACGGTGCTGGCGCCGGGCAGCGAAGTGCATGTCGATGACCTGCCAGCGGAAATCACCTCGGCCGGGCCGGCGTCAACGCCGGCTGATGACTGGGTGGGAAGCCTGGCCGGCTGGGCCGACAAGGCGGCGGCAGGCGGTGGGCGTGCGCTGCTGGACGAAGCGCTGCCGCAGTTCGAGAAGACCCTGATTCGTGTGGCGCTGAAGCACACCCAGGGTCATCGCCAGGCGGCCGCGAAGCTCCTTGGCTGGGGGCGCAACACGCTGACCCGCAAGCTCAAGGAGCTGGGGATGGACGACATCCCCGAGTAGGCGGACGGGCGCGCGTCAGGCGCGCGATTCGCGCAAGGCGATGGCCAGGCGCCGCACTCCCTCATCGATCTGCGCGGGTGTGAGTGCACAGAACGGCAGCCGCAGGAAGCGCTCGCCCCCGCCGTTGGGAAAGAACGCGAGGCCATCGGCGAGATTCAGGTTCTGCTTTGCCGCCGCCGCGCGCAGCGCCGTCGTGGAAGAACCTTCGGGCAATGTCACCGACAGGAAGAATCCACCGTTGGGCCGCGTGGCCACCGCGTCGGGCATGTGCTTGTCGATGGCGGCGAGCGTGGCATCGAGGCGCGGCGCATACAGCTGCTTGAGCCGTGCGATCTGCGGGGCCAGCTTGCCTTCGGCACACCACTCCGCCGTCACGCCATGTGCGAAATACCCCGGCGAGATGTAGGAGTCTTCCGCAACCTTGCCGATCTTCGCCAGCAACGCCGGTTCGCCCAGCATGAAGCCGCAGCGCACGCCCGGCGCGATCAGCTTGGTGAACGAGCTCATGTGCAGCACGCGATGCGGCGCCAGCGAATACAGCGTGGCCTCGTCCTGGCCGCGATAGCGCAGCAACCGGTACGGCGCATCCTCCAGCAGCAGGAAGTTGTATTTCTCGGCCAACTCCACCAGGCGCTTGCGCTTGGCGGCCGAGCAGGTCGCGCCGGACGGGTTCTGGAAATCCGGGATCACGTAGAACAATTTCGGCACGCGCTGCGCGAGCATCTTCTCCAGGGCTTCGATGTCCGGGCCGTCGGCTTGAAGCGGAACGCCGGCAACCTCCGCTCCATTGCGGCGGAACAATGTGAGCGCGCGGTCGTAGGAAGGCGATTCGGTGAAGACCAGATCACCCTTCTGCAGCAGCGCGATGCACAGGAACTCGACGATCTCCAGCGAGCCGTTGCCGGTGAGCACGCGCTCGACCGGAACCTGCTGCCATTGGGCGAGCCACTCACGCAATGAGCCCAGGCCCGCGGCGGGGCCGTACTGAAACATCGCGACGGCCTGCTTCTGCAAGGCGCGTTCGGCTGCGGCCGCGATCTCGGCCGTGGGAAAGGATTCGTTCGCGGGCACGCCGCGGGTGAAATTGATGGTCTCTGTGGTTGACATGGTAGGAGTTGAGTGAAGAAAAGGAATCAGGCGGCCAGGGCGGCGACACTGGCCATTCCCTGTTCGGCGAGGTAGGTAGCAATCCCGCGATTGATCTTCGGGCAGACCAGCGGGTCATAGAACAGCGCGGTGCCGACGCCAACTGCGCTGGCGCCCGCGATGAGGAACTCGATGGCATCGCTGGCAGTGCAGATGCCGCCCTGCCCGATGACCGGAATGCGATGCGGGCGCGCCACTTCGGCCACCTCGGCCACCTTCAGCAGTGCGATGGGCTTGATGGCGGGGCCGGACAATCCACCCTGCCGGTTGCCGATGATGGGTTTGCGGGTGAGCGGATCGATCGCCATTCCCGTGACCGTGTTGATCACCGCAAAGCCGTCGGTCCCGGCCTCGATGCACAGCCTGGCGTTGTGGCGGATGTCGGTCTGGTTCGGCGACATCTTCGTGATGATGGGCTTCTTCGTGACCTTGCGGCAGGCCGCGACCACCCGTGCGGACATCTCCGGCGAGTTGCCGAACTGCACACCGCCCTCCTTCACGTTGGGGCAGGAGATGTTCAGTTCCATCGCATCGATGGGTGAGTCGTCGAACTTCGCGGTGACCTCGACGTATTCCTCGACCGTGGAACCGCAGACATTGGCGATGAATCGCGTCTCGGTGAAATCGAGCGTCGGCAGGATCTCGTTCACCACCACGTCGACACCCGGGTTCTGCAGGCCGATGGCGTTGAGCATGCCCATGGGGGTTTCCCA
>CAYWDZ010000290.1:0-2831 GCA_964456255.1 uncultured Steroidobacteraceae bacterium | reverse complement strand
GCATCGTGCAGGTCAGCGACGCCGATGCCATCGCCAGCGCACGACTGCTGGCCACCCAGGAAGGCATCTTCTGCGGAATCTCCTGCGGCGCGACCTTTGCCGCAGCGCTGCAAGTGGCGCGCGAATCGCCACCCGGCAGCGTGATCCTCGCGATGCTGCCCGATACCGGTGAGCGCTACCTGTCCACAGCGCTGGCCGAAGGCATCAACGAAGGCACCGACTCCGAGCCGTGAACGCAGTGCGCAAACAACTGCCAGAGGTCTCAGCCGTGCGTTACGCGCGACTGCCGGATCCCTTCCGCCTCTGGAAGGGCGGCAGTGTGTCTGGCGCACAGATCGCCTTCGAGAGCTGGGGCCAGCTCAACACCGATCGCAGCAACGCCATCCTGTTGTTCACCGGCCTGTCGCCTTCGGCGCATGCGGCGTCTTCAAACCACGGCCCGGAGCCCGGCTGGTGGGAACGCATGATCGGCCCGGGTCGGGCCATCGACACCGACCGCTACTTCGTGATGTGCGTGAATTCGCTGGGAAGCTGCTTCGGCTCCACCGGCCCAGCCTCGGTGAATCCACTTACCGGCAAGGCGTGGCGACTGACTTTCCCGGAACTGTCGGTGGAAGACATCGCGCGCGCGGGCTTTGAAGCGGCGCGGTCTCTGGGCATCGAAAGGCTGGACACCGTAATGGGTCCGTCGCTCGGCGGCATGGTCGTTACTGCCTTTGCGGCGGTGGCCCCCGGTGGCGCACGCCGGCTGGTTTCGATCTCGGGCTCTTCGGCGTCCTCGCCATTCGCGATCGCGCTGCGCGCCGTGCAGCGCGAAGCCGTGATGAGCGACCCGGCCTGGAACAATGGCCAGTACACCGAGAATGAGCGCGGCCCGCAGTCGGGCATGCGCATCGCGCGCAAGCTCGGCACCATCACCTATCGCTCGGCTGCGGAATGGTCCGGACGCTTTGGCCGTTCCGGGCTGACCGAAGTGGGTCAGCGCGCGGTTGAAGCGGCACTGGCACGCGTTCCAGAGGGCTTCGGCCCGCGCTTTGCGGTTGAAACCTATCTTGAAGCGCAGGCCGAGAAGTTTGTACGGGTCTTCGATCCGAACTGCTACCTGTACCTGTCGCGCGCCATGGACTGCTTCGACATTGCCGAACATGGTGCCGCACCCGACGTCTACCGGCGTTCAGGGATCGAGACGGCACTCGTGGTCGGCGTGGAGTCGGACTTCCTGTTCAAGGTGGAAGAGCAGGAACAGATCGCGCGCGATCTGGAGGCCGCCGGCATCGCGACGACATTCGCACGCCTGCACAGCATCGAAGGCCACGATGCCTTCCTCGTGGACCTCCCCCATTTCGACGCCGCCATCCGCGGCTTCCTCAACGCCT
This sequence comes from uncultured Steroidobacteraceae bacterium, assembly GCA_964456255.1. Lineage (GTDB taxonomy): Bacteria > Pseudomonadota > Gammaproteobacteria > Steroidobacterales > Steroidobacteraceae > ZC4RG30. The sequence goes on along the minus strand of CAYWDZ010000290.1, from coordinate 1,455 downwards.
GACCGGATTCCCGTACCCGCCGAAGCGCCACACGGCCATACAGGCCAGCGAGCGCGCTACTGAAGGAAGCCGACCTTCACTTCCTCTTCGGACAGCAACCGCACCGGAACGGGCTTCGTGTGCCAGATGTCGCGCGCATATTCGCGAATCGTGCGGTCGGAGGAGAACATCCCTGAACGGGCGCTGTTCAGGATGGACATGCGGGTCCACGACTCCTTGTCCGTGTAGGCGCCTGAAACCTGCTGCTGGCATTCCCGGTAGGCGGTGAAATCGGCCAGCACCAGATAGGGATCGTGCCAGGTGAGATTGTCGAGCAGCGGACGGAACAGCTCGGTGTCACCACGCGAGAAGAACCCGCCACGGATCAGGTCCAGCACCTCGGCCAGCAGCGGATCGCGCGCGCAGGCCTCCTGCGGGCGATAGCCCCGCCGCCACACCTCGGCGACCTGTTCGGTGCTGAGGCCGAACAGGAAGAAGTTCTCCGCGCCAACCTGGTCGCGGATCTCCACATTGGCGCCATCCAGCGTGCCGATGGTCAGCGCGCCATTCATCGTGAATTTCATGTTGCCGGTGCCCGAGGCTTCCTTGCCGGCGGTGGAGATCTGCTCCGACAGGTCGGCTGCCGGATAGATGCGCAAGCCGTTCCTGACATTGAAGTTCGGCAGGTAGACGACCTTCAGCCGGTCACGGATGGCGGTGTCGCGATTGACGACGTCGCCAACTGAATTGATCAGCTTGATGATGAGCTTGGCCATGCGATAGCCAGGTGCCGCCTTGCCGCCAAAGATGAAAGTGCGCGGGGGCAGCGACAGATTCGGGTCGGCTTTCAACTCGAGGTACAGCGCGATCACATGCAGGATGTTCAGGTGCTGGCGCTTGTACTCGTGGATGCGCTTGACCTGCACGTCGAACAGGGACTCCGGGTCGATCGCTATGCCAGTGCGCTCCAGCGCCAATTGTGCGAAGCCCCGCTTGTTGGCCTGCTTGATGGCCTGCCACTCGGCCCGAAACCCGGCATCTGCGGCGAGCGGCTCCAGGCGCCGCAGTTCATCCAGCTCGGTGATCCACGATGTGCCGATGGATGAGCTGATCAGCCTGGCGAGCTGGGGGTTGGCCAGCACCATCCAGCGCCGCGGCGTGACGCCGTTGGTCTTGTTCTGGAACTTCTCCGGCCACAGCTCGTGGAAGTCGCGCAGCACATCAGTCTTGAGCAGCTCGGAATGCAGCGCCGCGACGCCATTGATCGTATGGCTGCCCACGCAGGCCAGGTGCGCCATGCGCACATAGCGTTCGCCGCGCTCGTCGATCAGCGACAGTCGCGCGAGACGCTCCTCGTCACCCAGGAAGCGGATGCGCACCTGGTCCAGGAAGCAGGCATTGATCTCGTAGATGATCTCCAGGTGCCGCGGCAGCACGCGCTTGAAGAGGTCAATGGGCCAGCACTCCAGCGCTTCG
>CAYWDZ010000289.1:0-2832 GCA_964456255.1 uncultured Steroidobacteraceae bacterium | reverse complement strand
CGGCAATCCCACGACGGATTCGGAAAAGGCTTATGGCCGCAGCCTGCCGAAGCCCGAATTGCCCGATTTCCCGATCCGCGGCTTCGAGTACTACGACTTCCTGCACCACGTCGTGAACGTCACCTTCGAGAACTACCAGGACAATGCCACGCGCAAGGCGGGCGCACTCTCGTACCTGCTGTACACGAGCTTCGGTACCAGCCCCGAAAACTCCATCGAGAAGGTCAAGTTCATCAACGCCAAGCCGGCCCATTTCCCGCCGATCGAGCGCAAGTGGGGCAATGACAATGGCGGCAGCAATGGCTGGAAGGTCGCGGGGTTCAAGGACATCGACGGTTCGCTCGGCGCTGGCCCCGGTGCCTACGTCATGGTCGACATCGGAATCCTGGGCGCTGTTGAGGCCTGCGAGGCCAAGCCCACCTGGGGTGCTGTCCTGTGCAAGGGCGATGTCGGGCGCATGAACATCGGCGGCGGCGGCGGTGGCGGGTTTGGTGGCTTTGGCGGCGGCGGTGCTCGTGCCGGTGGCGCGCCCCGCGCTGGCGGTCCCGGTCCTGGCGCCGCTGGTCCCGGCGCCGCACCTGGCGGATTTGGTGGCGCACCTGGTGGCCCTGGCGCAGTTGCCGGTGGCCCCGCGGGTCCGGGCGCTGCACCCGGTGCAGGCGCGCCTCGCGGCGGTGGCGCGGGTGGATTTGGCGGCGGTGGCGGTGCTCGCGGCGGCGGTGCTGCGGCTCCGGCTCAGCCTCCGGTCATTGTCAGCCGCAATGGCAAGGAGTTCACCCTCGCCGGGGAAACTCCGATCATGGCCGGTACCGAAATCAAGGTGACCACCGAGAGGACGGAACTGCCCATCAACGTGAGCTATCTCGACACGGGCTCATGGGTGATCTTCGAACTGCCCGGGTTCACCAAGGCAGCCTCTGGTACCGAACAGAAGAGTCTGGATGCGCTGCGCAAGGCCAGCGAAACCTCCTACTTCAAGGACAAGGATCAGCTTTGGGTGAAGGTTGTCGCGACCCCGCCGCCTGCGGGTGGCCGTGGTGGCGGCTTCGGCGCCATTTCCGGCGCCTCTGCCACAGGGAGCATCCAGGTCAGCCGGTAGGCTGAACCCTGGTGCATGAACAAAAGGCCCCGACGGGAAACTGCCGGGGCCTTTTTTCATGGCGCAGCGTCAATCGACGATCTTGCGGCGATGGATCAGCCACTTGCCGTCGCGCTTCACGAGCTCGTCCTCGTAACGACCTTCGGCGGCGACGCGAAAGCTGTTCAGTTCCGGACCACCGGATACCGTCATCCAGTAACTGTGGTGCAGGGCCTTGTCGGCGCTGACGATGTCGATGACGGCATTGCTCATCACGTGGTGCATGATCGGCGGCGGATCGTTGGTCGGGTCCTTGTCAGCCAGCCGCTCGGCGCGGCTCGCCTTCATGCCGCGGATGATGCCGGCAATTTCCTCCCTGCCGCGATACACCTTGTCTTCCATGGTGAACTCGGCGTCCTCGGCAAATGCCGAGGCGTAAACGTCGGGATCGAAAGTGTCCAGACCGGTGGAATACCGGACCAGCGTCGTCTCGATCGCCTGGCGGTCGACGTAGTTCTGCAGGGTCGCTCCCTGCGGGTCAGGTGCGGAACCGCAACCCGTCGCCAGCATGCACAGCGCCAGTGCGCCGGTGGGCATCATTCGTGTCATCTGCTACCTCCGATTCCAAGTGATTGCCGCGCCTTGTCGTTCGCCACAATGTGCACGCCCGCGGCATCCAGGCGCCATTTGTCCAGGTACTGTGCCGGCCGGATCAACCGCACGCCCGCAGAGTCCAGCAGTGCGGCCAGTTGTGTGTCCGCAAACGGCTGCTGTACCCCCGCCAGAAAGGCACCCCACAAGCCGTCCCAGTGCACTGGCAGATAGGCCTTCGGCTTCAGCACTGGCAGCACCAGCCGCGCTACCGCTGCGCCGCCGGTGCCGATCCACAGGTCCACCGACTCCAGTCCTTCAGCCCGGAGGGCATCCTGCAGGTTCTGCAGCGGTGCGCCGTAGTTGCGGCCGTTGATGATGATTGGCGCTTCCAGATCCACCGCACTGGCCGAGTCCTGGTACAGCCAGCTCAATCTTCCGCCTGGTGTATTCATCACGAACAGAAAGGCGCGGCCGCCACCGCCATTGGGGAAATCCTCTGCCACGCCGCCGTGCAAACCGCCATTGCGCGGGTCCGGAACCGGCGCGGCCTCGAGCTCCACCGGATCATGCTGCTCGGGGTTGGCGCCTGAACTGCCGCTGTGGTTCCACCGGATCACGCGCAGGGTCACGCCATCGGCAACGGTGAGCTTCTCGCCGCCATACACGGGCGTGCAGCGGCGGGCGGGAATGCCTTCGGCCGCGGCCTGGAAGCAGGTGGTCGGTGAACCGATGATGGGAGCGCCAGTGAGCCGTGACCAGGTTGCCGTATCGAATGAATGATCGAAGTGGCTGTGGCCGGTGAGCAGCAGGTCCACGCGTTTCGGCCCGCCCAGTGCATTCATCACGCCGGTGACCGCTGCGACATCGGGCTTGAATGCCTGGCTGGTCTTCGCAAGGCCCCCGCCGCCGCCGGAAAAGATGTTCTGTGGCAGGCGGGTGATGTACCCGTCGGCGAGGATGCCCCGGTCGCCCAATTCGAAGTACATGTTGGCAATCGACAGCCAGGTCATGTCGACGTGATCGGGGCCTGCGGGTTGCACGGCTGGCGGCGACTGGCATGCAACCAGCGCCAGTGCGATCAGCGCAGCAAGCCTCTTCACGGCGCCCTACCGGAACAGCAAGGGCGCGAACTGATGCAGGTCGCGCCGCCAGGTGAGCCA
>CAYWDZ010000288.1:0-2854 GCA_964456255.1 uncultured Steroidobacteraceae bacterium | reverse complement strand
CAGCCAAGTCCCAGGGATTCGGCTGCCATGATGAAGTTCTGCAGCACCAGGCCGCAATCGACCGAGGCATTCATGAACATGTCGAGCGTGTCGTTGGGATGCGGCTTGCCGCGCAGCTGCGCGATCCGCCGGGCGCGACGGTTGTCGCCGCAGAACACCATCACCAGCGGCGCGCCCGTGACCCAGGGCATCGACGGCACCAAGCCGTGCAGGACAGCCCGCTTGACGGCATCCCGTACGATCACCACCGAGGCCTGCTGTAGGTCGGATTTCGATGGCGCCGAAAACGCGGCGGCTAGCGCAACGTCGAGAGTTGCATCCGGGACCGGTTCAGGCCGGTAGTCCCGGCAGACGCGGTGCGAGAGCAGCGTGCGCAGGGTGGCGTTCGCCTCGTGCGATGCGCCGGCATGCGCGGGCAGGCCAAAGCGGCCCTCGATCAACTGGGAAATGGTCTCCGGCACGGTTAGCTCCTCACCACAACGATTGCCAATGCTGCGCTATATCGCCAGTGTGCAGTGTCGCAAGAATGCTACGGATAGGAAAGTCCTATACGCTGCCCAGCACCTTCGACGCCGTGAGCTTGACCGATTGTGGCAGAGACCCACCGCTCGGCGGCCAACTCCCTGGGGCAATCGAGCATTCTGCGCGGAGCGGGGGGCGAGGAAATTCCTATCCCTTCGTAGCGGTAGGCATGCGGCATTCCAATCGGCGGTGCGCTGGGCTCAGGCCGGACGCCATCTACTCAGCGCGCCGTCCCGGCCGCTTTCTGCATGGACCTGGCGGAGTCGACGACGGCGCCCCGCAGCGACCGCACGATGGGGTGCGACGCGAGGTCCGCGGTCGTGAAAAAGCACACGGGCGGCAGGCTCAGGCTCAGGCGGTAGGGCAATACTGCGCACTGCCCGCTCGTGGTCATTTCGGCGGCGACATCCCGGGCGAGTACCGCGATGGCGTTCGGCTCCAACCGCAGCACGGTTTCGACGCTGCGTCCCGACAGGGACTCCAGGATGGGGCGGGGCGGCTGCAGCCCCGCTGCAATGAACATGGCGTTGTAGGTTCTGCGCATCGGGGTGTTGGCCGGCGGCATGATCCAGTCGAAGGGCGCCAGCGATGCCAGCGTCAGCCTCCCGCGCGCCAGTCGCCTGGCGCTTCCGGCAGCCATGACCAGGCAGGCTTCCTGTTCATGCACCGGGTGCTGGACGAGGCCCGTGGCCTCGCCGTCGAAGGCGCGCCCGAGCGCGCAGTCGAGCTCCCGCGCCATGAGGCCCCGAACCAGGTCGTCCGTGGTGCCCTCCCGCGTCATGACGCTCACCCGCGACTTTCGATCGAGCAGGTGGACCAGCGCGCCCTGCAGCAGCGCCTGCGGAATTCCGTGTGCGACGCCGATCCGCAGGCGGCCGGCATGGCCGCCCTCGAGGGAACTGAGGACGTGCGCGGTCGCCTCGAGTTCGGCGAACCACCGCCTGGCGTAGGTGAGCACCGCTTCGCCCGCGGGCGTGGGCTGCAGGCCCTGGCGAGTGCGCTCGAAGAGGGGCGCGGCGAAGGTGTCCTCCACTTCCCGGAGTGCCTTGGAAATGGCGGGCTGGGACAGGCGCATCTCGCTTGCCACGCGGCTGAGGGTGCGCAGGCGCTCGATCGCAAGCAGCAGCGCGAGCTGTCGCAGCCGCAGCCGGCTCACCAGCCGACGCACGAATGCGGCACCGGGGTCCGGAGGGTCGTCGATAGGCATTCCCTGAAGGTTATGACGTCATGAGAAATCAGTCCATTCTGGTAATTCCCGGCGCGTACACTGAACCGGCGTTACCCTGAGGAGATCCGACATGAAGCGCAGGACCCTGCTGGCTTCCTCCGTTGCGGGCTTGCTGTCCGCATTCGTGTCCCGTCCCGCGCTGTCGCAGGCCTTCCCGAGGAGGCCCGTGCGCATCGTGGTTCCGTTCCCTGCGGGGGGCAGCAACGACCTGATCGCCCGGGCGGTCAGCGAACGGCTCGCGATCCGGCTGGGGCAGCCGGTCGTCATCGAGTCCCGGCCGGGCGCCAGCGGAAGCATCGGCACCGACTACGTCGCGAAGTCCGAACCGGATGGGCATACGCTGCTCCTTGGATCCCTGTCCACCGCCGTCGCCCCCGCGCTGATGAAGACGCCTTGGGATCCGGTCCGGGATTTCGTCCCTGTCGGCTACCTCGGCGTCACGCCGAACATCGTGGCGGTCCATCCTTCGCTGGAGGTGTCGGACCTCAAGGGTCTGGTCGCCCTCGCCAGACAGAAGCCGGGACAGATCAATTACGTGAATCCCGGCAACGGCACCTCGCCGCACCTTGGCGCGGAAGTGTTCCAGTTCGTGAACCAGGTCAAATTCTCTCCGGTGTCGTACAAGGGCGCGCCGCCCTCGGTGACCGATTTCCTCGCGGGAACGGTGCCGGTGGGGTTTTATCCCTTCGGCGTGATCGTGGGCATGGTGCGGGCGGGCCGCGCCCGGGCCATCGCGCTGGCCTCGCCGGCGCGCACTCGCCAGTTGCCTGACCTGGCGACCATGACGGAGCAGGGTTTCGAGAGTTCCCTGGTCAACTCGTGGTTCGCCATCATGGCGCCGGCGGCGACGCCGCTGCCCGTCGTCGAGAGGCTCCATGCGGAAATCAACGCGGTTCTGGCCGACCCGGCCACGGTCACAGCGATGGAGGCCTTCGGCGGGGCCGCCGTCCCGGCGCGGACCCGGCAGCAGACGGCCGACATGATCGCCCGGGACGTCAAGCGCTGGGCCGATTTCATTCCCAAGGCCGGGATCAAGGTCGAGTGAGGCGGGGCGCCGTGCAAACGCTGGAGGCGAGGCCATGGAAGACCTGCTGATCCGCGGCG
>CAYWDZ010000287.1:0-2929 GCA_964456255.1 uncultured Steroidobacteraceae bacterium | reverse complement strand
CCTTGGCGCCGACTTCCTCCTCGCCCTGCAGGTCAACGAACACCGACAGCTGATCCTTCAGGATCGCACCGGCGCGGCGGATGGCTTCCTCCGCGTCGATGGTGCCGTTGGTCTCGATGTCGAGCACCAGCTTGTCGAGGTCAGTGCGCTGCTCCACGCGCGCGGCATCCACCGCGTAGGTCACGCGACGTACCGGGCTGAACGAGGCGTCCAGCTGCAGCCGGCCGATCGGGCGGCTGCTCTCTTCAAACGCGGCGCGCTGCAGCGCCGGGCGATAGCCGCGGCCACGCTCGACCTTCAGCACAGCCGTGAGGCTGCCGGCCTGGGTGAGGTTGGCGATCACCAGTTCCGGATTCACGATTTCGATGTCGTGATCCACCTGGATGTCGCCGGCCGTCACCGGACCCGGGCCCTTCTTGTTCAGACGCAGTTCGGCGGAATCGCGCGTGTGCATCTTGATGGCCACCGCCTTCAGGTTCAGCAGGATGTCCACGACATCCTCCTGCACGCCCTCGATGCTGGTGTACTCGTGCAGCACGCCCTCGATCTCCACTTCGGTGATCGCGGCTCCCGGCATCGAGGACAGCAGCACGCGACGCAGCGCGTTGCCAAGCGTATGGCCGAAGCCGCGCTCGAAGGGCTCGATCACCACGCGCGCCTGGCGCGGCGCGACCGGCTGCACCTTGACTACACGAGGCTTCAGGAATTCATTTACAGAGGATGTCATCAGACCTCCAGCATTACTTCGAGTACAGCTCGACAACGAGGTTTTCGTTGATATCCGGGAGCACATCACTGCGGCCTGGGGCCGCCTTGAACACACCACGGAACTCCTTCTCGTTGACTTCCAGCCAATCCGGGAAACCAACCTGGGCGGCAACCGTCAGTGCGTGCTGCACCCGCAGCTGCTTGCGCGACTTCTCGCGGATCTGCACCACGTCACCGGCCTTCACCTGGTAGGAAGCGATCGTGACCGCCTCGCCGTTCACCTCGATGCCCTTGTGGCTCACCAGCTGGCGGGCCTCGGAACGGGTGGACGCAAAACCCATGCGGTACACGACATTGTCGAGACGGCTTTCCAGCAGGCGCAGCAGCGTCTCGCCGGTGGCTCCCGGACGACGCGCGGCTTCCTGGTAGTAGTTGCGGAACTGCCGCTCCAGCACGCCGTACATGCGGCGCAGCTTCTGCTTCTCGCGCAGCTGCGTGCCGTAGTCGGACAGGCGCTGGCGGCGCTCGCCCTTGATGCCACCGGGCGGCACCTGCAGCTTGCACTTGCTCTCCAGCGGCTTCGCGCCACTCTTGAGGAACAGATCGGTGCCCTCGCGACGCGAGAGCTTGCACTTGGGACCAATGTAACGGGCCATGGTTTACCTCAGACCCGGCGCTTCTTGGGCGGCCGGCAACCGTTGTGCGGAATTGGCGTGATGTCTTCGATGCTGGTGATCTTCAGACCGCAGTTGTTCAACGCGCGCACTGCGGATTCGCGACCGGGGCCGGGGCCACCAACGCGCACTTCCACGTTCTTCAGGCCGTGCTCCTGTGCGGCGGTGCCGGCCTTCTCGGCGGCCACCTGCGCAGCAAAGGGCGTGCTCTTGCGCGAGCCGCGGAAGCCGCAACCACCAGAGGTCGCCCAGGACAGCGTATTGCCCTGGCGATCGGTGATCGTGATGATCGTGTTGTTGAAGGAGGCATGGACGTGCGCAATTCCATCCAGCACGTTCTTGCGCGCCTTCTTCGGCTTCTTCGCTGCGCCGGCGGCGCCGGCTGCTGCTGCGGGTTTCTGTTCGGCCATCTTGCTTCTGGTGCCCTTGCTGTAAATCGGTAGGCGGAAACGGGATCCGCGATCAGGCCTTGCCCGGAGGTGCGTTGAGCTTCACGGCCTGCTTGCGCGGACCCTTGCGGGTACGGGCATTGGTACGCGTGCGCTGGCCGCGCAGCGGCAGACCCTTGCGATGCCGCATGCCGCGCCAGGTGCCCAGGTCCATCAACCGCTTGATGTTCATCGACACTTCGCGGCGCAGGTCGCCCTCGACCAGGAACTTGGCGATCTGCGAACGCAGCGCGGTCACCTCGGCCTCGGTCAGATCCTTCACCTTGGTGGAGGGATTGACGCCCGCGGCAACGCAGACGTCCTTCGAGCGCGTGCGGCCAACGCCGTAGATGTGCGTCAGCCCCACCCACACGTGCTTGTTCATCGGAATATTGATGCCGGCGATACGTGCCATGGCTTAACCCTGCCTCTGCTTGTGCCGCGTGTCAGAACAGATCACGTAGACGATGCCCTTGCGGCGCACAATCTTGCAGTTCTTGCAGATCTTCTTCACGGACGGACGTACTTTCATCGCGAATACTCTCTCTGGGCCTTCATTTATCGCTGTTGCGGCCGCCCAGCAGGTTGGCCTTCTTCATCAAACCCGGATACTGGTGCGACATCGCGTGAGCCTGCAGCTGCGCCGCGAAATCCATGACCACCACCACGACGATCAGCAGCGAGGTGCCGCCAAACTGGAACGGCATGCCGCCCTTGGCCATCAGCACCTCGGGAATCAGGCACACGCCGGTGATGTACAGCGCGCCCCACAGCGTCAGTCTGGTCAGCACCTTGTCGATGTACTCGCCCGTCTGCTGGCCGGGACGAATGCCCGGGATGAACGCCCCGGATTTCTTGAGGTTGTCGGCCGTCTCGCGCGCATTGAACACCAGCGCGGTGTAGAAGAACGCGAAACCCATGATCAGTGCGCCATACAGCACCAGATGCAGCGGCTGCCCATACTGCAACGAGGTCGAGATGCGCGACATGATGTTGCTGGCAGGCGAATTGGGGTTGGCGCCGGCGAAGCTCGCAATCGTCGCCGGGAACAACAGCAGGCTCGAAGCGAAGATCGGCGGAATGACGCCCGACATGTTCAGCTTGAACGGCAGGTGCGTG
>CAYWDZ010000286.1:0-2977 GCA_964456255.1 uncultured Steroidobacteraceae bacterium | reverse complement strand
ATGTCATTGCCGTGCAGGGTGAGGAAGCGGATCCCTTCCTCCGCGGGGCGCCGCCGCTCCCGCCGGATCTGCTTGCGCTTTTCGGAACGGAAATTCGCCAGGTATTCCTCGAAGCTGCGGTAACCGCGGTTGTGCCAGTGGAATTGCACATCGCTTCTGGGCAGCCAGCCCTGCGAAGTGAACGCGGCCAGTTCCGCTGCGTTCACGAACAGGGCATGTGCAGAAGAAAGATGCCCGGCGCCGCAGCGTGCCACCAGTTCCTGCACGCAGCGCTCGCGCAGCGGTGCGGCCGGCAGCCCGGGTGCCAGCAGCAGGCGGCTCGCGTTGACGGGCGAGAAGGGCACGGCCAGCAGCAGCTTGGGGTAATAGGACAGACCATGTCGCTCGTGCGCCTGCGCCCAGCCGAAATCGAAGACGAATTCGCCCCAGGAATGGGACTTGCGATAGACAGGCGCCGCCGCAACCAGCTGCGCGTTGTCCATCAGCACGAGGTGCGCCGGAGTCCAGCCGGTGCGCGGGCCGACGCAGCCGGCGTGTTCCAGCGCGGCCAGGAACTCGTGGCGCAGGAAAGGGCAGTCGGTGCCGCTCAGCGCGTTCCAGTCACCGGCCGCAACCTCGTCGATGCTGCTGAGTTCACGCGCATGCATGGCTTCCGGTGCGCCGGACCTCAGCCGTGCTGCAGGGATTCGAGATAGCGATCCGCGTCCAGCGCCGCCATGCAGCCCGAGCCCGCCGAGGTGATGGCCTGGCGGTACACCGAGTCGGCGACGTCGCCCGCGGCGAACACGCCGGGAATGCTGGTGGCCGTGGCATCGCCACTGGTGCCGCCCTTGATCTTCAGATAGCCGCCCTGCATGTCCAGCTGTCCGTCGAACAGGCCGGTGTTGGGGGAATGCCCGATAGCGATGAACACGCCGGTTACCGGCAGTGAATCGCCGCGCGAGCCATCGGCATTGCGCAGCCGCACGCCGGTCACGCCGCTGTCGTCACCCAGCACTTCGTCGACGGTGCTGTTCCACCGGAAGCTCACCTTGCCTTCCGCGGCCCGCGCGTGCAGGCGGTCCTGCAGGATCTTTTCGCCGCGCAGCTTGTCGCGCCGGTGGATGAGGGTCACGTGACTGGCAATGTTGGACAGATAGAGGGCTTCCTCCACGGCGGTGTTCCCGCCACCGACCACCGCGATCTGCTGGTTGCGGAAGAAGAAGCCATCGCAGGTTGCGCAAGCCGATACACCCTTGCCCTTGAAGGCCTCTTCGGAAGGCAGGCCGAGATACTTCGCGGTCGCACCGGTGGCAATGATCAGGGCGTCACAGGTGTAGCGCCCGGAATCTCCGCTCAGCACGAACGGACGCTGGTTCAGCAGCGCGGTGTGAATATGGTCGTTGACCAGGCGCGTGTTGAAGCGCTCGGCATGCCGGCGCAGGCGATCCATCAACTCCGGGCCCTGCACGCCCTCGGCATCGCCAGGCCAGTTGTCGACATCGGTCGTGGTCATGAGCTGCCCGCCCTGTTCCAGCCCCGTGATCAGCAACGGATTGCGATTGGCGCGCGCTGCATAGACTGCGGCGCTGTAGCCGGCCGGTCCGGAACCCAGAATGATGAGAGGGCTGTGCGTGGTATCGGTCATGTATAATTCGCCTCGAGTTGCTGCGCTCATTTTGCCGTCAACCATGGTGGCCTGCAGCGCGGATTCAACATGCCAATCCAGGAGATACCCCCGGTTTGACCCAGCCCTCGTCGCTGTCTGGTGGGACCCGCCTCACCCAGGCGGTACTGAAGGCGGTGCGGGAAGGTCTCGCCGTCCTGCTCGCCGTCATCGCGCTGGTGTTGCTCATCGCGCTCGTTTCCTATGCGTCCGGCGATGCGGGCTGGTCCTATTCCGGCGATGGACAGGAGACACGCAACTGGATCGGTCCCACCGGGGCGGTGGTCGCTGATCTGCTGCTGTTCCTGTTCGGCCGTCCTGCCTACCTGCTGCCCCTGATGCTGGTGGTCGCGGCCTGGCTGGTGTTTCGCAATCGTACCGAGCAGTTGCAGCCGGCAAGCCGGCTCAACGCCCTGGTCAGGATCGGTGGCTTCCTGCTGTTGCTGGCTTCCAGTTCCGGCCTGGCGTCCCTGCACTGGGAGGCCGGTGCACTGCGCGAGACGGCTGGCGGGGTGCTGGGGCAATTCGTCGGTCTGGGTCTGGCCGGCGCGATGAAGGATCTGGGGGCCACGCTGCTCTTGCTGGCCGGGTGGATTGCCGGTCTCGCCATCGCCTTCCACGTGTCGATCTTCGATGTGTTCGATTACGTCGGCCGTGCGTTCTGGCAGGGCGTGAGCTGGGTTCGCGAACGGATCAGCGCGCGGCGCGAGGTGGCCGAGGGTCAGGAGCGCAAGCGGGACCGGCAGGAAGTCGCACGGCAGGAACAGAAGAAGAAGTCCGTGCCGCGGGTGATGCCGGTCATTGAGCAGCCCGCCCCGGTGGTGCAGAAGAGTGACCGCGCACAGCGCGAACGCCAGGTCACCTTGTTCGATCCCCCGAAGGCGGGCGAACTGCCGCCGATGCAGCTGCTGGATGATCCGCCCGAGCGAGTCGCCGCCTATTCGGCCGAAGCGCTCGATGCCATGTCGCGCCTGGTGGAGATCAAGCTGAGGGATTTCGGCGTGGAGGTCGAAGTGGTCGCGGTGCATCCGGGCCCCGTGGTCACGCGCTTCGAGTTGCAGCCGGCGCCTGGCACCAAGGCCAGCCAGATCTCGGGCCTGGCCAAGGATCTGGCCCGCGCGCTCTCGGCGATATCGGTGCGGGTCGTCGAGGTCATTCCAGGCAAGTCGGTGATGGGCCTGGAGATCCCCAACGAAAAGCGCGAGATGGTCACGCTGGGCGAGATCATCAAGTCGCAGGCCTACGAGGAAGTGGGTTCCCCGCTGGCGCTTGCGCTGGGCAAGGACATTTCCGGCAATCCGGTGGTGGCGGATCTGGCCCGCATGCCGCACC
>CAYWDZ010000285.1:0-3047 GCA_964456255.1 uncultured Steroidobacteraceae bacterium | reverse complement strand
CATACCGAGCCTGTCATGGCCACAGTTTGCGATCACTGAGTCGGCGGCGCCGGCGCGCCCGGCGCAGCAGCAGCAGGAGCGGCGCCCGCAGCATCGCCCGCAGGGCCAGCGGCCGCAGCACCAGCGGCGCCCCGGTCACCGGCCATCGGGCCGTCACCAGCACCAGAGTCGGGCTCCTCGGCGCGCGTGAAGTAGATCTTGCTCTCCTTTGTTGCGATGTAGATACGCACCTTCCTGAGCAGATCAGTGCCGATCGCGAGAGGGCTCCCATTACTGCAAAGATCAAAACCGATCGCTCGCGTGGCGCGAGATCTCATGCGCGGATCGCAATCCGACTTGCGATCGTCAACCAGTCGAATCTTCACATTCTTGACCGACAATCCCTTGGCGGTGAGCGCCATGGCCCGGAAACTGGCCCGCTGATTTCCCGCCGGTGAATCCTCCTTGATGACACCGGGTGAGTCCTGATCGAAGCCGAAAAAGCGGTGCGTGACGGCCTCGCTGATGTACGTGAAACGCCCCTCTGTGCTGAACGAAGTTTCCAAAGGCTTGCCTTCGACTTCCATCGGAAACACGAGCAGGCCAGATGAATCAACAAACAGGTTCGAGACGGCATACTCGCCGCCCCAATACACCTGTTGACCATTGCACCCGCTGGTCTGCCGGAAGAGATTGAGCTTGCCGTGCCCCAGGTCCAGCTCGACATCGACGCCTCTCATGAAGCGTGAGGTAAGGCTACCCAGCAGGGGCTGTCCGTGCACATCTGCACTGCCAGATTTGGCAACAGGAACGACGTAGAAGTCCCACTTGGAAAACCGGACTCGACCGACCTCCAGACTGTCGATGACCACCTTGTCTGTGATCGGGACTCCGCCACCAGTCGAAGCAGTCTCTCCTGACAACCCGAGTAGCTTCAGGCCGAGCTGTTCTGCAGGCACGCGCCACACGCTCGAAAGTCCGGTGCCCATGCCAAGGATCATCCACGCCGGTTGCCCGTTGACCTTGACCGGCACCAGCACCGCGCCCTTGTCGTCGAACTCCACCTTGACCGACGCCATTTGTTCGAGCTTGCACGCGGCCGGAGCGCGCAGCGCCAGCATCGACATCATCACGACAGCTGCAGCCTGCACGACAGTCTTCATTGGGCATCTCCGGCGCGTGTGAAGTAGATCCTGCCTTCCGTGAAAGCGAAGAACTTCGTGACCACCTTCTCGCTGATCAGCAATGACGAACTGCGAGGACAGCGGCCATTGCCCTGATTGATCTGCAGCTTGCGCTGGTCCTGCAGCTCCAGGCCCAGCTGCTCGGCCACTGCACGATTCACCAGCGCAACACCCGAAGACATCTGCAGGATCATCCAGCGGATAGTACTTTCAATCGGCCATTCCTGGCCAAACCAATAGCGGTCAAATGCGTCTAATGGCTCTTGTGTCGGGCCAGCGGCACCGCCCACTGGCCTGGACCGGCAAGTGCGAAAGGCCAAGGCCGCTGCAATCCACTTGAAACCACCCCTGATTGGGCAGGGCCACCCTCGGGACCCGAGCCGGCGTCGAACCGGGCTGAAGCCGGCACGCACCCACCCTTCCCGCCGCGCCGTCCTCCAGCGAAATCCCCTCAACTGCATGCCGAGCATGAACCAGCCCGCAAATTGCCAGCGGCTGCGGCGAAGGCCTAGACTCGGTGGCCTCGGACATTCAACAAGAAGAAATCCGTGTCACGGGAAGCGAATACAGGGACCTACCCGAGACCCGCGTACGCCTGGTACGTGATGGGCGTGCTCACGCTGGTCTATGTATTTTCCTTCCTGGACCGTCAGATCCTGAATCTTCTGGTTGTGCCCATCAAGGCGGACCTGCAGATCAGCGACACGCAGATGAGCCTGTTGATGGGACTGAGTTTTGCGGTCTTCTACACCGCCTTCGGCATTCCGCTGGGGCGCATCGCGGACGTATACAGCCGTCGCGGGCTGATCGCCGGAGGCTTCGCGCTGTGGAGCGCATTCACCGCCGGCTGCGGATTCATCGGCAGCTTCCCGCAACTCGCGCTCATGCGCATGGGCGTGGGGGTCGGCGAAGCGTCGCTGAGTCCGGCGGCCTATTCGCTGATCACGGACTATTTCCCCGCGCATCGTCGCGGCACGGCCCAGGGTATCTACAACATGGGCATCTACATCGGCAGCGGCCTCGCGCTGGTGTTCGGTGGGATGGCGATCGCGGCGGTGTCCCATCAGCCGCTGTGGGAGTTGCCCGTGATCGGCGCAGTGCGCTGGTGGCAGCTCGTGTTTCTGATCGTCGGTGCCGGGGGGCTGTTGGTGGTTCCACTGATGATGACGGTCCGGGAGCCGGCCCGCCACGGCGCCGCGGCGGGCAGCATCCCCTTGCGGGAAGTGTTCGCGCATTTCAGGCGCCATCGAACCACTTACCTGCACCACAACGTCGGCATCGCATTGCTGTCGTTTTCGGCGTATGGCGCGTCTGCCTGGATGCCGACCTTCTTCATTCGCCACCATCAATGGACCAGCGCCCAGACCGGGATTGTGCTGGGGCTGATCGCAGCAATCTGCGGTTCACTCGGTGTGCTGGCTTCCGGCTGGTTCGCGGATCGCCTGGCGGCCCGGGGTCGTGCCGATGCCTGTCTGCAGGTCGCGTTCCTCGTGGCAATCCTGTGGTTCCCGACCGGCGTCGCCATGTTGCTGGTACCGGACCCGCTTCTGGCTGTCATCCTGTATGCGCCAACGGCATTCCTTGTGGCGGGGGTATTCAGTGTCGGCCCTGCCTCGTTGATGCAGGTAACCCCACCGCGCATGCGCGGCCAGGCAGCCGCCATCTATCTGCTTGTCATCAACCTGATCGGTCTGGGCCTGGGTCCGACAGCCGTTGCCTTGTTGACGGACTATCTGTTCCACGATTCCGACAAGGTGGGTTACTCGATCTTGATCGTGACGGCCGTCGCGCACCTGCTGGCGGGATGGCTGCTGTGGAGAGGTCGTGCGTCGTTTGTGCGCAGTCGCGAGGCAGTGGCCGTGTCAGTTGCGGGCGCCGTAAAGT
>CAYWDZ010000284.1:0-3048 GCA_964456255.1 uncultured Steroidobacteraceae bacterium | reverse complement strand
GTTCCAACGCTGCCCCCTGATGACGGGAATGTTGCAGTAGTTTGTGCGCCGAATCATGCCCCGGAATGACATGCTGTGGCGAGTCCGCGAGCGGCCCACTCTGAATCGGTCCGTTCCGGGCAGATTTGCAGGCCGCAGCGGCATGTTCCCGGGCACATCAT
Organism: uncultured Steroidobacteraceae bacterium; assembly: GCA_964456255.1. Taxonomy (GTDB): domain Bacteria; phylum Pseudomonadota; class Gammaproteobacteria; order Steroidobacterales; family Steroidobacteraceae; genus ZC4RG30. The sequence continues at coordinate 2,887 of CAYWDZ010000284.1, read as the reverse complement.
CGTGCTGCCCACCGCGTGGCCTGCAGCGGTACACTGGCCCGAGGTTTCCGGATATCCCGATGAACACTCTCATGGAAAGCTGGCCGCGGCGGCACCTCATCACGGTTGATGAGTATCACCGGATGGCGGAGGTGGGCCTGTTCGCGCCAGACGCGCGCGTCGAATTGATCGACGGAGAGATCATCGACATGGCGCCCATCGGAATCGATCACAACAGCGCGGTCACGCAGCTCGGCGACTTGTTTCACGACGCGGTCGGACATCGCGGGCTCGTGCAGGTCCAGGGTGTCGTCCGGCTCGACCGTCGATCCGAACCCCAGCCGGACATCGCGGTGCTGGTACGGCGCGATGACTACTATCGCCATGCGCACCCGGCGCCCGCGGATGTGCTGCTGCTCATCGAGGTCAGCGACAGCACGCTGCGCTATGACCGCGAGGTCAAGGTGCCGCTCTACGCGCGCCACGGTATTCCAGAGGTCTGGATCGTGGATCTGCAGAATGCGCAGTTGCACCTGCATCGGTCTGTGGAGGCCGGGCAATACCGGGAGCGCCACTCCCTGGAACATCCGGGCCTGACGTCCCTCACCGCGCTGCCGGGTGTCGCGGTGGATCTGTCGGGGCTGTTCGGCGGATCACCGCCGTAAACCGTCAATTCGCAGCGTCGCCGACCGGATCCAGGTCGAGGCGCACGATATCCGGGACCTCCGGCAGCGCCCGCGGATAGCGGGCGAGGACCAGCGGGTCATGCCCCGGAATCACATGCCGTGGCGAGTCCGCGAGCGCTTCGATGAGCGGGAAGGCTGCCAAATACTTGTCGACGTCTTCAAAGATGGGAAAGGGCCGGCGCTGCTGCCAGTTGGCATAGAAATGCGCGGCATCCGAGGCCAGTACCACCCAGCCGCGGCGGGTGGCTACGCGCACCACCTGCAGGCCCCGGGTATGGCCGCCAACCCGGTGCAGGGTCAGGCCGGGCGCCAGTTCGGCCTCGCCATCGTGGAACACCACGCGGTCCCTGAATACGCGACCCACCATGGCCTGCACATCGCGGGCATCGAAGGCCGCGCGCTGCGGCCGCTCGCACATGGCGCGGCCGGTGCAGAAGCTCATCTCCTCGTCCTGCAGGTGGTAGCGCGCGGCGGGAAAGAGTTCGTGGTTGCCGGAATGGTCGTAGTGCATGTGCGTGATGATCACGTCCTGCACGGTCCTGCAATCGATACCAATGGCGGCGAGGCCCACTTCGACCGGCCGCACCAGCTGCCGCTGGCGTTCCCGGGCCATGGCGGCATCGAAACCCGTATCCACGACCCAGGTGCGTCCGCCTCCCTGGATGGTCCACACGAAGTAGTCCAGCGGCATGGGCCCGTCGTGCGCGTCGCCATCGATGAAGTTGTGGCGTGCGGTGCGCGTGAGGTGCGCGTAGCGGATCGCGTGGATGATGTAGGCGGGATTCATCGCGCGATTGATCCTAATACAGTCCTGCGCGTATCGTCTGTCCAAACCGGGTGGTCATCCGGGCGGGGGAAGGAATGGTTCAAGCTGATATCGTGGCCGTGGGCTCCGGCCACAATGGCCTCGTGGCTGCGGCCTATCTGGCAGTGGCCGGCCGCAAGGTGGTGGTGCTGGAGCGCAATGGCTGGTTTGGCGGCGGCGTGGTGTCGCGCGAGCTGACGCTGCCGGGCTTCCGGCACGACCAGCATTCAATGAGCCACATCTTCATCCAGGGCAACCCGCTGCTGAAGAACGACGAGCTGGGGCTGAAGTCGCGTTACGGGCTGCAGTACATCTTTCCGGAAGTGCCGATGATGTCGGTGTTCGAGGATGGCAGCACGCTGAAGCTGTACCGTGATCCGCACAAGTCGGCCGCGGAAATCGCGAAGTTCTCGCGTCGCGATGCCGAAACCTTCCTGAAGGTCTCGAAGCAGGCGGCCGAATGGCTGCCGATGATCGCCTCCACGCTGTACGCGCCGCCGGCGCCGGTGGGTGCGTCGAACGCGATGATGGACCAGTCGGCCGAGGGTCGCGCGCTGTGGCGGATCATCCAGATGAGTAGCCACGACCACCTGTGCGACCTGTTTGAAAGCGAAAAAGTGCAGATGCACTTCGCGCGCGTGGCCGGCGAGAACCTGGTCTCGCCCGACGAGAAGGCCACGGCCATTGGTGCCTATGTGTTCCTGGGGTTCCTCGAAGCCTATGGCTTCGGCGTGGCGAAGGGCGGGGCCGGCAAGCTCACCGATGCACTGATCGCCTGCATCAAGGATCACGGCGGTGACGTCATCGCCAACGCCGAAGTCGCGCGCATCAAGGTCACCAACGGCCGGGCCAGCGCGGTGGAAACGGTGGATGGCCGCACCTTTGCCGCGAAGGACGCGATCATCGGCGCCATCCACCCGCATCTGCTGGGCGGCATGATCGACGGCATGGACGCGCAGGCCAGGAAGGATGCCGAGGCCACGCACATCACCAGCGCGGCCTGCATCACCGTGCACGCCGCGCTCGACGGGCCGCTGCAGTTCCGCACGTCCGACAAGGTCGATGCGGTGATGGTGGAGCTGCTGCCCGAAAAGTACGAAACGCTGCGCCGCGACTTCGACGAACTGCGCTACGGCCAGTTCCTCCCTGTTCCCTTGCTGGGCCTGGGGTGTCTGTCGCAGTTCGATCCGTCGCGCGTGCCGCCGGGCAAGGCGATCCTGCATCTGTGGGACTACGTGCCGTATGAGCGGCCTGACGGCAAGAGCTGGGATGACACCAAGCAGCTGTACGCCGATCGCATGATCGAGCGGCTCGGCAGGTTCGTCAGCAATGTGCCGGGCGTGATCCTCAAGCGCCATGTCGACAGCCCGGTGGACATGGAGCGCACGTCGCCCAGCTTCCGGCGCGGTGACCTGCA
>CAYWDZ010000283.1:0-3059 GCA_964456255.1 uncultured Steroidobacteraceae bacterium | reverse complement strand
GCTCCACGCGCTGAACCGGATGCGGATAGGCTCCGCAATCGAGGAGTCCCGACAGATGCGCTGGCAGGCAGGCCATGACTGAAAACCCGCGAAACCCGGTTACGGTGATTGGAACATGACCACCGCTGGCGCGCACGCGCCCACGCAGCAGCAGAAGCTCGCCTTTCTGCGCAACGCGGCGAACCACAGTGACTCACCGCGCGCTGTCACGGTCATCGAGACCCACTTCGCGTGGATCTTCCTGAGCCGCCGCTTCGCCTGGAAGCTGAGGAAGCCGCTACGACACACCGCGATGGACTACCGCACGCTGCAACAGCGACGCCGCGGTTGCATCGCCGAGGTCAGGCTGAACCAGCGCCTGGCACCAGGCGTCTACCTGGGCGTCATCCCGCTGACGATGGCGCACTCCGGCCGGCTGCGGCTGGGCGGACGCGGCAGGCCCGTCGACTACCTGGTGAAGATGCGCCGGCTCGCGGCCGCCTCCATGCTGGATGTGGTGCTGCAGCGGCGCGCATTGCGCGGCGGCGAAGTCGCGGCACTGCTTGCCGCGCTCGGCCGGTTCTTTCGCAACGCACGGCGGCGCCCGCTGCAGGACGGCGAGTACCTCGCACGTCTGCGCCGCGAGCATGCCGCCTGCCTGCGCTCGCTGCTGGCCTATACCCCGGAGCTGACCGCGGTCATGCAACGAGTCGACCTCCTGCAGCGCGCAGCCCACCAGGCGCTGCGCCGGGAACTCGCGGCCCGCAGCGCGCACCTGGTGGACGGGCACGGCGACCTGCGGCCCGAACACGTGTGCCTGCGGCGGCGCATTGCCGTGATCGATTGCATCGAGTTCGACCCGGAACTGCGCCGGCTGGATCCGCTGGAGGAGCTGGCCTTCCTGGCGCTGGAGATGGAACGACAAGGACATGCCGCAATGGCCTGGTCCATGTTGCAGCGTTACCGGGACATCCACGCCCCCGCTGCCAGCGATGCCCTGCTGCATTTCTACATGAGCCATCGGGCACTGGTACGCGCCAGGCTATCCGCCTGGCACATCGGCGATCCGCAGTTTCCGGACCCTCTTCCATGGCGGCGCCGCACCCGCTCGTATCTGCGTGATGCGGCACGACATGCCAGAAGGGCCGGCATCGGTTTGCGGGTCAACCGCGAGGCGGCCAGTCCTCCAGCAGCGGCGTGAGCGGTCGCGATTCCGCGATGCGCCGCAGGGCCTCGGCGAACAGCGGCGCCACCGGCAACAGGTTCAGGCGCGGATCGTGCAGCGCGCCGATCCACCCACCCGCGCTGTCGGTGACCAGGATGCGCGAGATGACATCCGCTCCACGCAATGCCTGCAGGCCGCCCGGCACGGGTGCATGCGTGACGGCCACCTGCACATCGAGCGCGCCTGCGCGCCGCAATGCATCGGCGGCGCGGATCAGCGTACCCCCGGTCGCACACAGGTCGTCCAGCACCAGCACGGCCCTGCCACCGACATCGCCGACGACCGTGCCGCCACTGACGTTGCCGCCGACACGGCGCTTTTCGATGAAGGCCAGGTCGACCGGTGCCGCGACGTGCCGCGCCAGCAGTTCGCGAAACAGCTGCGCGCGCTTGATGCCGCCCACATCCGGCGATACCACCACCAATCCGGCGGATCCGGTTTCGCGTCGCAGGTGCGCGGCCAGCATGGGCTGCGCGGACAGATGCATCACCGGCACGCGGAACGCATTGTCGAAGGCGGCCTGGTTGTGCACGTCCAGCGCCACGACCTGCGACACGCCGGCCGCCTCGATCAATTGCGCAACGTAGCGCATGGTGACCGGATCGCGCGGCTGCGTGCGCCGGTCCTTGCGCGCAAAGGCCAGGTAGGGAATCAGGGCGACGATCTGCGTGGCCCCTGCATCCCTGAGTCCCATCGCGAGCAGCAGCATGCGCAGCAGGCCTTCCGCAGGCGAAGCATCACCCGTCCCCGCCAGGGATTGCACGATGAATACCGGCTGCGCGCGCACCGATACCAGCGGGCGCAGCTTGAATTCACCGCCTTCGAAATCGCGTTCTTCCAGCCCCGCCAGTTCCGTGCCTGCTTCGCGCGCGATCGCAGTACCGAGATCCCCGCTCTCGCGCAGGGCGAAGATCAGCACTGCGCCGCCTCGTTCAACAGGCGTATGACCTCCGCATCTTCGAGCTGTGCGAAGTCCTCGTAGAACTCGCCGATCGATCCGAGCCATGGTGGTGTCAGCAGGATCACCACCTCATCGGCCACCGCCCGCACCAGATTCCCGGCCTCGCGCGAGGCGACCGGTACTGCAACGGCCACGCGGCGCGCGCCGCGATGCCGGGCCGCCTCGATCGCCGCCAGCATGGTGGCGCCGGTGGCCAGCCCATCATCAACCAGCACAACGTGCGCGCCCTTCAACTGCAGGGGCGCCCTGCCGCTGCGGTAGACACGCTCACGTCGCCGCAGCTCGACCAGCTCGCGCGCCGCCAGCCGCCGAAAGGTGGCGTCCTCCACCACTTGCGGCGGCAGCAGCCGGTTGCGTACGCGCACGCCGCCCGCTGCGATGGCACCAATGGCCAGCTCCGGCTGGCCGGGCATGCCCACCTTGCGCACGATGAGTACGTCGAGTGGCGCCGACAACCTGCGCGCCACCTCGAAGGCAACGGGCACGCCACCACGCGGCAGCCCCAGCACCAGCAATGGCGGCGCAAGCCGGTGCGCGGCCAGTGCCTCGCCCAGCTCCCTGCCCGCCTGGGCGCGATTGGCGAAGACCTGGTAGGGCGCCGTGCTCATGGAGAGTGATTCAAACCGTCGCGGAAGCAGCCGCCAATAGGTACTTCTGCATATCGCGCGCGAGGCCCTGCGTGGCGCGACGGTGGAGATCAGTGAGCTGGCCCTGTTCTGCACGCAGGGCGGTTCCGGCGCACCCAACGTGCTGCAGAAGATGTCGGCACTGTGCAACCAGGCGCCTGTGACGACGGCCTTCTTCAATGACTCGGAGATCGACCGCGGGCAATACGGCGACAAGCTCGAAGCCTTTGCCGCCGCATTGACTCCTCCACTCAGCTAGCGGGGGCGC
>CAYWDZ010000282.1:0-3073 GCA_964456255.1 uncultured Steroidobacteraceae bacterium | reverse complement strand
TGCACCATTACCTCATAGCCGGCGTCATGCCAGTACCGGTCACATTCTAGATAGACTGCCCGCAAGTTGCATGAACTTGCCCACACTTGAAGATGGCCGCAAACCCGCATGATCGCTGACGTCATCGCCACCTACGGCCGACACCTGCTGCTGCGTGATGCGGCTGGCGCCTTGCAAAAGGCGCGCCCGTTCGGCCGTGCGCTTGCAATCGTGTGTGGCGATCGCGTGGAATGCGAAGTCCGTGCAGAAGAATGGCTGGTCACGGCAGCCCTGCCGCGCACATGCCTGCTCCGTCGCAGCACGCTGCGCGGACGCAGTGAACCACTGGCCGCCAACCTCACGCAGCTGGCGGTCGTCCTTGCACCCGTGCCACAACCTGACCTGTTTCTCGTGGACCGCTATCTGGGCTGCGCGGAGTCCCTCGGACTGCGGGCACTTGTCGTGCTGAACAAGAGCGACATGCCTGAAGCCGCACAACTGCTGGAGACGATGTCGCCATATGCAGCGCTTGGCTACGATGTGCTTGCCGTCAGCGCCGATAGCCACGGCGCGCTGCCTCTGCGCAAGGCACTACGCGACCACGTCACCATCCTGGTCGGTCAATCAGGAGTCGGCAAGTCCTCACTGACGCGCCTGGTCACCAGCGACAGCAGCGATATCGCAATCGGCGATCTGATGCGTGACGAAGAAGGCAGGCACACCACCACCGCCTCGCGACTCTACGACTGTCTGGACGGTGGCCGCATGATCGACACGCCGGGCGTCCGGGATTTCGCGCCGGCCATTGATGACCTGGAACCTGCCACGCTGGGCTTTCGTGAAGTCGCCAGGCTTGCCCCGCAGTGCAGGTTTCAGGATTGTCGCCACATGCAGGAACCGGCATGCGCGGTACGTGCTGCAGTGACGGCCGGAACCATGGACGCACGCCGCTATGAAAGCTACCGCAGGATGAGACGACTGTTCGAGCAGCTGTGGGAACAGCGTTCTGAAGGTGAGCGCGCCGCGCGCCGCCGTTAGCGCGCAATCAGCCGACGTTGTGACGCCCGGCCAGCGCAGCACTGAGCGTGCTGCCATCCACATACTCGAGTTCGCCGCCAAATGGCACGCCCTGGGCAATGCGGGTCGCAATCAGCCCGCGCGCGCGGGCCATTTCCCACAGCACATGGGCAGTCGCCTCGCCCTCCACCGTCGAGTTGGTGGCCAGGATCAACTCGCGGACCCGACCCTCACCCAGCAGCAGGTCCAGCTCGTGCAGGCCCAGCTCGGCCGGACCAATGCCATCCAGCGGCGAGAGGTGCCCCATCAACACGAAGTAACGGCCACGATAGGCGCCGGAATTCTCGACCGCGATCACGTCGGCAGGCGATTCGACCACGCACAGCAATGAGTCGTCGCGTGCAGTGGATTCGCACAGCAGGCACAGCTCGCCCTCGGCCAGCATGCGGCAGCGGCGACAACGGCCGACCGCATCCAGCGCTGACTCCAGTGCCTGCGCCAGCTCACGCGCCTCACCACGACCGTCCTGCAACAGCCTGAATGCCAGGCGCTGCGCAGACTTGGGACCGATGCCAGGCAACCCATGCAGGGCGTCGATCAGGCGCTGTAACGCCGCGGGATGCTTCATGGACAGTGGGTGATGCGGCCTAGAAGGGCAGCTTCATGCCGGGCGGCAACTGCAGGCCGCCCATGGCGCTGGCCATCTTCTCGCTCACGGCCGCCCCTACCTTGTGGGTGGCGTCGTTGATCGCCGCAGCGATCAGATCCTCCAGCACCTCGCGCTCCTCGGTGAGCAGCGCCGGCTCGATCTGCACGCGCGCCACCTCATGCTTGCCGTTCATGGTCACCTTGACCATGCCGCCGCCGGACTCGCCGGTCGCGGTGATCTGTGCCACCTGTTGCTGGGCCTTCTGGATGTTCTCCTGAACGGCCTGCGCCTGCTTCAGCAGATTGCCGATGTTGCCGCGCATATTGCCTAGCTCTCCTCGTTGATGGTTGCCCGTACCGAATCGGGCAGGATGGTTGCGCCCATCTCGCTGCGCAACGCCAGGATATTGGGGTCGGCCTCCAGCTGCGCGCGCGCCTCGGCCAGGCGCTCATCAGCCCGCCTGTCGCGCTCGCGCGCTGGCGTGGCCGCCGACGCCTCCGGGGACCCAACCTCGATACTGAGTCTCACCTGCTGACCCAGGAAGCGCCCCAGTGCCGCGGCGAGCTTCTCTTCGGTGCCGCGATTGCGGGTCGAGACACTGCGCGGATCCAGCAGCAGCCGTACCTGGGAACCCTGCTGCCCGAGCAGCACGCAATTGGCTGCCAGCTGGCCGGCAAGCGCCGTCAGCCCCAGCTGCTGCACGATCGCCTTCCAGTTCCCGGGAACCAGCGCAAGCTCCGCCGCGGCGCCTGTCGCCGGCTGGGCATCGCGAGCCACCGCAGCGCTCATGGCCCGCGGCGCGCTGGAGCGCGACACGGCCGCTGCAGCAGGCGCAGCCCCCGTGGTCGAAGCCGCACCGCCCGGGCGAAAGGCCAGCATGCGCACCAGCGCCAGCGCAAAGGTGCCGCGCTGATCGGTGACCAGCGGCATGTCGCGCCTCGCCAGCCCACCGACCTCGCAATACAGCTGCACATCCTCCGGTGCCATGGCGCCAGCCAGTTCGGCCATGGTCTCGGCCGGCACATCATCTTCCTCGTCGTAGGGCTTGCCCGCAGCCTGAAACAACGCAATGCGCACCAGCAGACTCGTCAGCTCGTCGAGCAGCGCCACGTAATCGGGTGACCACTGCTCCAGCGATGCCGCATAGTCGAGCAACGCGCCCATGTCTTCAGTTGCGAGCAGGCGCACCAGCTGCACGACCTGCTGCCGATCGACCGTACCGAGCATCGCGCGCGCGTCGGCTTCGCGGATCTCGCTGGCACCGCCGAATGCCAGCAACTGGTCCAGCAATGACAGCGCATCGCGCAACGATCCATCTGCGGCGCTCGCAATCAGCCGCAGGGCTGCGGGCTCGGCCGCAATGCCCTCCTGCCCGAGGATGAACGCCAGCCGGGCAACGATGGTCGCGACGGGGAGGCGCTTGAGATT
>CAYWDZ010000281.1:0-3121 GCA_964456255.1 uncultured Steroidobacteraceae bacterium | reverse complement strand
CAACACCCTCGACGAGGCCATCGAGCGTGCCAATGCATCCGAATACGGCCTGGGCGGCACCGTGTGGTCCAAGAGCACCGAGCGCGCCGTGGAGGTGGCCAAACGCCTCAACACCGGCACCGTGTGGATCAACAAGCACCTGGACCTGCCGCCCAGCGTGCCCTATGGCGGCGTGAAGCAGTCCGGATTCGGCTGTGAACTTGGCCAGCAGGGGCTGGAAGAGTTCACGCAGATGCGGATTCTGAACGTGGCGAAGTAATCACGTATCGCGCAGGTACCACAGCAAGTCGGTGGGAGTGACCTCGGCTTCCCACCGCGCCAGCTCCTGGCGCTTGATCGCGAGCAACACCTTGTGGAAACCCGCGCCCAGCGCCGATTTCAGAAACGGCGCCTGCTCGGCGCGCGCGATGCTCTCGCGCCAGGTCGCGGGCAATGGTGGCCATGGCTGCACAACGCCCTTCGACAGATAACCATTGCCTTCGACTGGCGGGCCAGGATCAAGCTCGTTCTCGATGCCATGCAGCGCGCCAGCCAGCACCGCTGCTGCCGCCACATACGGGTTGACGTCAGCACCGCAGAATCGATGTTCGACATGCCTTGACGGCGCTGCACCCGCTGGAACGCGCAAGCTGACGCTGCGGTTGTTGATGCCCCAGCTGATCGCCACCGGTGCGTAGCTCTCGTGCTGGAAGCGCCGCCAGGAATTGCCATGCGGCGCGAAGGCCAGGAAGACATCGCCCGCTGTGGCCATCATCCCGGCGATGGCCTGGCCGAGCAGCGCTGTACCCGCTGGCTCATCGGAGGCAAACAGGTTGCTGCCATGCTCATCGGCCAGTGACAGATGCAGATGCGCGCCCGAGCCAGCGCGCTGGGTGAAGGGCTTGGCCATGAAGCTGGCGACGAGGCCGTGCCTGGCGGCAACGCCCTTGATCAGCCGCTTGAACTGCACTGCTTCGTCCACTGCCGCCAGCGCGCCGCGGCGATGCTGCAGGGTGATTTCGAACTGGCCCGGCGCGTATTCGGACATCACCGTACCGGCCGGCAGACCCTGTGCACCGGCCGCGTCGAGCAGTTCCCGCACCAGCGGTGCCAGGTTGTCCAGACGCGCCAGGCTGTAGGCCTCGATGCGCTCGCCCTGCCCCGGCTTGACGGGGCTGGAACCCGCCGGCAACCAGCTGCCATCGGGCTGTTCACGCAGCAGGTAGAACTCCAGTTCGCACGCGAACACCGCGTGCAGTCCGCGTGCGGCAAGCCGTTGCTCGACAGCCGCCAGTGCATGGCGCGGATCGCCTGCGGCGGGGGCGCCATCCAGCTCGTACATCGACAGCATCAGCTGCCCCGTGCGTTCCAGCCAGGGCACGGGCTTCAACGTACCGGGCACAGGGCGACACAGCTTGTCGGCATCGCCCGCCTCCCACACCAGCCCGGTCGCCTCGACATCGGCGCCCGTCACATCCAGGCCGAGTATCGATCCGGCGACGCCGCGCCCCTGTGAATACAGGGTTTGCAGTTCATGGCGACGCACCGTCTTGCCACGCAGCACGCCGGAAGGGTCGGTCAGCAGCAGCTGCACGGCATCGATGTCCGGATGCCGCTGCAGGAACGTGTCGAGTTCGGAACTCATGCGGCCTTCATGAATGGCGCCAGCTCACCCAGTGCCAGATCGAAGGCGCCCAGCAGCGCGCCTATCTGTTGCCCGGAAGTCACCGGCGACACCAGCATCATGTTGTGGAAGGGCGTGAGCAGCAAGCCGCGATTCAGCAGGTAAAGATGCAGCGCGCCCTCCACCTCATGATCGATGGCGGCCAGGCTTTCGCGGCCCGTGCGCGGCGCCGGAGCGCGCGTGCATTCCACGCGCGCGCCCACCTGCGAGACCTGCCAGTCGAGCCGGTGGCCACGAAACGCCATCGCCAGCCCTGCGGCCAGCTGCTCCGCACCGCGCTCCATCACTTCGTGGTTCGCTGCGGTGATCACGGCCGACAGGCTCGCGTTCAATGCCGCGATCGCCAGAGGGTTGGCCGCAAGTGTGGTGCCGATGCCCGAGTGCCCGCTCTCGCGCTGCGCATCCGCACTGCGGATGCGTGCGGCCATGTCGGCGCTGTAGCCGTAGACCGCACAGGGCAGCCCGCCGGCGATGGCTTTGCCGCACACCAGGAAGTCAGCCACGAGTCCATGCACGCGTGCATAGCCGCCGAGGCCTGAAGAAAGTGTATGAGTCTCGTCAATCACCAGTGGCACATCGTGACGCGTGCAGGCGGCACGCAAGGCCTGCAGAAATCCCGGTTGCGGCAGCACCATGCCGGCATTGGTGAGCACCGGCTCGGTCAGCACGCAGGCGATATCACCCTGCGCCAGCGCATGTTCGACCGCCGTGATGTCGTTGAACTCGACCACCACGGTGGTCCGTGCCGGATCGTGCGCGCGGCCGATCTGGCCGGGCCGCGGCAAGGTGGCGCCACTGGCATCCATGACGACCATCGTCTCGTCGACCGTGCCGTGGTAGCAGCCATCGAAGACCAGTACGCGCGGGCGCCCCGTGATCATCCGTGCCAGGCGCAGCACTGCGCGGTTTGCGTCGGTGGCGCTCTGCGTGATCTGCCAGAACGGCAGGCCAAACAGATCAGCAAGCCTTCCCCCAACCTCTGCCACCAGCGAAGAAGGCAGCATGGTCGCCAGACCCTGCGAGGCCTGCGCCGCGATCGCCCGCGCCACTGCCGGTGGCGAATGACCGAACATCGCACCCGTATCGCCCAGGCAGAAATCCGCGTACCGATGGCCATCGACGTCGGTGAGCTCCGCGTCAAGCGCACTCTGCACATACAACGGCACCGGCATCGGCCAGTCGCGCATCCAGTGCATCGGGACTCCGGCCATCAGGTGCTGTCCTGCTTCGCGCGCAAGGCGCACGCAATTGGGCCTTGCAGCAAGATAAGCCGCGCGCTCACGCTCCAGCAGAGTCGCGAGCGCGGTCCGGTTCATGCAGTAGCCTGGTGTGTGCGTACCCGCATCAGCGACGCGCCTTGCCCCGAGTCCGCGCCGACTTCTTCTTCACGGGCTTTGCCGCGGGCTTCGCGGCCGGCTTGGCCTCCGGCTCGGGCCTGGATTCGGCCTTGGCTTCCAC
>CAYWDZ010000280.1:0-3136 GCA_964456255.1 uncultured Steroidobacteraceae bacterium | reverse complement strand
CTCCATCGCGTTCATGCATGCATCGATCAGCGACACGTCTTCGGCCGACACGCCCACACCGCTGTCGAAGGACTTGCGCAGCCAGTGGTTCAGTGGCTCTGCCAGCCGCACCCCATGGCGCGCACCGGCGGTCTTGGAACTGCCCGACAGCGTGTGGCTGGCGCGATAGACGGCTTCGGGCAGCACATGCGGCCCTGCCTGACCGGAAATCTTGGCCAGCCATGCGCGCACCGTGCCGATGTGGCTTCCGGTCTCGCGCGTGTAGATGTCACTCAACGACGGCTCCGGCTCGACCACCGGTACCACCAGCGACGGTGACAGCTGGGTAATGGCGGTGGTGCCACCGGTTGCCGGAGTGTCGAATCCGTCCAGCGACTTGCCGGCAGCAAGCAGCTGCGCGCGTGCCGCAATCCCGGCCACGTTGGCCGTGGGGGCCTTGCCCGTTGCCAGCTGCTCGATCAGCTGCGGAATCGCGGCCATCGCATCACGCAGCACGGCCAGGATCGCCGGCGAACGGGTCTGCGTCCTGTCCAGCAACCGGTTGATCAGGTCCTCGATTGCCCAGGCGAAGTCGGCGAACGCCGTGGCACCAACCACGCGGCCGCTGCCCTTGAGCGTGTGGAACGCGCGCCGCGCCGTCACCAGCGCATCGTCCTGAGTCGGGTCCTCATCCCAGGCTGGCAAGGCCTTGTGGATCTTCTCCGACTCCTCGCGCGCTTCCTCAATGAATACGGCTGCCAGTTCCGGATCAACCTGAAGCGCGGCTCCGGAACCGGTCTGCAACGGTGCGGCTGGCGGCGCATCACCCTCACGACTCAGCACCACCGTGCCGGTTGACTGCTTGCCGGCTGCGGCGGCCTCGCTGATGGGCGTGGCCGGCTGTGCATCCACTGCAGCCAGCGCGGCCTCGGCATTGTCGAGCATGTACCAGGGATCCGAACGGCCGGCCTGCAGCGTCTCCATGTAGTACTCGACGCTGACGATGGCATCGGCGAGACGATCCAGACCAAGCCCGACCATGGCCGCTGGCCCGCCGCCGGATTCCATGATGCGCTTGAGATGTTCCGTGATGCGCACCAGGCACTGTTCGGCCCGGGTCTTGCCCAGAATCGACAGGCCCGACTGGATGCCATGCATCAGCCCCTGCCACGCGTCGAAGCCCGCGGTATCCAGAGTGCCACCGACCTGCTGGGCGACGTAGTCCTTCACGCGCGCCAGGTTGACCACGCATTCGCGCAGTACCGCCGCCTGCACCTGCTGGAAATCCGCATCTGGAGCCAGCACGGTCTCCGCGCTGGAAGAGTCCTCGGGACGGGCGCGCGGCAGGATCTTGCCGACCAGATCATCATCCAGCTGGTCTTCGATCTGGATCAGCGTCGCGGCAACATCGATCAGCATCGACTCGGAAGGCTTTTCCTGCGCGGCGACCAGCTCGCTGAGCCTGGCGATCTCGGCCTGCACGCGCGCGCGCTGTTCGCCGAGACCCAGCACGCCCAGCGTATCGCCGATCTTGCGCAACAGTTCGAGCTGGGGAGCCAGTTCCTCGGGGGCCGCGCCGCCGCGCCGCATGAAGATGTCCAGCACATCCTTGACCTTGGCCAGGTCTTCACGGATTGCCGCGCCCACGGTCTGCATCAGCTTGATGGACGGGGCAGACAGGTTTTCGCGTTCCTGCTCGATGTTCTCGTCAACCGGCAGCAGTTCGTCGAGGCGGAAGGACTCGCGCACCGCCGTAACCCTGGGTCCGTGGGTGCCCGAACGCGCGACGTAATACAGCAGGTTGTTCAGCAGTTCGACCGGCGGCTGCGAGGCGTATCTCTCCTCGCCCTGTTCGTACAGGCGCTTGATCTCCCGATCCGCCAGGCCCAGCAGGCGCTTGACCGACACGCCGCTTTCCAGACCCTGCTCGCGCAGCGCCTCAAGCATCGCGCCAACCACCCACCACAGCTGGAACAGCGCCTGCGTGGTCGCGATCTGTTCGAAGCGGCTGGCCACCGCGGCAAGGCTGCCAATGTGCTGTTCGACCCGCTCGCCGCGGATCCACCCGACCAGGCCGGACTGGAACTGCGTGCGCAACTTGCGCGCCCACTGACGGACCGTCAGCTTTTCCTCGCCCGGTATCGGAGTCTCCGGAGCGGCCTGACGATCCGAGCGCAGATTCAGCGACAGCAACGTGCCTTCGGACAGCAGCGGACTGCCGCGCACCGCACGCAGGTCGTTGAGCAGCGGCAGCAGCACCAGCGCCATGTCGCGCCCGCCAGCGAGCACACGGTCGAGGTAGGTTGGCAGTTGCACCATCGCGCGCATCAGCGCGTCGAGTGCTTCAGGTTGATTCTTGCGTGCCGCCAGCGTCGATTCGAGATACACGCTGACCTCGTGCATCTCCTCGGCGAGCAGCGCGGCGCCGTGCAACCCGAGCGCCCGCAGCACCCGCTGCACCTGCCCCAGTTCGTCGCGACAGCGATGCAGCAGCGCGGCGTTGTCCGGCGCCTCGAGGAAAGCCTCGATCGCAACGCGTGCGTCGCCCAGCGAGACATTGATCTCGCGGGCCACCGCATCCAGCGTCTGGCTCGAGAGCTGGTGCGACACCATTTGTCTTGCGCCCTCAGCCATTGGTATTGCCCGCTACGCGCCGCGGCCGTGCGGTGCCGTCGGAGTCAGGGAGCCGGGGAATGCGCTCGGTCCCGCTCGCGGAAGCCTCCGGCAGACGGAATCCGGCCACGGACTTGCGCAATGCCGCCGACAGCTGCGCCAGCTTCGCGATGGCATCGGAGGTGTTGCTGGTGGCATCGGCTGTCTGGGTGGAGATCTCGCGCAGCACCTGCATGTTGCGCGCTACCGATTGCGAGGATTGCGACTGGCTGCGCGCACTCGCTGAAATGTTCTGCACCAGGGAAGCGATCTGGTTGGACACCAGCTCGATCTTCTCCAGCGCGCTGCCTGCGTTCTCAGCCAGCGAGGCGCCGCCCACCACGTCTGCCGTGGAGCGCTCCATCGACACCACAGCGCCATTGGTGTCGGCCTGGATGTTGCGCACCAGCGCATCGATCTGCTTGGTCGCATTCGTGGCGCGCTCGGCCAGGCGCTGCACCTCGTCCGCCACGACCGCAAAGCCGCGACCGGCTTCGCCGGCCAT
>CAYWDZ010000279.1:0-3142 GCA_964456255.1 uncultured Steroidobacteraceae bacterium | reverse complement strand
CGGCGCGGACCTGCTGCGGCGGGCCATGGGCAAGAAGAAGCCCGAGGAGATGGCCAAGCAGCGCAGCATCTTCCTGGATGGTGCCCAGGAGCGCGGAGTCGATCCGCGGCAGGCAGCTCACATCTTCGATCTGATCGAGAAGTTTGCCGGGTATGGTTTCAACAAGTCCCACTCGGCGGCCTATGCGGTGCTGACCTACCAGACCGCGTGGCTGAAAGCGCATTACCCGGCCGCGTTCATGGCCGCGGTGCTGTCGGCGGATCTGGACGACACCGACAAGGTCGCAGCGCTGCTCTACGAATGCCGCGAGCGCATGCAGCTCACGGTGCTGCCGCCCGATGTCAACAGCTCCGCGCATTCCTTCACGGTCGCGGGCGAACGCGAGATCCGCTACGGGTTGGGCGCGGTGCGTGGCGTCGGGGCGCAGGCCGTGGAGGCACTGGTGCAGGAGCGCGTGGCCAATGGGCCGTACACCAGCCTCCCTGAACTGTGTCGGCGCATTGATCTGTCCCGGGTGAACCGTCGCGTACTGGAGGCACTGATCAAGGCCGGCGCCATGGATGGGCTGGGGGCGAACCGCGCCACGCTGCTGGCCGGGCTGGACGCGGCGGTGCAGGGCGGTGAACAGGCCACGCGCGCCAGCGCCGCCGGGCAGGACGACCTCTTCGGCGGGGGGCAGGCCGCCGCAGTCGAACCGCAGGTGCTGCCCGAATGGACCGAACGCATCCGCCTCGCCAATGAGCGTGAAACGCTGGGGGCCTACCTCAGCGGTCATCCCATGGATATCTATGAGGCCGAACTGCCGCGCCTGGTCTCGGCGCGCCTGGGGGACCTGGCCCGTGAACCTGCGCCCACCACCGGGGAGGCGCCGCGCTGGAGCGGCGGGCGGCAGGTCACCGTGGCCGGGCTCATCGACGAACTGCGCAAGCGCAATGGCCGCAGCAGTTTCGTGCTGGACGATCGCAGCGGCCGCATCGAAGTGACGCTGTTCGAGGAGCAAGCCAGCCAGTACCGCGAGCTGTTGGCCAAGGATTCACTGGTGCTGGTGGAAGGCAGCCTGCGATTTGACGATTTCAGCAATGCCTGGCGCATTGCCGGCAAGCGGGTTGCGGCGTTGGCCGCGGTGCGTGAACAGCGGGCCCGGCGGCTCATCCTGCGCTGGCCCCGTGACCCGGCGCTTGATCCGCCACGGTTCACTGCCCAGCTCAAGGAGTTGCTGGCGACGGCCTCGGGTGGTGACTGCGATGTGCTGATCCGTTTCGAGAGCAATGCGGCCCGCTGTGTGCTGGGGCTCGACCGCGCGTGGGCGGTACGGCCCACCCCTGAACTGATGGAGGGGCTGGAGACCCTGCTGGGGCCGGGCGCATTGCGGTTGCAGTACGACCCGGGTTCCAGCCCACCGACCTGAAGTGCCGGGCGCGCCGATTCTTATGCTCCGGCGACAAGAACAGATGGGTTGAGCCGCAGCGGGTGAATGGCTGATTCTGCGCCATCGCATGGATACCCCTGGCGCCGAGATTCCCGAGGAAGAGGTCGAGCGCGAACATGCGGAACTCGGGCTGCCTCCCGTGGAGGAGGAGATTACCCATTCCGGCAAGGCACCACTGATGCAGGTGGCGACCTACCTGGTAATGGCCATGCTGCTGGCGCTGGTGGCCTACTTTCTCTACCAGCTGTTCATCGGCAAGCACGAGCGCAGTGGTGCCGAGATCCTCGTGCAGACCTTCCACGATCCGATGTTCTGGTCGGCAGTGGCCGTGGGTTTCGTCGCGCAGGTGATCGACGGTGCGCTGGGCATGGCCTATGGCGTGACAGCGAGCAGTTTCCTGCTCGCGGTGGGCGCACCGCCCGTGATGGCCAGCGGCGCCACGCACCTGGCCGAGGTGTTTACCACCGGCATTTCCGGTGTATCGCACCTGCGCATGGGCAACGTGAACAAGAAGCTGTTTCTGAGCCTGGTGATTCCGGCCGTCGCGGGTGGGCTCATCGGAACGTATGTGCTGGGCAGCATCGATGGTTCCGTGCTCAAGCCGTGGATCAGCGGCTACCTGCTGCTGATGGGGCTGTACGTGCTCAGCAAGGCGTTCCGCCGCATCCTGCTGGTGCACACGGATGTCAGTCCGGCGAAGGTCGTGCCGCTGGCACTGTTTGGCAGTTTCATGGACACCACCGGCGGCGGTGGCTGGGGCCCGATCGTCACCACTTCGCTGGTGGGTGCCGGGCACGATCCGCGTACCACGATTGGTTCCGTGAACTTCGCGGAGTTCTTTCTGACAGTCGCCGTGTCGGCCGCGTTCTTCTCGATACTGGACGGCAGCGTGTGGCTGATCGTCGGTGGCCTGGTCGGAGGAGGCATCTTCGCGGCGCCGTTCGCGGCATACATCACGCGCCACATCAAGACGCGCTTCCTGCTGGTGATGGTCGGCCTGCTCATCAGCGCCATCAGCGCCTGGAACCTGTACAGCACGCTGGCCCGCTAGCATGGCGAAGCCCGGGCGTGAGCCCTGCAAGGGTGCGACCGCCCTGATCGGGCATTCGCGGGGCCCCGTGCGGGCCCTCAAGGCATCTGGAGCGCTCGGGTATAATCCGCGGCCACCATGCCCCTGAGTTTCCTGGAATTCGAGCAGCCGATCGCCGAGCTTGAAGCGAAGATCGAGGAGTTGAGCCACGTCGGCTCCGATTCCAAGGTCAATATCGCGGAGGAGATCGCGCGGCTGGAGAAGAAGAGCCGCCAGCTCACCACGTCGATCTTCGCCTCGCTGACGCCGTGGCAGATCACGCAACTGGCGCGCCATCCGCTGCGCCCCTATACGCTGGATTACCTGCGGCTCATCTGCGACGAGTTCACCGAACTGCATGGTGATCGCATGTACGGCGATGACATGGCCATTGTCGGTGGCCTGGCGCGCATCGACGGCCGGCCATTGATGGTGATCGGCCACCAGAAGGGGCGCGATACGAAGGAGCGGGTGCGCCGCAATCACGGCATGGCCAAGCCCGAGGGCTACCGCAAGGCCGTGCGCATCATGGAACTGGCCGACCGCTTCGGCGTGCCGGTCGTCAGCCTGGTCGATACCGCGGGCGCCTATCCGGGCATCGGCGCCGAGGAACGCGGCCAGGCCGAGGCGATCGCCCGCTCGAC
>CAYWDZ010000278.1:0-3222 GCA_964456255.1 uncultured Steroidobacteraceae bacterium | reverse complement strand
ACACCTCGGTCCACACCGTCTGCGGACAGGCGTAGCCGCACCACAGGCGCCCCGCCAGTGCCGTGAAGAAGAACAGGGACAGCGCCGCCATGATCAGCAGCAGCGCGAGGAAGAGGAAATCCTGCGGCCAGAAGGTCAGCCCCAGCACATGGAACTTGCGCGCCGGCAGGTCGAACAGCACGGCCTGCCGGCCGTCCCACCGCAGCCACGGCAACAGATAGAACATGCCCAGCAGCCAGAGCACCGCGGCATGGCGCAGCCGCTGCAGCGGACCGGTCACGCCGCGCGGATAGATCTTGGCCTCGCTGACGTAGGCGGCGTTGTCCAAGACGTTAACTCCGGCGGCGCCTGGCGTTGACGCTATCCGCCGGACACAGGAGGATCCAGGTGAACAGGCTGGCGCTCGCGCACGCGATCCAGAACAGGAAGAAGCCGAGCGTATAGCCCAGTTCGCGGCTGATGTGCCAGTCGGGGAACAGTTGCATCTGCAGGTCGGCGGGGTCGAACAGCGCGAAGAACACCATGGTGGCCACGCCTGCCGCAAAGAAACTCGGCCACAGGATGGCCCCGAGGATCGCGCCCCGCGGCGGCGGGCCGGCGTCCGCGGCACTCATGGCGTGCCACCTGCCGGATGCGACAGTGACCACACGTAGGCGGCGGCCAGGCGCGAGCGGGTTTCACCCAAGAGCGGCAGGTGCGCAGGCATCACGCCATTGTGCCCTTCGCGGATGCCGGCCCGGATGGTCGCGCGGCTGCTGCCATACAGCCAGTAGTCGTCGGTCAGATCCGGCGCGCCCAGCTGCGTCATGCCCTTGCCATCCGGCCCATGGCACGCGGTGCACACTGCCGCGAACAGCTTCGCGCCCAGCTCCACAGCCGTGGCATTGCGGGTCGCTTCGGCAGGATCAGACAGTGACTGCACGTAGATGGCCACGTTGTCGACG
Organism: uncultured Steroidobacteraceae bacterium; assembly: GCA_964456255.1. Taxonomy (GTDB): domain Bacteria; phylum Pseudomonadota; class Gammaproteobacteria; order Steroidobacterales; family Steroidobacteraceae; genus ZC4RG30. The sequence goes on along the minus strand of CAYWDZ010000278.1, from coordinate 2,278 downwards.
GCGTATTCCCCGCCCATCTTCGTGAGCGCCTCGCCCCAGGGCGGCATCACTGCCTGGCGGCCATTGAGCACGGTCTGCAGGATGTCGGCCGACGTGCCGCCCCACTGCCACTTGTCGTCGGTCAGGTTCGGATACCCGGCGGCACCCTGGGCCAGCGAGCCGTGGCAGGTGGCGCAGTTGTTCGCGAACACGGAGCGTCCGAGCTGCAGTGCCGCGGGATCCGCGGCCAGCTCCTCGATCGGGCGGCCCTCATAGGGACTGAACGTCGCGGCCAGACGCGCCTCGGTCGCGGCGCGATCCGCGTCATGCTGGGCCTTCGAACTCCACTTCGAGGTGCCGGCAAAATTGCCGAAGCCCGGGAACATCACCAGGTACACGATCAGGAACAGGATCGTCAGGTAGAACAGGTTGATCCACCAGCGCGGCAGCGGCTTGTCGTATTCGCGCAGGTCGCCATCCCACACATGGCCGGTCTCCTTGGTGGCATCACCGGCGCGCTTGTCGGAGGTGAACCACAGCAACACCACGGAGCCGCCCATGACGAGCACGATCTGGACAATCACGAACCATGACCAGAAATTGCTCATGGGTTGGCCTCCTTCTGAACCTGGTCGCCGTCCTCTTCCAGCGGCAGCTGTGCCGCGGCGTTGAACGCGGACTTGCGCGCCGGCCGCCATGCCCAGACCCAGGCGCCGATGAAGACGGTGAGCAGGATCGCGGTGATGATTCCGGAAATCATGGCGCACTCCCGGCCACAGGCGCGGGCGTTACGGGTCTGCGCAGGCCCTGCAGATAGGCGATGAGCGCGTCCAGTTCGGTCTTTCCGGCCACATCGGCCGGAGCCGCCGCGATCTGCGCATCCGTGTACGGATCTCCAAGTTGCTTCAGCCCGGTCATGCGGCGCGCGATGACCTTGCCATCGACCGGCCGTTCGGCCAGCCACGGAAAGCCGGGCATATTGGATTCGGGCACCACATCGCGCGGGTTGATCAGGTGCACGCGATGCCAGTCATCCGAGTAGCGACCGCCGACCCGCGCCAGGTCCGGCCCGGTGCGCTTGCTGCCCCACTGGAACGGCCGGTCGTACACCGATTCGCCGGCTTCCGAGTAGGAACCGTAGCGCGCGGTCTCGAAGGCCAGCGTGCGCACCATCTGCGAATGGCAGTTGTAGCAGCCCTCGCGCACGTACACGTCGCGCCCGGCCAGCGGCAGCGCCGGATACGGCACCACCCCCGGCAGCGGTTGAACCGCCTCGGCCTCGTACATCAGCGGAATGATCTCGGCGAGGCCGCCAAACGACACCGCCACCGCCACCAGCACGGCCATCAGGCCGACGTTCTTCTCGATCTTTTCGTGCATGTTGCTCATGGGTGTTCCCGCGCCTCAGGCGCGAGCCTCCGCCGGGTCCGGCGCCAGCAGCGGCTGGTCAGGTGGCGCCTTGCCCCCCTGCCAGGTCTTCGCGACATTCACGGCCATGAGCACCATGCCGGCGAGCACCGCGAGGCCGCCGAGCAGGCGCACCAGATAGTAGGGATAGGTGGCATTGAGTGATTCGACAAAGGTGTAGGTGAGCGTGCCGTCGTTGTTCGTCGCGCGCCACATGAGGCCCTGCATCACGCCGGCAATCCACATCGAGGCGATGTACAGCACCACGCCGATGGTGTGCATCCAGAAGTGCGTGTCGATCCACTTGATCGAATACATCTGCTTCTGGCCCAGCAGTTTCGGCAGCAGCGCGTACACCGCGCCGATCGAGATCATGGCCACCCAGCCCAGCGCTCCGGAGTGCACATGGCCGATGGTCCAGTCGGTGTAGTGGGACAGCGAGTTGATGGTCTTGATCGACATCATCGGCCCTTCGAACGTGGACATCATGTAGAAGGACAGCGAGACGATCAGGAACTTCAGGATCGGGTCGGTGCGCAACTTGTGCCACACGCCCGACAACGTGAGGATGCCGTTGATGGCGCCGCCCCATGAGGGCGCCAGCAGCACCAGCGAAAACACCATGCCCAGCGACTGGGCCCAGTCCGGCAGCGAGGTGTACTGCAGGTGGTGCGGACCGGCCCACATGTAGATCGCGATCAGCGCCCAGAAGTGCACCACCGACAGGCGATACGAGTAGATCGGCCGCCCGGCCTGCTTGGGCACGAAGTAATACATGATGCCGAGGAAGCCGGCGGTCAGGAAAAAGCCCACCGCATTGTGGCCGTACCACCACTGCACCATGGCATCCACCGCGCCGCTGTAAACGGGGTACGACTTGAACAACCCGACC
>CAYWDZ010000277.1:0-3250 GCA_964456255.1 uncultured Steroidobacteraceae bacterium | reverse complement strand
GTATCCCGGCGAGGCGGTGCGCGCGGTGCTGGAGCGCACGCTGGGCGTGCCGATCTTCCAGGAACAGGTGATGAAGCTGGCCGAGGTGGCCGCCGGGTTCACGCCCGGCGAGGCCGACCAGCTGCGCCGTGCGATGGCCGCGTGGAAGCGGCGCGGTGGCATGGAGCGCTTCGAGCAGAAGCTGCTCGATGGCATGCGCGAGCGCAACTATCCGGAGGAGTTCGCGCGCAAGATCCTGGCGCAGATCCGCGGCTTCTCGGACTACGGCTTTCCCGAAGCGCATGCGGCGAGCTTTGCGCTGCTGGCCTGGGTGTCGGCCTGGCTCAAGTTCCATCACCCGGCGGCCTTCACCGCAGCGCTGATGAACAGCCAGCCGATGGGGTTCTACGGGCCCGCGCAGTTGCTGCGCGATGCGCGCGCGCATGGTGTCGAGGTACGGCCGGTCGATGTGCTCACGAGCGATGTGGATTGCACGCTGGAACCGGGCGGGCAGGGCGAACCTGCGCTGCGGCTGGGCCTGCGCTGCGTGCATTCGCTTGCGGCGGCCGCTGGCGAGCGCATCGTGGCGGCGCGGCGCGTGGCGCCCTTCGGCAGTTTCCGGGATCTGGGCGACCGTGCCCGCCTCGCGCGGCATGACATGGAGGCGCTGGCCGCGGCCGGTGCGCTGGCCGGCTTCGATGAGCACCGGCATCTGGCCTTCTGGAGCGTGGCCGGTTATCTGCCGCCACTGCCAGCCGCACCCGATGCAGCGAAAGAGGGTGCGCAGCCTCTGCTGCGTACGCCCACCGAGGCCGAGGATCTGTTCGCCGATTATCGCGCGCTGGGGTTCACGCTCGGCCGCCATCCTCTGGCGCTGCTGCGCGAGTGCCTGGCGGCCAGACGGGTGCTGACGGCCGGGGAGCTGGCGCAGGTGGAGAACGGAGCCGAGGTGCGCGTGGCGGGCCTGGTCACCACCCGGCAGCGTCCGGCCACCGCCAGCGGCGTGACCTTCGTGACGCTGGAGGATGAATCCGGACAGATCAACGTGCTGGTGTGGCGCGCGCTGGGGGAGCGGCGCAATGGGGTGCTGGTCAATGCCCGGCTGATGGAGGTGCGCGGCGAATTGCAGCGTGAATCAGGCGTCACGCACGTGATTGCGCGGGATCTGGCCGACCGCACGCCGCTGATCGGCGCGCTGCGTTTCGGCATCCACGAGTTCCACTAGGCCCCGGGCCCGGCGAAACCTCCGGAAGGCTAGACCCGCAGGCTGGGGCGCCGCGCGCGTTTGGGTTCGTCCAGCTCGTAATCCTCGAAGTCCGAGGTCAATTCGGCGGTGCGACGCTGTTCGGCCAGCAGCTCCAGCTTGCGCCAGGCCGGCACGCCCTGCTTTGCACCACGCCGCCGCGCCAGATCCATGTCCTTGGCCAGGCGCGCGAGGTCGACCTCCTCGCCACCATCGTCGAGCGCGTCATCGTCCTCGCCTTCGTCGAACTCGTCCGCTTCCTGTTTCTCGCCCATGGCCTCGCTGCTCATGAAGAAAGAATCAAACTGCTGTCACAAGTCCCGGTCAGGCGAATATATACCTCACTGGATCAGCGAGTTCATCTGGAAAATCGGGAGCAACATCGCAAAAACGATGCCGATGACGAACACGCCCATGGTGACGATCAGCAATGGCCCCAGGAGGCCAACCAGGGCGGACAGCAGGCCATCGAGCTCGCGCTCCTGGTTCTGGGCGGCCCGCTCGAGCATGGAATCCAGCTGACCGCTGGATTCACCGCTGGAGATCAGGTGGATGCTCATGGGCGGGAAAAGCTTGCTCTGCGCCAGTGAACGACCGATCGGGGCGCCTTCACGGACCCGGGCCGTTGCCGTGGCAACCGCTTCGCGCATGGGCAGGTTGGAAACCACCTCACCGGCAATGCGCAGTGCCTCCAGCACCGGCACGGCGCTGCCAACCAGAATCGACAGCGTGCGGGTGAACCGGGCGGTGTTCACTCCGCGTACCACCCGACCCACGATTGGCAGCTGCAACAATGCCGCGTCGAAGCGGGTACGTACTTCCGGCTTCTTCAGCTGTTGCGCGGCCAGGTAACCCAGCAGGCCGACCCCGATCAGGGTATAGATGCCGTAGTGGCGCGCGAATCCGCTCACGCCGATCAGCACGCGCGTGGCCAGCGGCAACTGGGCGCTGTAGCTGTCGAACACGTCCACCACCTTGGGGACCACGTACACCAGCAGGATCGACACGATGATGAAGCACATCGTGGTCAGCGCGATCGGGTAGAGCATCGCCCCGAGCACTTTCTGGCGGATGACTTCCCGGTTTTCCGTGTAGTCGGCGAGCCGCTCCAGCACATTGTCCAGATGTCCGGCCTGTTCGCCGGCGGCAACCGTGGCGCGGTAGATTTCCGGAAACACGCGCGGGAATTCGCGCAAGGCATCGGCCAGCGTGTAGCCTTCCATCACCTTGGCGCGCACGCCCAGCAGTACCGACTGCACGCGCGGTTTCTCGCTCTGCTGCGAAACGGCCAGCAGGGTTTCTTCCAGCGGCAGGCCCGCGCGCGCCAGGGTGGCGATCTGGCGGGTGAGCAGCGACAGGTCGGTGGCATTGACGCCCGTGCCGATCGAGAAGCGCTTGCGGCCGGCCTTTTCACGCTGGACGATTTCGGTGACGGCGACCGGGAACAGCTGCTGCTCGCGCAGCTGGCTGCGAATGTGCCGTTCCGTGTCGCCCTCGAGCACACCCGTGCGCTCGCGGCCATTGGCATCCAGGGCTTTGTATTCGTAGGCGCCCATGGGGCCTGGCTAGTCTTCCCGGGTAACGCGCAGCACTTCTTCGAGCGTGGTGCTGCCGGCCAGGACCTTGGCGCGCCCGTCGTCGCGGATCGAGGGGGTGAGGGTGCGCGCATAGCGCTCCATGTCGTGTTCGGCAGCCCCGTCGTGGATCATCGTGCGCAGGTGGTCATCCACCAGCACCAGCTCGTAGATGCCCATGCGGCCGCGATAACCGGTGCCGGAGCCGCCCGGCTGCCAGATATCCGGTGCTGGCTGGTCCGGCTTGATATTGAGCAGGCGGCGTTCGTAGTCGGAAGGGTGGTGCGGTACGCGCGTCGCAGGGTCGAGCACGCGCACCAGGCGCTGCGCGACCACGCCGATCAGGCTCGATGACAGCAGGAAGGGTTCGATGCCCATGTCCCGGAGGCGCGTGATCGCGCCGACGGCGGTGTTGGTATGCAGGGTCGATAGCACCAGGTGGCCGGTGAGCGAG
>CAYWDZ010000276.1:0-3282 GCA_964456255.1 uncultured Steroidobacteraceae bacterium | reverse complement strand
CCAGGTAGTCGCGCGCGCCCTCGGGCGTCGCCTTGGTCAGCATCGGCGTTTCGATGTCGATGAAGCCATGCGCATCCATGTAGCGGCGCATGCTGCTGGTGACCTTGTGCCGCAGGCGCAGGCGCTGGCTCATCTCCTCGCGCCGCAGGTCGATGTAGCGATAGCGCAGGCGCGTCTCCTCGCCCACCTGCTCATCGAGCTGGAATGGCAGCGGCTCGGAACGGTTCAGCAGCGTGAGCTGCCGCGCAAGAAGTTCCACCTTGCCGGAGGCCAGGTTCGTGTTGACCGTGCCGGCCGGGCGCGCGCGCACCAGCCCCTTGACCTGGATGACGAACTCGCTGCGCAGGCGTTCGGCTTCGGCGAACAGCTGCGGATCATCCGGGTCGAACACGACCTGAACCAGCCCCTCGCGATCACGCAGATCCACGAAGATGACTCCACCGTGGTCGCGGCGCCGGTGCACCCAGCCGGCGACCGTGACCTCCTGGCCGGCAAGCTGCTCGTTGACCTGCCCGCAATAATGGCTGCGCATTGCATTCCCGAAGCGAAAAAAGGGGGTGCGCAGTATATCGGGTCCGCGGCCTTGTACCCTCGCGCGCCCTGCCGTAACTTGCCCGCCATGACGCCAGAAAGACGTACGGGGGGCTGGTCACGCCGTGACGTGATCGCCAGCGGCATGGCGGCCGGCCTGGGGGCCGGCCTCGCCGGCTGCATGAGGGCTGCGGCGCCCGGCGATGGCCGCCCCAACATCATCTGGATCATGGCCGATGACCTGGGCTTTGCCGACACCAGCTTCACCGGCCAGCCGGAATTCGAGACGCCGAACATCGACCGCCTGGGAAAGGAGGGCCTGTTCCTGCGGCAGTCCTACGCCAATTCCGCAGTCTGCTCGGCCACCCGCACGGGCCTCATCACCGGTCGCTACCAGTACCGCCTGCGCGTGGGCCTGGAGGAACCGCTGAGCACCGGCAACGACAAACTGGGCCTGCCGGCCTCGCACCCCACCCTGCCCTCGATGCTGCGCGCCGTCGGCTACCACACCTCGCTGGTGGGCAAGTGGCACCTGGGTATCTCGGACGAGTTCGGTCCGTTGAAGAGCGGGTACGAGAGTTTCTACGGCGTGCACTACGGCGCCGCCGACTACTTCCGCCATCAGCAGGACGACAACGTCGGCGACGGCAGGCGCGGACTGTTCGACGGCGAGCAGCCATCGGACGAACACGGCTATCTGACCGACTTGTTCACCAACCGGGCAGTGCGCGAAGTTGAGGCGATTCCCGCCACCGGCAAGCCGCTGTTCCTCAGCCTGCACTACACCGCACCGCATTGGCCCTGGGAGGGCCCGGAAGACGAAGCGCTCTCGCGCACCATCACCAACCTGCAGCACCGCGATGGCGGCAACCTCGCGGCCTATCGCCGCATGGTGCTGGCACTGGATCGCGGCGTGGGGCAGGTGCTGGCGGCGCTGGACCGCGCCGGTGTCACCGAAGACACCCTCGTGATCTTCACCAGCGACAACGGCGGCGAGCGGTTCTCGGATACGTGGCCGTTCATCGGCCAGAAGGGCGAACTGCTGGAAGGCGGGATCCGCGTGCCCTTCCTGCTGCGCTGGCCCGCGCGCGTCGCGGCCGGCAGCAGGAGCGAACAGGTCAACATCTCGATGGACTGGGTTCCCACCCTGGTGGCCGCCGCCGGCACAACCACCGCTGCGGAATATCCCAGCGACGGCGAGAACCTGCTCGACATCGTGCAGGGCAGCGGCCGGATCATGCCGCGCACGCTGTACTGGCGCTACAAGGCGGCCGAGCAGGCCGCGCTGCGCGAAGGCGACTGGAAATACGTCAAGATCGGCAAGAACGAACAGTTGTTCAATCTGGCCGAAGACGAACGCGAGCGGGCCCAGCGGGCCGGGGCCGAACCCGCGCGCTTCGAGGCGATGAAAGCAAAGTGGCAGGCATGGAACGAGAACATGCTGCCCTACCCCGATGACAGCTCGAGCTATCCCAATACGGCCATGGACCGGTACTGAACAACCAGGAGACATTCATGAACGCACAAATCAAACCCGGCCAGATCGCCAACTACCGCCTGCTCATTGGCGGCAAGCTCGTAGCTGGTGCCTCGACCTTCGACGTGATCAACCCGGCCACCGAAGAAGTGGTGGCAGCCTGCCCGCGCGCAGACCTGAACCAGTTGAATGAGGCCGTGGCTGCAGCCAAGGGCGCATTCCCGGCATGGTCGGCAAAGCCACTGGCCGAGCGGCGCGCCTTGCTGATGAAGCTGGCCGACGCCATCGATGCGCAGACGCCGCAGCTGGCCCCATTGCTGACACAGGAACAGGGCAAGCCGCTGGGCGGCGCGTTCTACGAGCTGATGATTGCCAGCGCCAATATCCGCGGCCTCGCCTCGCTCGAACTCAACGATGCCGTGCTCACCGAGGATGAGCAGACACGCGTCATCCGCCAGCGCCTGCCGCTGGGCGTGGTGGCAGCCATCACCCCGTGGAACTTCCCGGTGATCATGGCGGTGACCAAGCTGACGCCGGCGCTGCTGGCCGGCAACACCGTGGTGGTGAAGCCTGCGCCCACCACGCCGCTGACCACGCTGAAGGTCGGCGAGCTGTGCGCCGAAATCTTCCCGCCGGGTGTGGTGAATGTGATCACCGACGTGAACGACCTGGGCAATGCGCTGACCAGCCATCCCGATGTCGCGAAGATCGCGTTCACCGGCTCCACCGCCACTGGCCGCAAGGTCATGGCCAGCGCCGCGACGACATTGAAGCGGCTCACGCTTGAACTGGGCGGCAACGATGCCGCCATCGTGCTGGACGATGTCGATCCGAAGGAGATCGCGCCCAAGCTGTTCTTTGCCGCGATGGTGAACTCCGGCCAGGTGTGCCTGGCTGCCAAGCGCATCTACGTGCCCGCATCGATCTATGACGCGGTGAGTGCGGAGCTGGGAAGGATTGCTGCGGCGGCGAAGGTGGGCAATGGACTCGAGGAAGGCGTGGAGTTCGGCCCGGTGCAGAACCGCATGCAGTTTGAAAAGGTGCGCGCCATCATCGAAGACGCGCGCGCGCAGGGCAAGATCATCGCCGGCGGCCAGCCCCACCAGGGCAAGGGCTTCTTCATCCACCCGACTGTCGTCAGCGGCCTGCCGGATTCGGCGCGGCTGGTGTGCGAGGAGCAGTTCGGCCCGGTGATGCCGCTCCTGAAGTACAACACCCTCGACGAGGCCATCGAGCGTGCCCATGCATCCGAATACGGCCTGGGCGGCACCGTG
>CAYWDZ010000275.1:0-3302 GCA_964456255.1 uncultured Steroidobacteraceae bacterium | reverse complement strand
AGCGGGCAGAAGACGTACAACGGAGTGGCGCTGCTCGCGCGCGAGCCGCTCCAGGACGTCGTCACCGACTTCACCGACCTCGATGACCCGCAGCGCCGCCTGATCGCGGCAACCGTTGCGGGCGTGCGCTGCGTGAATGTGTACGTGCCCAACGGCCAGGCTGTCGGAGCGGACAAATATGAATACAAGCTGCGCTGGCTGCGCTCGCTGCGCCGCTTCCTGCAGGCTGAACTCGCGCGCCATGAACATCTGGTCGTGACCGGTGATTTCAACATTGCGCCCGAGGACCGGGACGTGCACGACCCGATCCTGTGGAAGGACCAGATCCTGTGCAGCGAGCCGGAGCGCGATGCCTTCCGTGGCCTGCTCGAGCTGGGCCTCTCGGATACCTTTCGGCTGTTCAACGATGGCAACAACGCCTTCAGCTGGTGGGACTACCGCCAGGGTGGCTTTCGCCGCAATCAGGGCTTGCGCATCGACCTGGTCCTGGCCAGCCAGGCTCTTGCCCGCGAGTGCCAGGCAGCGCATGTCGATACCGAACCACGCCGGGCCGAGCGACCCTCCGATCACGCTCCGGTGGTGGCGGGCTTTGCCCTCTGACCGGGCTGGCGCGCGGGCTGGAGGCCCGAAGTGTGTCCCAGGTCTCCTTTTCCGGGGAAAGCCCCGCCTAGACTCCGGGGCCAAGGACATGGCTCAGCCCCCTACCTACAGCGTGCGGCGCAGCGACTACGACGTCACCAATACGGTACGGGTCAGTTCCGCTCCGGACGTACGCGACGCCGTGCAGGCGCTTTTCCTGGCCACCTGGCCCGGCATCAACTTCGTGCCCGTGGCACGCGCCTTCCAGGATTTCGAGATGGCCTTCACCGGCAAGATGCCGGGCTACTTCGGCGTCGACACCGTGTATCACGACCAGCAGCACACGCTGGACGTGACCTTGGCGATGGCGCGACTGCTCTCCGGATTCGAGCGCACCCATGCGGGCACGCCCCAGGCCCTTGGCGCGGCGCGCGCCACGGTCGGCATCTTCCTCGCGCTGTTCCACGACATCGGCTATCTGCGCGAGCGCGGCGAAACGGCGCTGAACGGCGCGGAGTTCACGCGCAACCACGTGTCGCGCAGCGCGCGCTTCATGGACTACTACCTGCCGACGATCGGCTTTGCCAGCTGGACGCGCATCACCAGCGAGATCGTGCACTTCACCGGCTACGAGAAGTCGTTCGAGGAGATCGGCGCGAAGGTGAGCGACCCGCGTGATATCCAGCTGGGCCATCTGCTCGGCACAGCGGACATGATTGCGCAGATGGCAGACCGCTGTTACCTGGAGAAATGCCGCGATCGCCTGTATCCCGAATTCGTGCTCGGCGGGGTGGCATTGCCGCAGGGATCAAAGGGCTACCAGGATGTGCGCTATGCCTCCGGGCTCGATCTGCTGCGCCAGACACCGCTGTTCATGGAAGAGACCATCCAGAAGCGGCTCGATGCCGGCTTCAGCCGTGCCTACCGGCATGTGGAGCCGCTGTTTGACGGACGCAATCCGTACATGGAAGCCATCGACCAGAGCCTGACCTACCTGCGACAGGTATTGCGCAGCGAGAGCTGGCGCATGCTGCGCCGGACGCCGCAGGTATTCGCCGCCGGACCCGACCCGATCAGCAGTGTGCGCGGATTGATGTCCAGCTACTTCAAGCGAGCCTGGTCCGGGAAGTGATTGCGCCCGCCGGCGGCGCATCGACATTGCGCACGTAGCGCTCGACGATCATCGGCAGGTCACGCTCGACCACTGCGCGCGCTGCGATATCTGCCTCGGCCAGTGCGGCGCGCAGAATCTCGACCGAGTACGCGGCCAGTGCCAGGGTTGCCACCGGCGCGAAACTCAGGTGCCAGGGCTCCGGCTGCACACTGCCGCGCCAGGTGGCATAGGGCCTGTAGAAACCATGATCGGCCGCATGCGCCGTCAGCCAGGCATCCAGCCGGGCAAACACCCCGCCCGGCCCGTACTCCCCGGCGACCAGGCGCGGCCGGTAATCGGCGGGAACCGCCTGCGCATCGATCACGTCCATGTCCGTACCCCAGTGGTGCCGACTCGCCCCGGGCAGTGCGGACCAGCGCAGGATCGCCACGACCCGCGCCTCCTCGTCGAGACTGCCGGCGTCCAGCACGCTGCCGTCGGCCGCCAGCACTTCGCGCTCCCCACGGTGCTTGCCGTTCCAGATGGCCAGCTGCCGGTCGAAATCCCGGAACGAGGACACCGGAACCAGATCGATGCCCGCAGCAGCCGCTGCTGCCCGCAATTGCTGGAAAGGCTGCACGACGGCCCGGTGCAGACTGCAGCGAGGGTTATCCAGATCAACGATATGACCGCGGCTGCGGCCCGTGAGCTGCAGCGGTGTAAAGCGGGTTTCCTCAGCCATAGCCAATTCTAGGGTCATCCCGGCAGATACATATGGCCGGCTTCCGAGGCGCAGGGTTACCATTCCCGCGATGCGCAGCCTCAAGACCAAATTCGCCATCGCCGGTGCGGTGCTGGGCGTGCTGCTGGTCACGGCCTGCGTCTCCCTGGCACTGATGCTGCGCCGCCCGGGCGGCGGCGGCCTGCTGTCCACGGCCATTGTCACCGTCGGGCTGGTGGCCATCGCCGGTACGGCCTGGCTGGCCTTCGTGATGGGCAAGCGCATCTCGCAGGTACTGCAACAACTGAACGACAGCACCAGTCGCATCTCGCAGGGTGATTACACCCAGCCGGTGCGCGCACTGCGCGACGACGAGCTGGGTGATCTGCAGCGCACCGTCGATCAGATGCGCCAGAGCCTGGCCGACACCACCATCACCAAGAACTATCTCGACAACGTGCTCAACAGCATGACGGATGCGGTGTTCGTGGTCAGGAACGACGGCTCGATCAAGTTCACCAACCTGGCAGCGCAGCGCCTCACCGGCGCTGATGCCGGTGCGCTGTATGGCCGCTACATCGGCACCTTGCTGTATGGGCCGGAGCTCGGCGAAGAAGAGCGGCTGCGCAAGGCCTGCGAGGTCGGCGAGGCCGTGCTGCGTACCGAGGCGGGCCAGACCATTCCCGTATCGTTCACGGGTTCGCAGATCGAGACCACCGACGAGCAGTACTCGGGTCGCATCTACGTCGCACGCGACATCACCGACCGCAAGCGCGCCGAGCGCCGCATCCGCTATCTGGCGCGCTACGACGCACTGACCAAGATCCCGAACCGCATGCAGTTCCAGCACCTGCTGCAGCAGGCCATCGCGCGCTCGCTGCGCTCGCGCACCGGTCTTGCGCTGCTGTA
>CAYWDZ010000274.1:0-3349 GCA_964456255.1 uncultured Steroidobacteraceae bacterium | reverse complement strand
ACCCGGACCTGCGCGCATTCCGCAAGCGCGGCGGCAAGCTCGTGATGTGGCATGGTTGGGCAGACCCGCTGATCAATCCCAACGGCTCGGTGGATTACTACCAGCGCGTGGTCGACAGGATGGGCGGTCTGAAGAAGACCCAGCAGTTCGCGCGACTGTTCATGGCACCCGGCGTCGGACACTGCAGCGGCGGCGGTCCCGCGCCGCAGAATCCGCTCGATGCCGTGGTGAAGTGGGTGGAGCAGGGCATTGCGCCTGATTCAATTCTTGCCGTGCGTGGCGGGCCTGGTGGTGCGCGCGGTGGCGGTGCTGCGGCGCCTGCTGCCGCGCCCATGAGCCGGCCGTTGTGTCCGTATCCGGCGGTGGCCAAGTACAAGGGCACCGGCTCCACCGACGACGCGGCCAACTTCTCCTGCGCGGCGCCGGGCAAGTAACGCCCTGCCGCGCATGCCATTGCCGAAGGCTCCGGGCTAGCCGGCGCTGTAGCTGATTCCTGTCAGGCGCCACTCTCCGCCCGCCTTCTCATAGCGTGCGTCGATGCGGCCGGATTCCCAGTTCACGTTGGCGAGCATGCCCTGCAGGCGAGCCATCTGCTCGATGGTTGAATCGCCCTCGAGCGGCATGCCGGTCTTCACGTCCACGTGCCAGGTGGCGGTGGCCTGCCGGCGATTGCCATTGACCTTCAGGGTGTCCTCGACCTGCCGGCCATTGCTGCGATAGGCGCGATGCGTGGGCGCGGCGCCCGCGAGCGTGCCGCTCTCCACGCCGGCAATGAACCGCAGATGCAGCTGCCGGATGGCCTCGCGCTCCTCGTGCATTGGTTCGGCTGGCTTGTGGCTGCCCGGGCTCACCGCCACCGCAGCCGCGACTCCCGCGCCCAGGGTCGCGCCACCACTCATCACGAATGCGCGGCGGCTGGTCTTCGTCTTGTCTGCGCTCATGTTGCCCCCTGCAGGGTGACGTACTGCTTCACGTCGAACCTGCCGGCATGGCGGGCGCGTGCGCCGACCACACCCAGGCTCAGTTCCTTCGCGTTCACGTGGTAGCCGAAGCCGGCGTCGTGCATCAGCTTCTGGTTGAACAGGATCACGCCCAGCCCGCCGTTACAGGCTTCCTCGACCCACGCCATGATGTACACGCCGTCGCGCACCTTCGAATACCAGCCCGGCGAACTCCACTGCATGCCACCCGCGCCATCGGCGCTGAAGATGATCCACGAGTACGTGTGCGGCCCGGCATACAGGTGCATCGAGGTCAGGCCCGGATTGCCCGGCTGGTAGTTCCACGTGACCAGCTCGCCCACCATCTCGTCGGTGTGGCCGTGGCGCAGGTAAGTGGGCGGCTGTGGCACGCCGCGGCCCGCGAACGTGCCGAAGTAGTACACGGGCGTGATTTCGTTGTTGCGGAATGGCGTGCCGGTGGTGCCCTTCACCAGCGTGGCGAGGCCGTTCCTGAAATCCATCGCCACCATCGCGCAGGACCGCGGCCATTCGGCATCCAGCAGATGCGCGAAGAAGAACAGCCCGTCGTCCGGCTCGTACATCTCGTACCAGGCCTCGCGCCAGTTGCTCTGGCCCGCGTACTTCCACTTCAGCTTCCTGCCGTCGATGAACTCGTAGTCGATCGACGGGCCCCCGCCGTCCATCTTCACGGCGAGCTTCTCGCCGGCGAACCGGGTGACGAGCTCGCCCTTGTAACCGGCCATGCCGGTGGATTCGGAGCCCTTGCCATTGCCGAACGCCACCGCATGGTTCAGGCAGCGATCCTTCACCTCGGCATCGGTCATCACGTCGAACGTTTCGATGGGACGGTAGACGCGGCGCGGTCCGGGTGCGCGCGTCTCGCCGTTGTTGCCGAACACCTCGAAGGTGGCGGCCTGGCCGACGAGGGTGCCCTTGCCCGTGTACATGTAATACTCGAGCGCATCCTTTTCATTGATGCCGAGGCGCACGCCCTTCTGCGTCAGGTCAAACAGGTTCACGATCTGCGTGGACATCGTGCCCGAGAACTCGCTTTCCACGCGCGAGTAGATGAACTGGTGGTCATTCACCATGATGTAGTCGGTGGGCGCGCACACCGTGAGCTCGCCGCCGAAGCGCGTCAGGTCGAAGAAGTTGGAGTAGATGGTGGAGAGATAGAACTCCAGCACTTCGATGTCGTTGTCCTGCTGCCAGTGGATGCCCTTGCCCTCGAGGCGGTTGGTCCAGTGGTGGCGCGCCTTCGGCGCCGCTCCGCCCGTATCGACGTAGCCGAAGTACACGTTGCGATACAGCTCGCGGTGGCGATGCCCGGCCTTGATCTGCGGCTCGCGCCCGGCCTGCTCGGCCATGTAGCCGGCGAAGTAGATGTCCAGCACCGTGACGAGCCCGCTCTCGCGATCGATGACCAGCTGGTAGCCGCGCAACGTGCCGGGAACCATGTGCGAGACCAGCACCAGCTGCCGGTCTTCCAGCGCGCCGTACCCGGCTTTCACGATCTTGCCGTTCACGGCCAGCGTGAGCGCGCGCGCGGTCTCGAAGCTGTATTCCAGCGTCGGGCCGTCATCGGTCACGATCTTCAGCTTCCTGCCGGCCAGGGCGCCGGTCAGCGCGCTGCGGCTGGTGGGGCCATTGGCCGTGGGCTTGATGATCTCGGCCACCTGCGCTTCGGTGAGATCGGTCCAGGGAATCCGGTGCATCTGCAACGGACGGTAGGTGCGATTGCCCACGGCGCTCTCCTTAGGATTGACCCCGGATCCCCCCCCCCTCTGAAGTCGCGGGGGGGTTGCAAGGGTATGACATCCCCACCGCTGGCTCCAAACTTGCATGGCAGATGTCATGGCCAGAAACATGACGGGCGTGGGACCACGGTTTGCGCAGGTCGTGGTGCTTTTTGGTGCGACCGGTGACCTGGCGCGCCGCAAATTGTTGCCTGGGCTGTGCCACCTGGCCACTTCCGGGTTCATGCCCGATGCGCGCGTGATCGGCGTCTCACTCGACGACCTGGATGCCACCGCCTTCCGGACCCTGGCGCGCAGTGCGCTGGAGGAATTTGGCGCACGTCGCCCCGATGCCGCGCGCTGGGCGCAATTCGTCGATTGCCTGGACTACGTGCCATTGAAGGCGGGCCCCGCTGCACTCCGGGCCGCCGTCGAGCGCGCCGAAAAGGAAATCGGCAGCGAATGCCGGCGCCTGCACTATCTCAGCGTGCCGCCCAATGCCGCGCTGGCTGCGGTGCACATGCTGGATGAGGCCGGCCTGGTGCCCAACTCGCGCATCATCATGGAGAAGCCCTTCGGCACCGACCTTGCCTCGGCGGTTTCGCTCAACAGCAAGCTGCACGAGGTCTTCACCGAAGAGCAGATCTTTCG
>CAYWDZ010000273.1:0-3371 GCA_964456255.1 uncultured Steroidobacteraceae bacterium | reverse complement strand
TGATCT
Organism: uncultured Steroidobacteraceae bacterium; assembly: GCA_964456255.1. Lineage (GTDB taxonomy): Bacteria > Pseudomonadota > Gammaproteobacteria > Steroidobacterales > Steroidobacteraceae > ZC4RG30. The sequence continues at coordinate 3,365 of CAYWDZ010000273.1, read as the reverse complement.
TGTGCGCACCGGTGTGGGCGAGGTCCTCGCGCTTGAGCCACACCTCCGCGCCCCAGCGCCTGCTCAATGCGCGCATCGGCGAGAGTGCCGTGGGCCGACCCACCCAGTCACGCAGTTCGGCGGCCAGTTCGCGCTGGAAATCCGCGGTGGGCAGGATCTGGTACACCGCTTCGGTCAAGCGCTCGAACGCGGGCACCAGCGTCTCGGGAATGTAGCTGCCGCCATAGGGGCCGAAGCGGCCATGCGCGTCGGGCATCTTCCCCGCCAGCAGCTGCGCCAGCAGTTGCTCCGCCGTCTGTTTGTTCATCGCTGCACTCATCTCACTGCTCTCCACCTGGCATGCGCGCGAACGCCGCGCGCGCGCCGGACACAAATGAATCGATCAACTCCGGGCTCTTGCGACCCGGGGCCTCTTCCACTCCACTGGACACATCCACGCCATACGGATGCACGGCATCGATGGCTGCCTGCACGTTGGCTGGCGCAAGGCCTCCAGCCAGAATCAGGCTGCAACGAGCCGAGAGCTCCTGCGCAGCGCTCCAGTCAGACACTTCTCCACTGCCGCTGCGCAGTCCTTCAAACAGCGTGCGCTGGCCTGCGCGCAGGCTCGCCACAGCTTCCGCGGACTGCCTGCCGCGCAACACCGGCCAGCCTTCGACCCCAGCGGGCAAACGGATGCGGCCGAAATCCTCGCGGTCCGTCTGCAGCACATCCGGCCGGAACACCTCAAACACATGCTCCAGCAGTTCGGGGGCCGGATGCTGCGTCACCGCCACGCACAACACGCGGCCGCGTGCCGGACGCGCCAGGTTCGCGGCCTGCTCCGGCGTCAGCTGGCGCACCGAGCGGGCGAACACAAAGCCGATGGCATCCGCGCCCGCCTCGAGCGCCGCCTCCACCGCGCGGATGTCCGTCATGCCACAGATCTTCACGAAGCCGCTCATGACTCAACCTGCCTCACGCCCGGCAACGATCATCGATGACAGCAATCCGCCCGGATCGCTCGTGGTCATCAGCGCACTGCCGATCAATGCCATGTCGTAGCCGGCGCGCCGCAGACGCGCGGCGTCTTCGGCGGTTGCCACGCCGCTCTCGGCCACGCGCGGCACCCCTGCAGGCAGCAGTCCGACCAGTTCCTCCAGGCGCCCCGGCACCACCGTGAGCGCGGTCAGATCGCGGCTGTTCACGCCGATGAGCAACTTGGCGCGCTTGCCGCCATGCCCGGCGATCAATTCCCTGGCGATCCGCACATCGGCCGCATCAAAGGTCTCGATCAGCACGAACAGGCCGAGCATGTCGGCCGCACGGATCAATGCATCCAGTTCCTGCTGCGTGAGCATGCGCACGATGATGAGGATGCCGCCGGCACCGGCCAGGCGCGCTTCGGCCACCTGGTAAGGATCCACCAGGAAGTCCTTGCGCATGGCCGGCACGCCGCCATTGGCCGCCAGCACCCGCGCGGCCTGCTCCAGGTGATCGAGCGAGCCTTCGAACTTCTCCGGCTCGGTGAGCACCGAGACCGCGGCGGCACCGGCGCGCGCGTAGGTGGCCACGCGCGCGCCGATGTCCTCGTCCAGATCGCGCAGCTTGCCCACCGCGGGCGAGCGCAGCTTCACTTCGGCAATCACGTCAAAGCCTTTGGGCGAGAGCAGCAGTCGTGGCGGCTCGGGGGTCGATTCCGCCCAGCGCCAGATCTCGATGTCGCTCTGCACCTTGCGCGCCTCGGCCACGCGCGCGCGGCTGGCGTAGGCCATGGAGCTGAGGAAATCCATGCTCATGCGCCTGGTGCACCCCGCGAAAATGCGGCCAGCTTCGCCAGCTGCGCACTGGCACGGCCATCATCGATGGCAGCGCGCGCCAGTGCGATCGCATCCAGCGGTGTAGCCGCGCGGCCAGTCACTTCCAGCGCCAGCGCTGCGCCAAGCAGCAGCGCATCGCGATGCGGGCCCTGGTCTTCACCACGCAGCACCTGCGTCAGTGCCGAGGCATTGAAGATCGCATCACCGCCCAGCAGCTCATCTTCGCTGCAGGTGGCAATGCCGTAGTCGGCCGGCGCGCGGCGCGATTCGCTCACCCTTCCCGGACGCACATCGAACAGGTGGAACGGGCCCAGCGGCGAGGGTTCGTCCCAGCCCGCCGCGCCATGGATCACGAACGCGCGTTCGATGGGCAGGCCGGACAATGCCTCGGCCATCAGCCGCGCGGTGGGCTCGTTGAATGCGCCGATCACATGAAAAGGAGGTTCCGCCGGATTGCTCAGCGGCCCCAGGATGTTGAACACCGTGCGCACACCCAGCGCCGCGCGCACCGGCCCGATGGCCTTCATCGCCGGGTGGTAATGCGGCGCGAACAGGAAGGTGAAGCCGGTGGCCTTGAGGCAGGCGGCTGCGCGTTCCTCGTCCAGCGGCAGCGTGAGGCCCAGCGCTTCGAGCACATCGGCGCTGCCCGCCTTGCTCGAGACCGAGCGGTTGCCATGCTTGATCACGGTGAGCCCGGCCGCAGCCGCGAGCAAGGAAGCACCGGTGGAAAGATTGAAGCTGCCTGACTTGTCGCCGCCGGTACCGACGATGTCCACCGCACCGGCGATGTGCTGCGCGGGAATCGCCGGCCGGCGCGCCAGCGATCGCATGCCGAGCGCAAAACCTCGCAGCTCATCGCCGGTCAGTCCCTTGGCGCGTATCGCGGCCAGCAGCGCACCGGCAAGCGCCGGCGGCAATTCCGGATCGGTGAGCGCCACCATCAACGCCCGCGCTTCTTCCATCGCCAGCGAGCGCTTCTCGAGCAGGCCATCGAGCCAGCCGCGCAGTTGTGCCAGATCCGCGCTCATGCTTCGCGCACCGCGTTGGTGAGCTTCAGGAAGTTGCCCATCAGCGCCGGGCCCTGCGGCGTGAGCACGCTCTCGGGATGGAACTGCACCCCCTCGATGGTGTACTTGCGATGCCGCACGGCCATGATCTCGCCTTCCGGCGTGATGGCACTGACTTCAAGTTCAGCGGGCACGGATGCGGGCTCGGCAATCAGCGAGTGGTAGCGCCCCACTTCCAGCGGCTGCGGCAGGCCTTCGAACAGCGTCCTGCCATCGTGCTTGATGATCGAAGTCTTGCCATGCATGAGCCTGCCCGCGCGCACCACATTGCCGCCGAACACCTCGGTGATCGACTGGTGCCCCAGGCACACCCCAAACACCGGCAGCTTGCCGGCAAAGGCGCGGATCATCGCCATCGAGACCCCCGCATCGCGCGGTGTGCCGGGCCCGGGCGAGATGCACAGGTGCGTGACATCGCTCATGCGCAGCGCCTCTTCCACGGTGATCTCGTCGTTGCGCGCCACCTGCACGTCGGCGCCCAGCACCAGGAAGGCCTGCA
>CAYWDZ010000272.1:0-3397 GCA_964456255.1 uncultured Steroidobacteraceae bacterium | reverse complement strand
GCCCAGGCCCTTGAACCGCGTGACCACCGGCTTCGCGCGGCCGGCAATGCTCTGGATGAACGCGTCGCGCTCGGCATCGTCCAGCGCGTAGCCCACCGTCTTGCCGGCATCGATGCGGTACAGCGGCGGCATCGCCACGAACACGTGGCCGTTCATCACCAGCGGCCGGAAGTGCCGCAGGAACAGCGCACACAACAACGTGGCGATGTGCTGACCGTCGGAGTCGGCATCCGCCAGGATGCAGATCTTGTGATAGCGCAGGTCCTCGAGATTCGACGACCCCGGATCCACGCCGATCGCAATGCTGATGTTGTGCACTTCTTCGGATGAGGCCACCTGGCCGTGCTCCAGCTCCCAGGTGTTGAGGATCTTGCCCCTGAGCGGCATCACCGCCTGCGTGTTGCGGTCGCGCGCCTGCTTGGCCGAGCCGCCGGCCGAGTCACCCTCGACGAGGAACAGTTCCGAGCGCGCCGGGTCCTGCGAGGTGCAGTCGGCGAGCTTGCCCGGCAACGCCGGACCAGCCACGACGCGCTTGCGCTGCACGCGCTGCGCGGCCTTCAGGCGCTCCTGGGCATTCTCGATGGCGTACTGCGCGATGCGTTCGCCGGCATCCGGGTGCTGGTTCAGCCACAGCAAGGTGCCATCGTGCGCATAGCCATCGACCAGCGCCGCAGCTTCGCGCGAGCCGAGACGCTCCTTGGTCTGACCCGCGAACTGCGGATCCTTCATGCGGATGGAAAGCACGAAGGAGACACCGTTCCAGACATCCTCGGGCGTGAGCTTCACCCCGCGCGGCAGCAGGTTGCGGAACTCGGCGAATTCGCGCACGGCATTGGCAACGCCCGAGCGCAGGCCATTCACATGCGTGCCGCCACCAGAGGTGGGAATCAGGTTCACGTAACTTTCGGCAATGAAGGCCGGCAGGTCCGGCGCCCAGGCCAGCGCCCATTCCACCGCATCGCGCTCGGACCCGTGCTTGCCGGTGAGCGGCTCCTGCGGCAGCCGGTCCACCTTGCCGATCTGTTCGATCAGGTATTCGGACAGCGCGCCGGTGTAGAACCACTCGTCCTTCTCGCCGGTGGCCTCGTTGTCAAAGCGCACGCGCAGACCCGGGCACAGCACGGCCTTGGCCTTCAGCGTGTGCTTGAGCTCAGCCGGCGCGAAGCGATCCGAGTCGAAGAACTTCGGATCAGGCCAGAAACGCACGGTGGTGCCGGTGTTCTTCTGCCCGACCGTGCCGATTTCCTCGAGCTTCGAGCTCAACTGGCCATTGCGGAAGCTGATGTTGTATTCGTGGCCGCCCCGCTTGACCCAGCACTCCAGCTGTCTCGACAGGGCGTTGACCACCGACACGCCCACGCCGTGCAGGCCGCCGGAGTACTGGTAGTTCGAGTCGTTGAATTTGCCACCGGCATGCAGCCTGGTGAGGATCAGCTCGACGCCCGAGAGCTTCTCCTTCGGATGGATGTCCACCGGCATGCCGCGGCCATTGTCGGCCACCTGCAGCGAGCCATCCTTGAACAGCGTGACCTCGATCAGATCGCAATGGCCGGCCAGGGCTTCGTCAACGCTGTTGTCGATCACCTCATGGGCCAGGTGATTGGGACGCGTGGTATCGGTGTACATGCCCGGGCGACGCCGCACCGGTTCGAGGCCGGAAAGAACCTCGATGTCTGAAGCACTGTAGGAATTGCCCATCGCGGCGGCGATTCTACATGGCAACCGGCAGGGCATCCGCTAGACTTCGCGGCATGACGCGCAAAGCCCGCAGCGAAAGCACCGCGCCCGATTTTGAAAATTCCCTGCAGGAGCTCGAAACGCTGATCGCAAAGCTCGAGCGCGGCGACCTGCCGCTGGCTGAATCCCTCGCGCTGTTCGAACAGGGCGTCGCACTCACCCGCCAGTGCCATGGCCAGCTGTCCGCGGCGCGGCAGCGTGTGGAGATCCTGCTGCAGGATGGTGGCACGGCCGGCTTCGATCCGGATTCCCAGCGCGACGATGACTGATCATCCGGATCTCGACGCGTGCGTCCAGCAATGGCGCGCGCGTGTCGAAGGACAGCTCATGCGCCGGCTGGAGCCGGCAGATCCGGGCACGGCACGCCTGGTATCCGCCATGCGCTACAGCACGCTGGGCGGCGGCAAACGGCTGCGGCCGGTGCTGGTCTATGCAACCGGCGCGGCATTGGGCGCAGCCCCGGCCCTGCTCGATGACGCCGCGGTAGCGGTTGAACTCATCCACGCGTACAGCCTGATCCATGACGACCTGCCAGCGATGGATGACGACGACCTGCGGCGTGGCCGCCCGACCTGTCACAAGGCCTACGACGAAGGCACGGCCGTACTGGCCGGCGACGCACTGCAGGCACTGGCATTCGAGGTACTAGGCGGCGATGACGCCAGCCTGCTGGGCACCGCCGCGCGTCTGCAGCAGGTGCAGGTGCTGGCGCGGGGCATCGGCACGGCCGGCATGGCCGGTGGCCAGGCCATCGATCTGGAGGCAGTGGGTCAGCGGCTGGATGCAGCGGGCATCGAGGCCATGCACCGGCGCAAGACCGGTGCATTGATCCAGGCCAGTGTGCTGCTCGGCGCGATCGCCGCGGGCATCACCAGGGGCAATGAGTATGCGGCGCTCGAGCGCTATGGCGCCGAACTCGGGCTGGCATTCCAGATCCAGGACGATGTCCTGGATGTATCCGGCGAAACACTGGCGCTGGGCAAGACCGCCGGCAAGGACGCCGCGCAGGGCAAACCTACCTATCCGAGCCTGTTCGGGCTGGAACAGGCCACATTGCTGGCCCGCCGGCACCGCGACGCCGCGGTCACCTCGCTCGCCGCCCTGGGCCCGCGCGCCGGCGAGCTGACCGCGCTGGCGGATTTCGTCGTGAACCGCGACCACTGAACTCCACGCAATCTCCACGCAGGAGCGGCGGGCGTTGCCGTGTAAAATCACGGGCATGAATCCAGAGGGCCCGTCCCTGCTCGAGCGCATCTCCTCACCCGCGGACCTGCGCGCCCTCGCTCCGGCAGACCTGCCGCAGGTGGCCGACCAGCTGCGACAGTTCCTGATCCGCACCGTGGCCACGCGCGGCGGCCACTTTGCAGCGGGCCTCGGCACGGTGGAACTGACGATTGCGCTCCACTACGTCTACGACACACCGCGCGACCGCATCGTCTGGGACGTGGGCCACCAGGCCTACCCGCACAAGGTGCTGACGGGCCGGCGCGATGCGCTCGGCACCATCAAGCAGAAGGACGGCCTCGCCCCGTTCCCCGATCGCGGCGAAAGCGAGTACGACACCTTCGGCACCGGGCATTCGAGCACCTCGGTCAGTGCCGCCCTGGGCATGGCCGTGGCGGCCGCGCGACGCGGGGAGGATCGCCGCGCCGTGGCGGTG
>CAYWDZ010000271.1:0-3418 GCA_964456255.1 uncultured Steroidobacteraceae bacterium | reverse complement strand
CGCGATGCTGCAGCACCGTCAGCGCGTCATAGAGCTGCTGGTTGACCGGACTGCGACCGACGATGCCTGCGATAGCGCACATGTGTCCTCCGGACTATTCTTCGCCAGCGATGCCTGCGGGCAGATGGTCACCACCCAGCGCACGCAGCATCCCGGCCAGCGGCTGCAGGGCTGCAACCAGGCGCGATTGCTTCCACCACGTCTCGTCATCGAGCCGCAACGCCTGCGCCAGCATGATGGCCACGCCGATCACGACCAGGCCACGCACCACACCCAGCAGGAAACCGAGCAGACGATCCAGCCCGCTGAACATCGACAGGCGCACGAAATGGTTCACCACGGCACCGAGGATGTATCCGGCGATGACCACCAGCAGGAAGATGAGCCCGCGGGCTGCCCACACGCCGTAGACCGGATCCTGCAGCGCACCGCCAAACTTTGGCGCCAGTGAAGGGGCGAATCTCCAGGCGAGCCAGAACGCCAGAATCCAGGAGATCACGGAGATGACTTCCCTGAGGAAGCCGCGAAAGGCGCCGACCACGGCGGAGCACAGAATCACCGCCAGGACGATGTAATCGAGCGTGACCATCTTGTTGCGAGAACCGCGCTCCTTGCCGCCATTCTGTCAGAGCAGCGCAGCGCGGATTCTACACGCACGGGAACAATTAAGGTGCGACCAGCGTAGGGTTGCTGAGGCCGGCGGCAACCAGGCGCGCCCGCAGCACCATGGCCGCTTCCCGATCCGCCACGGGTCCCACCCATACGCGATACAGATCCTTGCCAGCCCGGCGGGTCGCGGAAACCTGCGTCGTGTATCCGGCATCTCGCAGCTTCTGGGCCTCGCGCTTTGCATTGTCATTCGAAGAGAAGCTGCCGACCTGCACCCACCAACTGCCTGATGCAGCGGCTGCCGATGACCTGGAAGGTGCGCCTGGCCTGGCCGGCTGCTGTGCCTGCGGCCCGCCGTCGGCGCCGGCAGCAGTCTTTGGCTCCGGAGCGGGGGCACCGACCAGTGGTGGTGCGTCCTCGGTGACAGGTGGCGGCACAGCTGCGACTTCGGCAGCTGCGGCTGCCGGCACCTCCGGGACAGTCGCCGGATCAGCGCGAGAGGTATCCAGTTCGATGCTGAAAGTCTGCAGCGGGGCACCGTCTTCGGGATTCTGCGCCGGCGGCGTACCCCGCTCGGGAGTCCGGCGCCCCAGCAGCACTTCCGGGGCAACAATGATCAGCGCCAGCACCACGATCAGTGCTCCGGTCAATCTTTCTTTGGTGGAAGCTTCCACCGCGATCAGTAACGCGAACGCCCGCTCATGCGCCGAGATGTTAGCGCATCACGTTCAGTAGATACCGAGCTGCTGCATGGCTGGTGCCACGGCCAGAAAGGATCCGCAGACGACGATGCGATCGCCAGGCCTCGCAGCCTCCGCCGCCATGCGCATGCCCACGGCAATGTCCCGCGCCAGCCTGGCGCCGGCAAACAGTGGCGAGCGATGGGACAATGCCTGCGCAGCAAGGCCGCGCGGCGCATCAATGCCGCACAGGACCCAGCTGTCCACCTGGGGGGAAAGCTCACGCGCCACCGCTGCGATGTCCTTGTCCCCAAGCATCGCCGCCACACACAGTGTCCGCCCGGCCACCCTGCGGCCGGCGAGATTACGTGCCAGCACTCGTGCAGCCGCCTCGTTGTGGGCCACATCCAGAATCCACTCCACCTTGCCGGGCAGGATCTGGAAGCGCCCCGGAAGCTCCAGCCTGCGCAGCGCACGCGCCAGCTGTGTTTCATGCTGGGCCGTCACCAGGCCCATGGCCTGCAAAGTGGCCAGGCTGGCGGCAGCATTGGCGTGTTGCGCAATTCCCGGCAGCGCCGGCGCCGGCAATGACGGCAAGCGGAACGCTCCCGTGGCGAAGCTCCAGTGCCCGTCAGGCATGACCTGCCAGCTGTAGTCGTGCCCGGCACGCAGGACGCGCGCGCCAATTCGCCTGGCTTCCTGCTCCACCGACGGCGTCATGTCGGTATCCGCCACTACCGCGATGGCCCCGGAACGAAACACCCCCGCCTTCTCGCGTCCGATCACCTCGATGTCCGTACCAAGCCAATCGGCATGGTCCAGGCCGATGGAACAGACAATCGCGGCTTCTGCATCGACGATATTCACGGCGTCCAGCCGGCCCCCGAGACCAACTTCCAGAATCGCCACTTCCACGGCCCGCGCCCTGAATACCTGGAGCGCCGCCAATGCGTTGTACTCGAAGAAGGTCAGCGTGATTTCCCCGCGCGCGGCATCAATCGCTTCGAAGGCGGCAATGAGTTCGGCATCGGAAGCTTCCGCCCCGTCCACACGAATGCGCTCGTTGTAGCGGATAAGGTGGGGCGAGGTGAATGCGCCAACCCGGACACCGCACGCCCTGAGCATGGCTTCCAGGCATGCAACGGTGGATCCCTTGCCGTTGGTGCCTGCCACGATGATGGTGCGCGGCGCGAAGGGCAGCAGCTGCATGCGTTCGGCCACGGCCCGTACACGCGTCAGACCCAGATCGATGCCCGGCCCGTGAACAGTCTCCTGAACCCGCAGCCAGTCGCCGAGGCTGCGCGCAGCATTCATGGGGGTACCCGCGTCAGGCTTCGGCCAGAACCAGTGCCGGCTTGCGCATCAATGCGCGCAGCAGGCGCGCGATCTGGTCGCGCTGGTCACGCCGGTCCATGATCAGGTCCAGGGCGCCCTTTTCCAGCAGAAATTCGCTGCGCTGGAACCCCTCCGGCAGGGTTTCGCGCACGGTCTGCGCAATGACCCGCGGACCGGCAAATCCGATCAGTGCCCGTGGCTCGCCGATGTTGATGTCACCCAGCATGGCCAGGCTCGCAGAAACGCCGCCTGTTGTCGGATCAGTCAGCACCGAAACATAGGGCAGCCTGGCCTGCGCCAGGCGCGCCAGCGCGGAACTGGTCTTGGCCATCTGCATGAGCGAAAACAGGGCCTCCTGCATGCGTGCTCCGCCAGTAGCGGAAAAACACACCAGCGGCGCGCCATCGGCGATCGCACGCATGACGGCACGGTGAAAGCGCTCGCCCACCACCGAACCCATCGATCCGCCCAGGAAGCCGAACTCGAACGCCGTGGCCACGACCGGTTCGCCGTGCAGGCGACCCGCCATGGCCACCAGTGCGTCCTTCTCGCCCGTGCTCTTCTGGGCAGCCGCGATGCGATCACGATAGCGCTTGCTGTCCTTGAAGCGCAGCGGATCCTCCGGCAGTACCTGCGCGCCCAGCTCCACCATCGAGTCGGGATCGAGGAATCTCTGCAGGCGCTCACGCGCATGCATGCGCATGTGGTGACTGCACTTGGGGCAGACATGCAGATTGCGCTCGATCTCGGCGCGGTAGAGCACGGCATCGCAGGCCGGGCACTTGATCCACAGG
>CAYWDZ010000270.1:0-3457 GCA_964456255.1 uncultured Steroidobacteraceae bacterium | reverse complement strand
CTCGAGAACCGCATCATCACCAAGCGCGTGTTCCCGGAGCTGTTCAGTTCCACCAGCATCCGCTCGGTCGGTGACTACACCTCGCAGCTCTTCGACATGCTGAACTCGCTCTCGCCACGTCCGGTGGAGCGCCCCGAAGTGGTGGTGCTGACGCCCGGCATCTACAACTCGGCGTACTTCGAGCATGCCTACCTCGCGCAGCGCATGGGCGTGGAACTGGTGGAGGGCAGTGACCTGGTGGTCGGCGATGACGACTGCGTGTACATGCGCAGCGTGTCCGGCCTGGAGCGGGTCGACGTGATCTACCGCCGCATCAACGATACCTCGCTCGATCCCGAATGCTTCGAGCCGGATTCGGTGCTGGGCGTGCCGGGGATCATGCGGGCGTGGCGGGCCGGCAATGTGAGCCTCGCCAATGCGCCGGGCTCGGGCGTCGCGGACGACAAGGTCGTGTATGCGTATGTGCCGAAGATCATCCGCTACTACCTCGACGAAGAAGCCATCCTGCCCAATGTGCCCACGCACCTTTGCAGTGATCCGAAAGAGCTGGAATACGTGCTGGCGAACCTCGACAAGCTCGTGGTCAAGCCCGCCAACGAATCCGGTGGCTACGGCATGCTGGTCGGCAGCCACGCCAGCAAGAAGGAACGCGAGGAGTTCGCGCCGCGCGTGAAGGCGCAACCGCGCAACTACATTGCACAGCCCGTGCTGACGCTTTCGACCGTGCCGACGCTGGTCGAGGGCAGGCTCGAACCCCGCCATGTGGATCTGCGCCCCTTCATCCTGCAGGGCGAGACCACCACGGTGACAGCGGGTGGACTCACGCGGGTGGCGCTGCGCCGGGGCTCGCTGGTGGTGAATTCATCGCAGGGCGGCGGCAGCAAGGACACGTGGATCGTCGAGGCGGCGGAGTCCGCCAGGCCGGCAAGACGGAGACGCGGCTGATGCTGTCGCGCGTCGCCGAGCGGGTCTACTGGGCGGGCCGCTACCTGGAGCGCGCCGAAGACGTGGCGCGGCTGATCGACGTGCACACCCAGCTCATGCTGGATCTGCCGCGCAGCACCGGCATCTCGTGGAAGCTGGCCCTGCAGGTCATCGGGCTGCCGCTGCCGCGCCGCCGCGGCGAAGTCAGCGAGCGCGAATTGCTCAAGTTGCTCCTGACCGATGAAGACTCGCCTGGTTCGCTGATCCTGGCCGTGAGTCAGGCGCGCGAGAACTTCCGCACCACGCGCGACATCATCCCCACCGAAGCCTGGCAGAGCGTGAACGAGCTGTATCTGTTCGTGAAGGCGGAGCTCAAGTGGGCGGTCGGGCAGCGCCGCCGCCACGAGATACTCAGCGAGATCATCGGACGCATCCAGCAGATCCGCGGCCTGCTCCACGACACCATGAGTCATGGCGAGGCCTTCCTGTTCATGCGCATCGGCACCCATGTGGAGCGCGCCGACATGTGTACGCGCATCATCGATGTGGCGGTGGCCAGCCTGCTGCAGAGCCGGGAACGCCTCAGGCCCTACGACAACACGCTGTGGATGAGCACGCTGCGCTCGGTCTCGGGCTACCAGATGTATCAGCAGTATGTCCGTCGCCGCATGAGTGGCCCGGACGTGCTTTCATTCCTGTTCCAGAACGCGGAGTTCCCGCGTTCCGTTCGTCACTGTCTGCTGGAACTGGAGCGCTGCCTGGACGGCCTGCCGCGCGGCCAGCCGGTGGTGCAGAAGCTGCGCGAAGTCAGCGAGGGGCTGGTACGGATGGATGTGGCGAAGATGGACAATGCGGCCCTGCATGCCGAAGTGGACCGCCTGCAGCTGGCGCTGGCGGACCTGAACCAGCAGATGACGGACACCTGGTTCAAGCCTGCAGAGCTGTCGCGCCGCAAGTAGCTACCGCAACGCCAGTGCCTCGTCCACCACCGACCGGTCGATGAACTTCGCCAGCTCCGCGCGAGGGCGCGGTGCGCGATTGCTGGCCTTCGCCACCCACAACTCCTCGCGCTCCAGCACATCCAGCATGTCCGGGATGATCTTCACCGGGAATTCGGTTTCCGGCCAGCCCCAGCCGATCTGCTCAACGCTGAAGCCGATCACGCTGGAGATGTGCTCGAGGTAAGGCTTCGGGTCCTTCTTCAATGCCTTGGTGGCGTCGGCCATGGCGCGCACGAATCTCACGATGGCGCGGCGCTTCGCCGGGTCCGCAAGGTCCGTGGCCCGCGCATGCAGGTTGAACGCCTCGCGATACACCTTCTTGTCCTGCAGCACGATGGCATCGTTGCCCAGCCGCCGCACGGCCTCGGCCGGCTCCGGCTCGAAGATGGCGATGACATCCGCATCGCCGCGGACTAGCGCTTCGGCATAGCGGAACTTCTCGGCAGGCTGGCCAGGCTGTGCTGCAGGCAGGCTCACCAGGGTCACGTCCTCTTCCTTCAGGCCGGCGCTTTCCAGCATGGCCACCAGGTAGTAATGCGCCGACGTGAGGCGCGGCGCCAGCACGCGCTTGCCCTTGAGGTCTGCCAGCTTGCTGATGCCCGCCGAGCGCCGCGCCACCAGGCGGTAGAAGCTTTCAGACACCGTCGCGATGATGCGCAGGTCCGGATTGTTCACGGACTCGCGCAGCAACTGCGTTTCCGCATTGGTGGCGACGTCGGCATCCCCGCGCGTGATGCTGGCCACGCCCCCGGAAGGCACGTCCAGCTTCTGCGGGTAGAAGCTGTTGGCCGCCACCACCACCGGCGACAGTTCGATCCAGCGCGCGCCGGCCACACGGATGGGGGCCAGCGGCTCCTGCACTTGCGGGGTCGATGCGCAGCTGGCCAGCAGCAGGGCGCTGATCACGATGAGCGCAGTGCGCTTCATGGGCTACTTCTTGCTGTCGCCCGGTGTGTACACGGGCATGGGGAACTGGGTGACGTTCGAGCCTTCGTAGGCACTGATCTTGCTGACGCCCTGTTTGCGCACTTCGTCGATGCGCAGCACCGAGTGCATGGGCAGGTAGGTGCGCTTCACGCCCTCGAACTCGGCCTTGATCCGCTCCTCGGAAGGATCGAGCACCACGCTGGAGCGTTCGCCGAACACCAGCTCCTCCACTTCGACGAAACCCAGCATCGCTCCATGGCTGACCTTGCGGGCAAAGATCTCGTAGACCTTGCCCTGATTGACGAACACGATCTTGTAGATGTGACTGGCTGCCATGGGGCAATCTTACAGGTCTCAGAATCTCTCGTCGGGGCGTAGATAACGCCACTTGCCGACGGGCAGGCCACCCAGTGGCACATTGCCGCTGCGCACGCGCTTGAGCCCCGTGACGAACAGCCCCACCAGCTCGCACATGCGGCGGATCTGGCGTTTGCGCCCCTCGCGCAGCACGAAGCGCAGCTGGTCCTGGTTCTGCCAGGACACCTGTGCCGGCTTCAGGCGCACGCCATCCAGCATCAGCCCGTGCTGCAGCCTGCGCATGCCTT
>CAYWDZ010000269.1:0-3518 GCA_964456255.1 uncultured Steroidobacteraceae bacterium | reverse complement strand
GGCCCGGCCTCACGCTGCGGGAGCGCAGCATCATCAACCTCGGCATGATCAGCGCACTGAACCGTCCGCATGAACTGAAGCTGCACGTGAAAGCCGCACTGAACAATGGCCTCTCGCGCACCGAGATCCGCGAGATCCTGCTGCAGGTGGCGGTGTACTGCGGCGTGCCGGCCGGCATCGACAGCACGCGCATCGCGCGCGAGGCCTTCGCTGAAATCGACGCGGCGGGCAAGTAGATGGCCGCCGTCGCGAAGAACCGGCAGGAACAGACCATCCTCGACTTCTTCCGCATCCTGTCGAGCGGTGAACTCGAGGCGATCCGCGCCACGCTGCATGCGGACGCCGAATGGCGCCCGATGGTCAAGGACATCCCCGGCGCCGGCGTGCACGCGCCGCGCGATGTCATCGTGGACCAGTTCCTCGCCCCGGTACGCGGCATGTTCGTGCCGGGCGACCCGAAGACCACGGTCAACAAGATCCTCTCCGATGGGGACTACGTGATGTGTGAATCGCGCGCCATCGGCAAGCTGCCCGATGGTCGCGTGTACGACAACCACTACGCCTGGGCCTTTGAACTGAAGGATGGCCTGGTCTGGCGCATCCGCGAGTACATGGACAGCCACTACATCGCCAACCTGTTCGGCGGCGGCTGAAGCCTGCTCACGCCATAACGACAACAAGATATCGGGGGAAAGATGACTGCCAGCAAGAGATATCAGTGGACGCTCATCGGCATATTGAGCATCCACTTCGGCGTGGTGTTCTTCGACCGGAATGCGTTCGGCTTCCTGACTTCGTTCATCCAGCCGGATCTGCATCTGACCAACACGCAGATCGGACTGATCGGTGGCGCCTTCTCCCTCGCCTGGGCGATTTCCGGTCTCACGATGGGCAGCCTCTCGGACCGCTTCGGGCACCGCAAGGCCATCCTGATCGTTGCCACGCTGGTGTTCGCGCTGTCCTCCGTGCTCTCGGGCATCGCGCCCACCTTCCTGATGATGCTGGGCGCACGCATGATCATGGGCGTGGCCGAGGGCGGCATCATGCCGATCACCCAGACCCTGATCGCCGCCGAGGTCGCGCCGGAACGCCGCGGTCTCGCGCAGGGCATCACGCAGAACTTCGGCGCCAACCTGCTCGCCAACAGCCTCGGCCCCATCATTGTCGTGTGGATGGCCAATGAGTTCGGCTGGCGCAATGCCTTCTACCTTGTCGCTCTGCCGGGCTTCCTGATGGCGCTGGTGATCGGCCTGTGGGTGCGCGAACCCAGGGAGGTCGAAGGCCGGCCGAAGCCGACGGTGGCCGACGCACGCAAGCTGCTGGTGGATCCCACCATGGTGGTGTGCATCCTGCTGTCCATCCTGCTGGTGGCCTACTTCGTGATCTTCAGCAGCTTCATGCCGCTGTACCTGGTCCAGAACCGTCAATTCGACTCGACGACCATGAGCCACATCATGTCCGCGATGGGCTTTGCATCGATCGCCATCGCCTTCATCGTGCCGGGGCTCTCGGACGTGCTCGGCCGCAAGCCCGTGGCGATCGTGGCCGGCGCGCTCGGGGCCATCATGCCGCTCGGCGCGCTGCTGATCGAATCGAGTTCGCCGATGCCGTACTACTTCGCGTTCGCGGCCGGCGCCGCAGTGACCGGCGTATTCCCGCTGGCCATGGCCACCATCCCGTCGGAGATCGTGCCGCGCGCCCTCACCGCCACCGCGCTCAGCCTCACCATGGGCATCAGCGAGGTCATTGGCGGTGTATTCGGGCCGCCCATCGCGGGGTGGATCGGTGACGCCTTCGGACTGGGCGCAGCCATGTGGATCCTCGCCGGAGTCTCGATCAGTGTCGGCGTGGTCGCATTGTTCCTGCGCGAGACTGCACCCGCGGTACTCGCACGGCGAGCACAACGCGCATAGCCACGGAGCGGGGGATGAGCGAGGCGCGCGAGTTCGACTACCTGATCGTCGGCGCCGGCACGGCCGGCTGCGTGCTGGCGGCGCGCCTGTCTGAGGATCCGGACATCACGGTGTGCCTGATCGAGGCCGGCCCGCGCGACACGCATCCGACGATCCAGGTACCTGCGCTGGTCGGCGTGGCCATCTCGCGGCCAACGCTCAACTGGCGCTTCATGACCGAGCCGCAGGCCAATCTGGACGACCGCCAGATTCCGCTGCCGCGCGGCCGCGTGGTCGGCGGCTCGGGGTCCATCAATGGCATGGCCTACTTCCGCGGCAACCCGCTGGACTTCGACGACTGGGCCAATGCCGGCTGCAAGGGCTGGAGCTGGCGCGAGGTGTTGCCCTACTTCATCCGCTCCGAGCACAACCAGGACCTGGTGGATTCGCCGTACCACGGTCACGACGGCCCGATCAACGTGCGGCACATCGAGCGTCCCAACAAGCTGAACCAGGCGTTCCTGTCCGCGTTCGAGTCGCTGGGCACGTATCCGCGCAGCGCTGATCTCACCGGGCCGAACCCGGAGGGCTACGGCCTGCGCCAGGGCACCATCCGCAATGGCCGGCGCGATTCCACCGCCAATGCCTACCTGCATCCGGCGCTGTCGCGACCGAACCTGACCCTGCTCACCGATTCGCCGGTCGCGCAGGTGATGATCGAGAACGGCCAGGCGACCGGCGTGGAACTGGCCTCGGGCAAGGGCCGCCTGCGTGCGCGCCGCGAGGTGATCGTGGCAGCCGGTGCCGTGCAATCGCCGCAGGTGCTGATGCTCTCCGGCATCGGCGACGAATACGAGCTCGCGAGCCACGGCATCAGGGTGAAGCACCACCTGCCCGGTGTCGGTGGTAATTATCACGATCACCTCGCCATCTCGATCCTGATGGAGACGCGCAACACGCTCTCCTACGGCCTTTCCTTCCAGACCGCGCATCGCGCATTGTGGAACCTCCTGCAGTACGCACTGTGGCGCGAGGGTCCGCTGGCCAGCAACCTGTTCGAATCCACCGCATTCATCCGCACCCCCTTCGCCACGGATCGCCCCGACCTGCAGGTGGTGTTCCAGCCCGCGCGCCGCAATCGCAACCTGTTTCCGCTGCCTCTCGGCCACGGCTTCGCGATCAGCAGCGTCGGGCTGTATCCGGCCAGCCGCGGCCGGGTGCACCTGACCAGCAGCGACCCGCTGGCGGCGCCACGCGTCGCCGCGAACTTCCTGTCGGAGGCCGCCGACCTCAAGCCATTGCTGTTTGGCCTGAAGCTGGCGCGCCGCTTGTTCGCCGCCGAATCCTTCAAGCGCTATGCCGCCATTGAAGTCACACCGGGACCCGAAGTCACCGACGACGCTGCCCTCACCGCCTACATTCGTCGTGTCGCGGCCTCGGTGCATCATCCGGTTGGCACCTGCCGCATGGGGGCGGATGATCAGGCCGTGGTGGACGCCGAACTGCGCGTGCGTGGCATCGCGGGCCTGCGCGTGGCGGATGCGTCGATCTGCCCGCATGTGGTCGGCGGCAACACCAATGCCGGCGTGGTGATGATCGCCGAGAAGGCCGCCGACATGATCCGCG
>CAYWDZ010000268.1:0-3552 GCA_964456255.1 uncultured Steroidobacteraceae bacterium | reverse complement strand
ATCGTGCTCAACTGCATGGCCAGCGATGGCGTGAAGCGCGGCTACGACATCGCGCAGCTCTCCGCGGTACGTGCCGTGTGCAGCGTGCCACTGGTGGCTTCGGGCGGGGCCGGCGCTCCCGAGCACTTCGCCGAACTGTTCGAAAGGCGCGCGGCCGACGCGGCGCTGGCCGCGAGCGTCTTCCACAGCGGCCAGATCGCCATTCCCGACCTGAAGAAGTATCTTCGCGAGCGCCACATAGAGATCCGCCCATGAACGACGACACGCTGGATATCGACGCCCTGGATTTCAACAAGGGCAATGGCCTCATGCCGGGTGTCGTGCAGGACGCGAGGACCGGCACGGTGCTGATGCTGGGCTACCTGAACCGCGAAGCGCTGCAGGAGACCATCAGGCGACGGCGCGTGGTGTTCTTCAGCCGTTCGCGCCGTGCGCTGTGGGAGAAGGGCGAGACCTCGGGCAACACGCTGAATCTGGTTTCAGTGGTGGCCGACTGCGACAACGATGCGCTGCTGTTGCGCGTGGAGCCGGTGGGCCCCACCTGCCATCGCAATACGCCCAGCTGCTTTGGCGATGGTCAGCCGCCCAACCGTGATGGCCTGCCCTTTCTCGCGCAGCTGCAGGACATCATCGAGAAACGCATTGCCGAGAGTCCGGAAGGCAGCTACGTGGCGAAGCTGTACGCCGCGGGCCTCAAGCGCATGGCGCAGAAAGTGGGCGAGGAAGGCGTGGAAGTCGCGCTGGCAGCCCAATCAGCCGGCAACGAGGAATTGGTCAGCGAGGCGGCAGACCTGGTGTTTCACCTGGCATTGCTGTTGCGTGCCCGTGATCTGTCGCTGGAATCGATAGCCGGGGAGCTGGCCGCCCGGCATCGCGCGCGCGAGCGGGCTCAGCCTTAGCGCACACCTCAGGATTGCGGTACCGGTCCGGTTCGCGCGAAGCGCCAGCCCACCACCAGCCCTGCGAAGAGCAGCGCAGCGGCCAGCAACCACGGAGCGCCGGGCAAGTGCAGCGGCGCGTGGTCGCTGATGAACAGCCCGAATGTGCCGGCAAAGCTCAATGGCGCGAAGATGCCAGCCAGCGCCACCAGCGACATCAGCGCGCCCTGCACCCGGCCCTGCGCATCCGGAGTCACCTGCCTGGTGATCAGCGCCTGGGTGGCAGGCGCGGCCAACCCCCACAGCGCACTGATCGGCACGCCGAGCAGAAACACCCAGCTTGCCCCGGCGAATCCGAAGGTGACAAAGCCGCAGATCCCGAAGGTCAGACCGAGCAGCAAAGTACGGCGCTCACCCAGCAGCGGAATCAGCCGCCGGATCAGGCCAGCCTGCACGATGGCGCTGCAGACTCCGACCAGCGCCAGCATCCCGCTCACCTGGCGCTCGTTCCAGCCAAAGCGATATTCCATGAACAGCACCGACACGCTGGGATAAACGTAGTGCGCGAAATTCGCGATCAGCACCACCACGACCAGACCAGCCACATGCGGGAATCGCGCCAGCATCCCGAGGGAGCCGATGGGATTGGCGTGGGCCCAGTCAAAGCGCGCCGTGCGCTTATCCTTGCTCAGGGATTCGGGCAACACGAACCATCCGTACAGGAAGTTGATCAGCGACAGGCTGCCGGCAAACCAGAATGGCGCGCGCAGATCCCAGCTGCCCAGCAGTCCACCGATGATCGGGCCAATGATGAAGCCCACACCGAATGCCGCACCGAGCAGGCCATAGGCCTGGGCACGCTTCTCGGCGGGAGTCACGTCCGCGATGTAGGCATTGGCGGTGGTGAAGCTGGCGGAAAACATGCCCGAAAAGCAGCGCGCCGCCAGCAGCCACCCCAGTGACTTCGACATCGCCATCAGGATGAAGTCCATGCCCAGGCCAAAGCACGACAACAGGATCACGGGCCGCCTGCCGAAGCGATCCGACAGCGTGCCCTGGATGGGGGAGCAAAGAAACTGGATTGCGGCGAACAGCGTCCCGAAGATGCCGACCCAGCGGGCTGCGCCGGCGAAATCGCCGCCAGTGAATTCGCGCACCAGGCCCGGCAGCACCGGGATGATCACGCCGAAAGACAGGATGTCGATCAGTACCGTGACGAAGATGAAGGCCAGTGCGGCCTTGCGCGCACCAACCGCCGGCTGTTCTCCACTCATGCTTCGAGCACCACTTCCTCCGGAGGCTGCCGCAGGTTGTAGGTCGAAGCCATCGAGCGCGCGTAGGCACCGGCATTGGCAATCAGCAGTACATCGCCCTCGCGCGTGGCCGGCAGCAGCCGGTCATGTCCCAGCACGTCGCCGCTCTCGCAGATGGGTCCAACCACGTCGAAGCTGCCAACGCCGGACTCACCGAGACGCGACAGATTGACGATTTCGTGGAACGCGCCGTACAGGGCCGGACGGATCAGCGCATTCATGCCGGTGGCAACACCGATGTAACCCTGCTCACCCTTCTGCTTCAGCTGCGTCACCCGCGCCAGCAGCACGCCGGCAGTCGCCACCAGGTAGCGACCCGGCTCGATCCAGAGCGCCAGACCAGGATTCGCCAGCTTGAACCCGGTCAGCAACCTGTCGAGCCCGGCCAGGTCCAGTCGCGCGCGATGGTTGGCATCAGGCACTGCAAAACCACCGCCGATGTTGAGCGTGGTGACGGTTCCCAGATCCCGCGCAACGCCCGCCAGCTGTTCGGCAGTCTGCAGCCAGTTGTGGATGTCCGTGATGCCGCTGCCGGTATGTGCGTGCACACCGAACGCCGTGGCACCGGCGGCCGCAAGCAGCGACTTGAGCTCCCCCACTTCCGACAGGGGAATGCCGAACTTGGCATAGGTGCCTGCGGTGCGCACATGGTGGTGGTGACCGCGGCCGGTGCCGGTGTCGATACGCACCAGCAGCTGCCTGCCCTTGAACAGCTCCGGCCACGCGCGCAGCGCATGCAGGTTGTCGATGGTTACATGGACTCCCCGGGCCAGCGCAAACTCGTATTCGGCCCGAGGCGCAAAGTTCGGCGTGAACAGCACTTCATCCGGCCCGATTCCAGGCAAGGTCCTGAACACATGCTCCAGTTCCGCGCGGGACACGCATTCCATCTTCACGCCCGCCGCATGCAGCAGCTTGAGCAGCGCCGGGTGCCAGTTCGCCTTGGTGGCGTAGTGCACGCGGTCGATGGATTCCAGGCCAAGCAGGTCGCGCGCACTGGCTTGAATGGTGGCTGCATCGTAGACGTATGCCGCATCGCGTCCGGCCATGCTGGCAAGCAACTGCGGCGCCTTGTCCTGCCACCACCAGGTCGCAGCGGCAACCGGCGCATCGGGCTTGCGGAACAGCTCCTCCCAGGTCGGACCGAAGGCGCGGTCGCCGGGTGCGGGACGGATCAGCAATGCGTGCAACTGGTCCACCAACCGGTCAGCCTGCCCTTCATCCACCACGAAGGTGAAGTTCAGGTCGTTGGCCGCCTGGCTCACCAGGTAGATCTTCTGCTCGGCGAAGAAGCCGAAGGCGTCGCCCAGTTCGTGCAGGATGCCGCGGATGTTGCGGCCCACCAGGCTCACGGAGGCGCA
>CAYWDZ010000267.1:0-3583 GCA_964456255.1 uncultured Steroidobacteraceae bacterium | reverse complement strand
AGGCCGCGGAACTGGCCACGTAGCCGGCGTCGTAAATGGCGTCCGTCACCGACGGCGCGCGCCGCAACGCCCTGCCGAGACGCTGCTGGCGATGTGCCATCGCATAGCGCTTGGGAGAGAGGCCGACGGCCGACTTGAACAGGCGCTGGAAATGTCCGGGCGACAGACCCGCTTCCGCGGCCAGTGTTGCCAGATCGGGCGCGCTCTCGGCCGTGACAATGCGCCGGCAGGCACGATCAATCAGCGCGCGATGTGAGCCCTTGTCCACGGGGTCCATGATGACCTGCCGGCACCCGCCATGCCTCCCGGATCTTGCGATTGACGTGCTGGGCGCGGCATTGCAACGT
Source organism: uncultured Steroidobacteraceae bacterium (assembly GCA_964456255.1). Lineage (GTDB taxonomy): Bacteria > Pseudomonadota > Gammaproteobacteria > Steroidobacterales > Steroidobacteraceae > ZC4RG30. The sequence goes on along the minus strand of CAYWDZ010000267.1, from coordinate 3,236 downwards.
GACCCTCACCATGCAGACACGCGCAGAGATCATGGCCTGGCGCCGCAGCGAACGCTCGCGCCTCATCGAGGCCCGCCTCAAGGTGCCGGTGGCGGATCGCCAGCAGGCCGGGGTGCAGATCGCCGCGCGGGTCGGGCAGTACTGCCAGGAAGCCGGCCTGTTGAAGTCCCGCACCATCGTGAGCTGGTACTGGCCGATGCGCGGGGAGCCGGATCTCAGACCGTTGCTCGGGACACTGCACGAGGCGGGGCACATCGCCGTGCTGCCGGTGGTGGTGGAGAAGAACGCGCCGCTCGCGTTCCGGCGCTGGTACCCGGGCGCTGCGATGGAGAAGGGCTTCTGGAACATTCCGGTGCCGGCTGATCCGGAGACCTTCACACCGCAGGTCCTGCTGGCGCCCGTGGTCGGTTTCGACCGGCAGTGTTACCGGCTTGGCTATGGCGGCGGGTATTTCGACCGCACGCTCGAGTTGCTGCGCTCGTTGCAGGTGCGGTTCCACGCCATCGGCGTGGGCTTTGCTGCAACGGAGCTGGCATCCATCCACCCATTGCCGCATGACATCGCGCTGGATGCCGTGGTGACCGAATCGGTCACCGTCCGCCACGCGAGTTGAACTGCTCCGCCGACCAGCGGAACCCGGCTTCGTCCTGCTCGAACTTGCCCATGCCCAGAACATAGAGGGAAGCAGAGTGCCGCATGTTCTTCTGCTTACCTGAAGAAGAACGCGTAACGTGATGTTTTTATTGAGGTTGGCTCCCCGGGTTGGAATCGAACCAACGACCAACGGATTAACAGTCCGACGCTCTACCGCTGAGCTACCGGGGACCAGATGGGCGAGGCCCACTCAAAGAGGCGGCGATTCTTCAAGAACCGCCCGCTGCCGTCAAGCCGAGTGCGCCGGAGCCCGGGCCAGCGCCGCCGCCATGCGATCCAGTGCCTTGCGCAGGTTTTCCATGCTGGTGGCAAATGACAGGCGCAGATGACCGGGAGCGCCGAAGCCCGAGCCGGGCACGCCTGCCACCAGCGCCTCGTTCAGCAGGTATTCGCAGAAGGCATTGTCATCGTGGAGGCCGAGCTGCTGGATGGCGCCGCTGACATCGGCAAAGGCGTAGAAGGTGCCGGCGCCTGGCCGGCAGCTGATCCCAGGCAGGGCATTGAGCCCGGCGACGAAGAAGTCGTGGCGCTGCCGGAAGGATTCATTCATGCGCGCCACCTCATCCTGCGGGCCGTTGAGCGCCGCGATGGCTGCCTGCTGGCTGATGCTGGAGGCATTGGTGGTGGACTGACCCTGGATGGTCGCCATGGCCGCGACGATCTCAGCCGGTCCGCCGCAGTATCCGACCCGCCAGCCGGTCATCGCGTAGCCCTTGGAGCAGCCATTGATCGTGATGGTGCGCGGATACAGCGCCGGTACGACCTGCGCCAGACTGGAGAAAGGTTCGTCGGCCCAGTAGATCTTTTCGTAGATATCGTCGGTGCCGATGAGCACCCGCGGGTGTTCCAGCAGCACTTCACCCAGCGCGGCCAGTTCGGCGCGCGTGTAGGCCGCACCCGTGGGGTTGCTCGGGCTGTTGAACAGCACCAGTCGGGTCTTCGGCGTGATAGCTGCAGCGAGCTGGCGCGGGGTGATCTTGTAGCCCTGTTCAGCGGTGCCGATTGGCGTTACCGGCTGACCATCCGCCAGCAGCACCATGTCGGGATACGACACCCAGTACGGGGCAGGAATGACGACCTCGTCTCCGGGATTGACCACCGCCATGCACAGGTTGAACAGCGTCTGCTTGGCGCCGGTTGAAACCAGGATCTGGTTGCGCTCGTAGACAAGGCCATTGTCGCGCTTGAACTTCGCGATGATGGCGTCCTTCAGTTCCGGCGCACCATCCGAGTTGGTATAGCGCGTGTGTCCAGCCCTGATCGCCGCAATACCGGCCTCACGAATGTGCTCCGGTGTGTCGAAATCCGGCTCGCCCACCGACAGGCTGATCACGTCCTTGCCGGCGCGCTTCATGGCGGCTGCGCGTGCGGTCATGGCCAGGGTCGGGGAGGGTCTTACGCGCTGTACGCGGCGGGCTGGCGAGAGGCTCATGCGGCTATAGTACCGGGCTGGCATGTCATCCGGTCATTTCGAACTCACGGCCCAGTACGAACCGGCCGGCGATCAGCCGGAGGCCATTGCGCGACTGATCGATGGCATCGAAAGCGGGCTTGCGGCACAGACCCTGCTGGGTGTGACCGGCTCGGGCAAGACCTTCACGATTGCCAACGTCATCCAGAAACTGCAGCGGCCGACGCTGGTGATCGCGCACAACAAGACGCTGGCGGCGCAGCTCTACGGCGAGTTCCGCGAATTCTTCCCGCGCAATGCGGTGGAGTACTTCGTCTCGTACTACGACTACTACCAGCCCGAAGCCTATGTGCCGGCCTCCGACACCTACATCGAGAAGGATTCCTCGGTGAACGAGCACATCGAGCAGATGCGGCTCTCTGCTACCAAGGCCCTGCTGGAGCGGCGCGATTCGATCATCGTCGCCACGGTGTCATCGATCTACGGCCTGGGTGATCCGGCGGCCTACTTGCAGATGGTGTTGCACCTGAAGCGCGGCGACATTCTGGACCAGCGGGCGCTTCTCAGGCGTCTGGCGGAGATGCAGTACACGCGCAATGACGTCGACTTCACCCAGGGCTGCTACCGGGTTCGGGGCGACGTGATCGACATCTTCCCGGCCGAGTCCGAGCGCGATGCGATCCGGGTCGAGCTCTTCGATGAGGTGATCGAGCAGCTGTCGCGCTTCGATCCGCTGACCGGCCAGGTTCACGGCAGGATTCCGCGCTTCACGGTTTATCCGGGCACGCATTACGTCACGCCGCGGGATCGGCTGGTGACTTCGCTCGACCAGATCCGTGAGGACCTCCGCGTGCGCCTGGCCGAGCTGTACGAGAACAACAAGCTGGTCGAGGCCCAGCGCCTCCAGCAACGCACCACGTTCGACCTCGAAATGATCCAGGAGATCGGCTACTGCCAGGGAATCGAAAACTACTCGCGCTATCTGTCGGGTCGTCAGCCGGGCGAGCCGCCGCCATGCCTGTATGACTACCTGCCGCCGGACGCGCTGCTGATCGTGGACGAGAGCCACCAGACCATTCCGCAGCTGGGTGCGATGTACAAGGGTGACCGTTCGCGCAAGGAAACGCTGGTGGAATACGGCTTTCGCCTGCCGTCGGCGCTGGACAACCGC
>CAYWDZ010000266.1:0-3599 GCA_964456255.1 uncultured Steroidobacteraceae bacterium | reverse complement strand
GAATACTGCCCGCCCTGGTAGGCGCGATACGGGTCGCCATCCGGGCTCTCGACCTTGATCACGTCCGCGCCAAGATCAGCCAGCATGATGCCGGCGCAGGGCCCGGTGATGAACGTGCCCTGCTCGACGATCTTCACGCCCTTCAATACATCCAGTCCTTTCACGTGTCTCCCCGGGTAAAGCCCGGCGGCACCGGACCGTCATAGTCGATGGCCTTCGCGGCCGCATGCGACAGCACGAAACCGATGGGCTTCGCCTGTTCCTCCAGGAGATGGGCTACGAGGCTCGCCGTGCGCGCCAGCAGCGGCACGCCCTTCAATGCGCCCAGCGGGAACCCCGCATCAAGCAGCACCGCGGGAATTGCCGCGGAAACATTCATCACCAGGTTCTTGCCGGTGATCTCCGGCAGCACTGCCTCGATCTGCTTCGCCGCGCGACGATGCGCATCGGGCAGTCCCGCTTCGCTGGCCACGGCGAACAAGCGCGTGGCGCGCGGATCCTCACCCTTGTGCAAGGGATGCCCGTATCCGGGAATCGGCTTCTTCGCGGCGCGCAGCTCGGTCACCACGGTGCGCGCCGCTGTGGCGAGATCACCGCCCTGCGCGCGCCCCACCACATCGGCCAGCAATTTGCCCGCATCCTGGGCTGCCCCAAGGATTACCGAACCGCAGCCCAGCAGCCCCGCCGCCACGGCACCCTGCAGGGCTTCGGGCGCGGCGGCATAGGTCATGCGGCTGGCCTGCACACTGGGCACGAGGCCGTGCTCGGCAATGGCAACCAGGGTGGCGTCCAGCACCTTGCGCTGCGCCGGCTGCGGCAGCTCGCCGGAGAGCAGGAACCACAGGTATTCCGTGAAACCGACCTTGCCGATGAGTTCGTTGCACAGGTCCTTGCCGCGTACCACGATGGTGTCGGCATTGGACGTGGACAGCGCCGAGCTGCGATGCTCCTGGCGACCGATTTTCATGCTCTGATTGAACCCCTTGGCGGAAGACCATTCGCTATGCGATTTCGTCGGCCGGGTATCGTGAGTCGCCACCGCTTCCCATGTCAACGCAAACCGGGGTCGATCAATACCTGCAAGTGAATGGAGCGCGCCTGCGCTGGCGCATCGCTGGCTCCGGCCCTGCCCTCGTGCTGCTGCATGGCTGGCCGCTGGACCTCGAATACTGGAATCCCCTATGTACGCTGTTGACCAGCCAGTTCACCGTATTGCGGTTTGACCGTCGGGGCTTCGGACTTTCTTCCGGATTGCCCGACATCCACCGCAATGTGGATGACCTGCTGGTTCTGCTGGACGAAGCCTCGATGGCTCGACCCGTGCTGATTGGCATGTCGCAGGGCGCGCGGCTGGCCTTGCATTTCGCGAGTCGCGTTCCGGAGCGGACCCGGGCACTGATACTGGAGGGGGCCCCGGCTGTCGAAGCCGAATCAGAAGTACCCATGGCCCGCTATCGTGCCTTGCTGGCCGAACAGGGTCCGGCAGCACTTCGCGAAGCGATCGTGCAGCACCCCCTGATGCAGCTGCGTACGCCGGACCCGGCCATGCACGCGCTGCTTGCAGGGGTAGTCGGGCGATATCCAGCACTGGATCTGCAGCATGTGGTGCCGCGCGCCAGGGCCCCCGACCTCGGCACCATCACTGCACCCACACTCATCCTCAATGGCACCTGTGACAGCCAGGCACGGCTGGCCGCAGGACGCAGACTGCAGGCCTCCATCACTGATGCCCGACGCGTGGAACTTTCCGGGGCCGGTCACCTGGCCGCGCTCGACGATCCGCCGGCTTACGCCGCGGCAATCATCACGTTCTGTCGCACCCTGCCCTCCTGACCCGGGGCTTGCGCGCCGCTGTGGATGCAGGGCTATAGTGCCGCCCAAACCAGAATCGTTGCGGGGGATTGAATGAAAGCATTGCGCTTCGGCCTTGGCCTCATCTGCCTGGCATGCGGTTCGGCGGCGCTTGCCGCACAGGGGCCACCCGGCATCAGCGAACCGCTGGGCGCGGGCCCGTTCACCTATCGCACCGGCGAAGGGCTGAATATCCGCGTGACGGTGCTGGCGCGCCTGACTGCGCCCTATGCGATCACCTTTCTGCCCAATGGCGACATGCTGGTCACGCAGCGCACGGGAGAATTGAAGCGCATGCCGAAGGGCACGACGCGCCTCGTCGACGTGCCGGGCGGACCCAGGGCCGGCGGCATGCCACTGCGCTCCGGCGTGCACGGCTACATGGGCATCGCGCTGCATCCGCAGTTCGCGCAGAACGGCTACGTCTACATCGCGTACCTGAAGCCGCTGGCCGAAGGCAGCAACGCCCGCAGCATCGCCATCACGCGTGCGCGTTATGCCGATGGCGCCCTGCATGATCCAAAGGACGTGTTCGTCGGCGAAGGCCTCGGCGGCCCGACCACGGTCGGCTTCACGGCCGATGGCAAGTTGCTGATCGGCACCACCGAAGGCGGCAAGGCGCAGGACCCCACCTGGCTCGGCGGCAAGATGCTGCGCCTGAACGATGATGGTTCGATACCGAAGGACAACCCCTTCGTCGGCAGGGAAGGCTGGCGCCCCGAGATCTACACGCTCGGCCATCGCACCGCGCTGGGCCTGTTCGTGCATCCGGAAACCGGCCTCATCTTCGAAGCGGAGATGGGGCCCAACGGCGGCGATGAAATCAACATCATCAAGCCGGGCCTGAACTATGGCTGGCCCATCGTGAGCTTCGGGCGCAATTACCCGGGGCCGTGGCAGTCGAAGATCAATGAGCCCGTGCACTCCGGCTACGAAGTGCCGATCGTGTACTGGGAGCCTTCGATCTCGGTGACGGGGCTCACCTTCTACACCGGCGATGTGCTCAAGCAGTGGAAGGGCAACCTGTTCGTCGGCGGCGTGCGCTACGGCGAGATCTCCGGCACGGGCCGCGTGGAGCGGGTGGTGTTCAACGACAAGCTCGAGGAGATCCGCCGCGAATCGCTGCTCACGGACCTGCACCAGCGCGTGCGCGACGTGAAGCAGGGACCGGACGGCCTGCTCTACGTCGCCACCGATGAAGAGCAAGGCGCCATCCTGCGCATCGAGCCGGCACCATGAACCGCGCGACGCTGCTGCTGACGGGATTGCTGCTGACTGCCACCGCCGCGCAGGCGCAACGCGCGCTGCCCAACGGACCGGACGGGTTTCCCGTGGCACCCAGCGGCATCGAGGGTCAGCCGCTGCCTGCGGGCCCTTTCACTTACAAGACCGCCGAACAGCAGGACATTCGTGTCACCGTGCTGGCACGCGTGCCCTGGCCCTTTGGCCTCGCATTCCTGCCCAACGGTGACCTGCTCATCGCACAGCGCACCGGCGAAATGAAGCGCATCCCCAGGGGAACCACCGATGTGGTGCCGGTCCCCGGCGGTCCCGCAGGACTGTTCCAGGGCAAACAGGGTCCGGCCATCCTGCATGGCTACATGCACCTCGCGCTGCATCCGCGCTTCGCCAGCAATGGCTACCTCTATCTTTCCTATTCGAAAGACCCGAAGAACGGGCAGCCGTTCGTGTCAGCCGTGGCGCGCGCGAAGTACGTCGACGGCCAGCTCACCGAAGTGAAGGACATC
>CAYWDZ010000265.1:0-3617 GCA_964456255.1 uncultured Steroidobacteraceae bacterium | reverse complement strand
CCTGGCCAGCCACGGCGCAAGCTCGCCCGCGTTGCGGCCGTGCACCGCCAGGCGCGCGTCGAGCGTGCGCAGCCCACGCACGGTCAGGAAGCTGTCGAAGGCACCGGCCGTCAGGCCCAGAGCATTGGCCCACCAGGCCAGTTGTTCGTGCAGTTCCTTCGTCCTGGCGATCGCCGCACCTCCGACCACATCACTGTGGCCGTTGATGTACTTCGTGGTCGAGTGCACGACGATGTCGGCGCCCAGTTCCAGCGGGCGCTGCCAAGCCGGTGACAGGAAGGTGTTGTCCACCACCACGATCGTGCCCTTGCCCTTCACCTTTTCGACCAGCGCGGCAATGTCGGTGATGCGCAGCAAGGGATTGCTCGGGGTCTCGATCCACAGCAGATCCGCTTTCGTTGCCAGCGCCGCATCCAGCTCCGCCGCGTTGCCGAAGCGCACGAAGTCCACCTTCACTTCATTGCGCTGGTTCCAGGCGGTGAACAGGCGATAGGTGCCGCCATAGCAGTCGTGCGGCGCAACGATGCGTGCACCCTGCTTCAGCAGATGCCCCACCAGCGTGATCGCGCCCATGCCCGTTCCCGTGATCACGCCGCCAGCGCCACCCTCCAGATCCGCCAGCGCATTGCCCAGCAGGTCGCGCGTGGGATTGCCGGAACGCGAGTAGTCGTAGGCCCGCTTGTCGCCATAGCCACGGAAGGCGTACGTCGAGCTCAGGTGGATCGGCGGTACCACGGCGCCCGTGACATCGTCGGACTCGAGGCCGGCGCGCACGGAACGGGTGGTAAACGAAGGACGGTCAGTCACTTGGGGATTCTCCGGAATAGGTCAGCGAAAGGACGCCGCGCAGCTGGTCGGCTTCCTTGAGGAAGGCATCATGCCCCAACAGTGAGGAAAATTCGTGCAGACCGGCATCCGGCAGGCGTGCGGTGAGCGCGCGCATGTCGGCGATGGGCACGAGTTGATCTTCACGCACCGCCACTACTTCAGTGCGCACCGCAATGCGCGCGGCATCCACCTGATGCAGGTCGATGGACTCGGACAGACAGATGAAGGACTCGGGCCGGTAGCGCGCGGCATAGTCGCGCCCGCGGGCCTGCAGGTACTCCTCCACCGCGAACACGGGCCGGCCTGCAACCATGGTTGGCGGCTTGCGAAACCGCGCCGCGAATTCCTCGGGACTGCGGTAGGTGGTCATGGCCAGCGCGCGGGCCAGCTCCAGCGTTTCCCTGGGATGTCCCGTGGCAAGACCCAGTCGGGCCAGATTGCGCTGGATGCTGCGCCAGGCGGTGGCCATCGGGTGCGCGCAGTCCGAAGCGCTGATGACGATCAGTCGCTCCACGCGCGTGGGATAACGCTCGCCGAAGGCCAACGCCACCATGCCGCCGTATGAGGCCCCCACAATGGCTGCCAGCTTGCGGATGCCCAGATGATCCAGCAGCTTCAGGATGGCATCGGCCTGGTCATAGCTGGAGACACTGGGGAAGCTGCCGCCAGCAACCGGCCCTGAAGAAGCCCCGCTACCGCCGATGAAATCCATGCCCAGGACGGCGATCCGCTGGGTATCGAGCGCCTTGCCGGGCCCGACCACCTCATGCCACCAGCCGTTGCGCCCACCAGCCGGGTCGAACACCTCGCGACCAGCCGATATGCCACCCAGGGCCAGTACCACCGGCTGGCCGGGTTCGCCGCGCAGCAAATAGCCGATCTTGAGGTCCTGCAGCACCCCACCGTGGTGCAGCGCGGCCGGACCCCGGATGTGGAGGACGCCTTCGGAAGGCTCCGCGGATTGGCCGTTGGGAGTGTGCAAGGGCTTGATTTTACGGGTAGGCCCCAAAGGGCGGCAACCAACTTTGCGCTTCCAACCTTTGTTCTATCGTGCTAGTGTGCTAGCGCATTGGTACAAACCCATGAAGAAATCCCATCGCCAGTTCTCGCCCCGCCATGAAGCCCAGACCGAGCGCAACCTGGTCGGTGCCCTGCTGACCCAGCAGACGCCTGAAGAGATGCGCGCCTTCCTGCGCGACTTGTGCACCCCGGCCGAGCTGCAGGCCATGGCCGATCGCTGGGCCGTGGTCGAGTGCCTGCAGCAGGACCTGCCCTATCGGGAGATTCATCGCATCACGGGCGTAAGCCTGACGACCATCGGGCGTGTGGCCCGCTATCTGGCCGCCGGCAATGGCGGATATTCGCTGGCGGTCAAGCGCCTGGAGAACAACTGATCATGGACAAGGAAACCCGCCTGAAGCTCGCCGTGCAGAAATCCGGCCGGCTCACTGACCACTCGCTGGATCTGCTGGCCCGTTGCGGATTGAAGCTGTCGCGCGGCAAGGACCAGCTGATGGGCTTCGGCGAGAACCTGCCGCTGGACGTGCTGTTCGTGCGCGACGACGACATCCCGGATCTGGTGCAGGAAGACGTCTGCGATCTGGGGCTTGTCGGCCTCAACGTACTCGAAGAGCGGCGGCTGGAGATGGCCGCGCGCGGGGCCAGCGCCCGCTTCGACGTGTTGCGGCAGCTGGACTTCGGTCACTGCCGGCTGTCACTGGCCGTACCGGAGGGCATGGCCTGGAAGGATCTCTCCTCCATCGCCGGCCTGCGCATCGCCACCACCTACCCGGCGCTGCTGGCCGAGTTCCTGCGCGTGAACAACATCGACGCGGAAATCGTCACGCTTTCCGGTGCGGTGGAGATCGCCCCACGGCTCGGACGCGCCGACCTCATCTGCGATCTCGTTTCCTCCGGATCCACGTTGCAGGCCAATCACCTGCGCGAGGTGCACACCATCCTGCACAGCCAGGTGGTGCTGATCCGCACGCCGATGAAGCTGCCTGCGGTCAAGGAAGAATGGATCGCGCGCCTGCTGCTGCGCATCGATGGGGTCGAGCAGGTGAAGGAGAGCAAGTACATCATGCTGCACGCGCCGCGCTCGGCGCTGCCGCGCATCCGCGAGCTGCTGCCGGGCAGCGAGTCGCCCACGATCATTCCGCTGGAAGGTCCGGGCGACAAGGTCGCGGTGCACGCCGTGTGCCGCGAAAACGTGTTCTGGGAAACGCTGGAAAGCCTCAAGGCTGCCGGCGCCAGCGCCATGCTGGTGCTGCCGGTCGAAAAGATGCTGGCCTGAACCATGCTGCCCATCATCGACTGGACCAGGTCCGATTCCGCCGCGCGCCAGCAGGCGCTGGCCAGGCCGCGCCTGGAATCTGCCGGTGAAATCGAACAGCTCGCGCGCACCATCATCCGCGAAGTGCGTACCAGGGGCGACGCCGCGCTGCTCGACTATGCCGCACGCTTTGATCGCGCACAGCTGCAGTCACTGCAGGCCACTCCCGGGGAATTCGACGCCGCCGAAAGACAGCTCACTGCAAAACAGCTGGTCGCCATCGACACGGCGATCGACAACGTGCGTCGCTTTCATGCGGCGCAACTGGCGGCGCCACTGTCCATGGACGTGATGCCGGGGGTGCGCTGCGAGCGCATTTACCGGCCGATTCCCGCGGTGGGCCTCTACGTTCCGGCCGGTTCAGCGCCCCTGCCCTCCACCGTGATCATGGTTGCAGTACCGGCCGCGCTCGCCGGGTGTCCCCAGCGCGTGCTGTGCACACCGCCCGCGTCCG
>CAYWDZ010000264.1:0-3642 GCA_964456255.1 uncultured Steroidobacteraceae bacterium | reverse complement strand
TGTTCACGGGGGTCGGGCTGGCGATCGTGTTCAGCGGTGTCGGGATGTCCGCGCTGGCCGGCCTCGCGCTGATCGCGGTGCTGTATCACGCGCTGAATCACGCGTTGATGAAGAGCCTGCTGTTTCTGGGCACCGGCGCGGTTCTGCACGCCACCGGTGAGCGCAACCTCGGCAGGCTCGGCGGGCTGCTGCGGCGGATGCCATGGGTGGCCTGGCTTACCTTGATCGGGGCACTGTCCATCGCGGGACTGCCGCCGCTGAACGGTTTCGTGTCCGAGTGGCTGTTGCTGCAATCCTTCCTGTCGGCGCACGAGGTGCCGAAGCTGTTCCTCAACATGCTCCTGCCGCTGGGCGCCGCCATCGTGGCGCTGGCCGCGGCCATTGCCGGCTACGTGATGGTGAAGTTCTTCGGCGTGATCTTTCTCGGGCAACATCGCGAGGCCCGGCTCGCCGAGGCGCACGATGCCGGCTGGCGCGAACGCCTTGGGCTCATGTGGCTCGCGGCCGGCTGCGTGGTACTGGGGCTGTTCCCGACGCAGGTGGTCGGCTTGCTGGCGCGGGTTCCGGAGCAATTCGGCCTGATGGATGCATTGCCGCCCGCCACCAACTGGTGGCAACTGACGCCGATCGCCGGGCGGCAGGCCTCGTACGCGCCGCTGATCTTCTTCGCCGTGATCCTGGCCATCTTCGTGCTGACGATCTGGCTGGTCGGCCGCTTCTACCACCACCGCATTCGCCGCGCCGCGCCCTGGGATTGCGGCTTCGTGCGCCTCGATGCGCGCATGCAGGACTCGGCCGAAGGATTCGGACAGCCGATCCGCCACATCTTCCAGCCGTTCTTCAGCATGCGGCGCGAACTGCCCACGCCCTTTGACGCGGCGCCCAGCTACAAGGTGGAAGTCGGCGACCGCATCTGGAACGGCTTGTATCGGCCGCTGTCCGGCGTGGTGCAGCGCGCAGCTGCCTCGGTAGCCTGGTTGCAGCAGGGCCGCATCGCCACCTATCTGCTGTACGGATTCATCACCCTGCTCACGCTGCTGGCGGTGGTGCTGTGAGCGCGGGTGTCGTCATGCCCTGGTTGAACCAGTTGATTGCGGTACTGCTGGCGCTGGTGGTAGCGCCGCTGTTCGTCGGCTGGGTGAACCAATGCCGCGCCTGGCTGGGCAATCGCGCAGCCCCGCCGCTCTGGCAGCCCTATCGGGCCATCCACAAACTGTTCATCAAGGAGGCGGTGCTGGCGCAGGGCGCCAGCTCGCTGTTCCGCTTCGCGCCTTACGCGGTGTTCGGCACGATGATCTGCGCGGCCGCCATCATCCCGTCGCTGGCCACGAGCCTGCCGTTCTCCAATGCGGCCGACGCCATCGCGCTGGTGGGACTGCTGGCCACCGCGCGCGTGTTCATCTCGCTCGCGGCAATGGACATCGGCACGGCCTTCGGAACACTGGGGGCGCGCCGCGAAATGATGGTGGGCTTCCTGGCCGAACCCGCGTTGCTGATGGTGATCTTCGTGGCCTCGCTGATTTCCGCCAGCACGGCGCTGCCGGCGATTTCCGACAACCTGGCCACGCAGCACGTGGCGCTGTATCCAAGCCTCGCGTTCACGGCCGTGGCGTTCCTGCTGGTACTGCTGGCCGAGAACGCGCGCATCCCCGTCGACAACCCGGCCACGCACCTGGAACTGACCATGATCCACGAGGCGCTGCTGCTGGAATATTCGGCGCGGCACCTCGCACTCATGGAATGGGCCGCGGCCCTGAAGCTGTTCAACTACACGTGCATCGGCTTCGCGCTGTTCGTTCCCTGGGGAATCGGCACTTCCGCGGGCTCGCCGCTGTCGCTGCTCGCCGCCTGGCCCATTCTCGCGCTGAAACTGCTGCTGGCCGGTGCGGGGCTGGCGCTGATCGAGACGCTGTCCGCGAAGCTGCGGGTGTTCCGCGCGCCCGAGTTCCTCGCCACCGCTTTCCTCTTTGCGGTGCTCGGCATCCTGGTCCACCTGCTGCTGGGAGCGTGATGAACTCGCTACCCTTCGACCTGCAACTGCTCAACGGACTGGCCGCGCTGTTCCTGCTGCTGGCCTTCGCGATGCTGGCGCAGCGCCGCGTGGTCACGCTGGTGAACCTGCTCGCCTGGCAGGGCTTCCTGCTGTTCGCCGCGACCCTGCTGCTCGCGTGGCGCACCCACGAGGGGCACATGTATTTCTCGGCGCTGCTGACTCTGGCGCTCAAGGTGATCTTCCTGCCGTGGCTGCTGCACCGGCTGATCCGCCGGCTGGGCGTCTACTGGGACAGCGAACCGCTGATCAATCCCGCCGGTACCATGCTGCTCGGCCTCTTGATCGTGATCTTCGCCTTCGGCCTGGCGCAACCCATCGCGGCTCTGGCCAGCACGGCGACGCGCAACGCCATCGGCATCGCCGTGGCCGCGGTGCTGCTCGCCTTCCTGACCATGATCACGCGACGCAAGGCGATGAGCCAGGTGGTGGGCTTCCTGTCGATGGAAAACGGCCTGTTCTTCGGCGCGATGAGCGCGACCTACGGCATGCCCATGGTCGTCGAACTGGGCGTGGCACTGGACGTGCTGGTCGCCATGCTGGTGCTCGGTGTCTTCTTCTTCCAGATCCGCGAGCAGTTCGACAGTCTGGATCTTGCTCACATGGAACGCCTCAAGGAGGACGACTAGTGGAGCTGCTGGCACTGCTGGCCTTCCCGCTGCTGGGAGCATTGCTGCAGGCCTTCTTCGGCGCGCGCCGGCGCGCGCCGCTGCTCAACGTGATCATCAGCCTGGCGACGCTGGTGGCAGCCGGCCTGCTGGCGGCGCGCGTGATACGCGACGGCGACATGACCGTCTGGCGCGATCAGTTCTTCATCGACGCGTTCAACGTGTTCCTGGTCGCGCTGACCGCATTCGTGAGCTTCACCACGGCGCTGTTCTCGCGTCCCTACATGCTGGTCGAGGTGGACCACGGTCGCGTGCGGCCCGGTCAGCTCAGGCTCTATCACAGCATGTACCAGCTGTTCATCGCCGCGATGCTGATTGCGCTCACCAGCAACAACATGGGGTTGCTGTGGGTGGCGATGGAGGCGGCCACGCTTTCCACCGTGTTGCTGGTCACGCTGTACCGCACGCCGGCCGCGCTGGAAGCGGGGTGGAAGTACTTCATCCTGTGCGGCGTCGGCATCGCCCAGGCCCTGTTCGGAACCATCCTGCTGTACTTCGCGGCGGAGAAGGTGCTTGGGGGAAGCGGAGTCAACGCGCTGTTGTGGACGGAGCTGAACGCGGTAAAGGGCGAACTGGAACCCGCCGTGCTCAACCTTGCCTTCGTGTTCCTGCTGATCGGATACGGCACGAAAGTCGGGCTTGCACCGCTGCACAACTGGCTGCCGGACGCGCACGCCGAAGGCCCGACGCCGATCTCCGCGGTGCTCTCCGGCCTGCTCCTCAACGTGGCGATCTATGCCGTCGTGCGCTGCAAGGTGCTGGTGGAGGGCTCGCTGCATTCGGCGCTGCCCGGACGCATGCTGATGGGTTTCGGGCTGCTGTCGGTGGTGCTGGCGGCGCTGTTCCTGTGGCGCCAGAAGGACATCAAGCGGATGTTCGCGTATTCCTCCATCGAGCACATGGGGCTCGTGACCTTCGCCTTCG
>CAYWDZ010000263.1:0-3646 GCA_964456255.1 uncultured Steroidobacteraceae bacterium | reverse complement strand
CGCCGGATGCACTCATGAATAGTTCCAGACTGCTTCTGTTGCTTGCACTGCTCGGCACCCTCGGAACAGCCTGTTCCACACGCGATGCTTGTGGGTCGGCAGGCGAAGTCGCGTTCGTCTGCGGTCCGGGCAACGCTGAAGACCTGGTCCTCGTGCCGGACACGCCGTGGATCATCGCGAGCGGAAAAGCGGAAGGTTCCGGGCTCTATCTGCTGGATTCAGACAGCGGGGACTGGCGGCCCTTGTCGATCCAGTCACGTCAGGACCGCGAGACGTATCGGGATTGTCCGGCGCCACCCGCACTGTCCGAACTCCAGACTCATGGCCTCAATATTCGCGCCGGCACCGACCGGCAGTCGCGGTTGTATGTGGTCGGCCATGGTGCACGCGAGGCCATCGAGGCGTTCAATGTGGACGCTTCGGGTGAGCAGCCAGTGGTCACCTGGACAGGCTGCGTACTGCTGCCGCAAGGGCTCGCGGCCAACAGCGTCGCTTCGTTTGCCGATGGTTCGCTGGTGGCAACGGTGTTGTTGATGCCTGGTGCCACCTTTGCCGATTCCGTCGCGAAGAAGCCGACCGGCATCGTGCTCAAGTGGTCACCAGGGGATAGGGGCTTCGAACAGCTGGGCGGAACGGCGCTGCCCGGCAACAACGGCATCGAAGTCTCGGCCGACGGCCGGGAAATCTACGTGGTGTCGTCGGGCCTGCAGACCATCGTCGCCTTCTCGAACGCCAATCCGGCGACCCTGTTGCGATCGACCCGGCAATTGCCCATCACACCGGACAACGTGCACAGGGGCCCGAATGGCCAGTTGCTGACGGCCGGGATGAAGAACGACGTGCCGGAATGCGGCGGCCCGCCCGGTCCGCAGCACGATCTGGCGGCCCTGTCGACCTGCCCGCGTGGCACCATCGCAATCGAAGTGGATCCGGTCACGATGCAGGACCGGATCCTCGTGGAGACACCGGCAATTCCCGCATTCAGCAATGCCACCATGGTATTGCCGGCCAGCGGGCAGTACTGGTTCGGGACTTTCAGCGGTGATCGTATCGCGCACCTGCCGATGCGCTGATCGCCGCGACCATTTTCCAAGAGGGGTGCAATACATGAAGTCATTCGCATTGCGCGCGACATCCATCGCGCTGGGGTTGGTGCTGCTGCCTTGGGCAGCCCGGTCCGATACGCCGTGGATGCCCGATGCGCGTGCCAACGCCGCCCCGGTCACCGTCACCCGCGCGCAACTCTACGCCGTGCTCGACAACTACCTGGCGGCGCTGAAGTCCCAGAACCCGGCCGGCGTGAAGTGGGCGAAGCAGGTGCGCAACACCGAGAACAATGTGGCACTGATGGTCGGCGATGGCCTGTGGCGCACCATTACCGCGCTGGGCACCTACGACCTGCGCTTTGCCGATCCGCAACTGGGGCAGGTGGGGTTCTTTGGCACCGTGACCGAAACCGAAGAGACCGCGGCATTCACCCTGCGACTGAAGGTGGTCGACGGACAAGTTGCGGAAGCCGAGACCCTGGTGGTGCGCCAGCTGGATTCCGGCATCAAGTTCGAAGGCCAGAAATTCGAAGACAAGCCGGCCATGAACGAAATGCTGGGCGCAGCCGCGCGCCTGCCCCGGGCACGCATGATTTCACTGGCGGATGGTTACTTCGACACGCTGCAGCTCAATGACGGAACGCTGTTCACCAGATTCCACCCCAACTGCAAACGCGTCGAGAACGGCGTGCAAACCACCAACAACCCGAGTTTCGCGGTCGTGCCAGTGGCGCGCCTGGGGTGCGAGCAGCAATTCCGCATGGGCAACTACCGCTATGACACGCAGCTGCGCGGCCGGCGATTCGTACTGGTGGATGAAGAGCGGGGTCTGGTGCTGGCTGCCGGCTTCATCGACCACGGCGGATACATTCACGACTACGAGCTGACCGATGGCACCAAGGTGCGCTCGCCCGTGCACCGGCCGCACAGTTTCTACCTGTTCGAACTGTTCAAGCTCAAGGACGACAGCATCGAGCAGATCGAGGCCAACTTCATCACGGTGCCCTATGGCATGCCCTCACCCTGGGATGACTGGGCCCGATAAGAGGAGGAAATCATGCACACCAGATTTCTGCTGATCGTTCTTTCATCACTAGTCCTGACGCCTTTCACGCACGCCCAGGCGGCGACATCAGCGGCAACCTCGACCTTGCCGCCAACCACCAACTACGCCGGCTTCGGGCCTTTCACGACCATCTCCGAAAGCAACACCGGTCCGGATGGCACCTACACCATCGTGCGTCCCGAGACACTGGGCAAGGATGGCTTCGTGCACGCTCCGATCATCTTCGGGCCCGGCATCGGCGGGGAGGTCGATTCGATGATGGACCTGCTGAAGCGGATCGCCTCGCACGGCTTCGTGATCATTGGCCATCGGCTGGATGGTGGGCCGGGCAATGCGGAGAACAACCGCCGCATGACCGCCGGCCTCGACTGGCTCATCGCGCAGAACAGCGCCGCGGGCAGCATCTTCAACGGCAAGCTCGACGTCAATCACGCGGCATCGATGGGCTACTCGGTGGGCGGGACCGCTGCGGTTGATATCGGCGCACACAAGGCCATCACCACCGTGGTTTCGATCCATGGTCACAGCGCCAAGTCCGAACTCCACGGCACGGTGCTGCTGATGGGCGGCACGAATGACGTGATGCGGGACGGCCAGTCCTGGCTGGCTCCCACCTACGAAGCATCCCAGGTGCAGACCTTCTTCGCCCTGGTCGACGGCGCCAATCACGGGTACCCGGCACGCTCGGTGGACGGTGTGCAGTCCGGCGTCGAGGCGCCCGCGATGATTGCCTGGCTGCGCTACTGGCTCTACAACGACCAGAACGCGAAGCGCTATTTCTTCGGTGACGACTGCGTGCTGTGCAGCGCGCCGTGGACCAAGACCCAGCGCAAGAACTGGCCGTGATCGCGGCGTCGCGGCAGCAGGGGCTTTGAGCGGATCAGCATCGCGACCCGCGTTCAGCGAGCTCCGAAGTCGAACCGCAGCACTGCCATCCACCGCGTACCGCAAGACTCGTCCGTGAAGTCCGCGCCGGCCGCCAGCCGGTGCGTGAAGTAGTAGCGCCCGCTGAGGGGATGTCAGCGCAGCGATTCAGGGGGTCTGGCCGCGGGGTTTGCGGGGCCGGGCCATCGGCGGGTACTCTCGGGCTCAGTCAAGAATTGGGGGTTGGTGTCATGAGCAGAAAGAATCGCTCGTTCCTCTATGTAGCGCTCCTTCCGGCATTCCTGCTGGGCAGCGTGATTGCTGTGGTGCAGGCCCAGAACGCCGGGTCGTCCAGGCCAACGAACTGGTCCGATCCTGCCACCTGGCCTGACAAGAAGGTGCCGGCGGCAGGCGACAAGGTGGAGATCGCCAGCGGCAAGGAAGTGATCCTGGACGTGAGCACTCCCCAGCTCAACGGCCTGACGATCAACGGCAAGCTTACCTTTGCAGACAAGTCCGACCTTCAACTCACCACCGAGTGGGTCATGGTGCATGGCGAATTGCAGATTGGCACGGAAGCCAGGCCCTTCACGCACAAGGCCACCATCACGCTGACCGACAACGTCAAGGGCGAGCAGCTGATGGGCATGGGCGATCGGGGCATCATGCT
>CAYWDZ010000262.1:0-3651 GCA_964456255.1 uncultured Steroidobacteraceae bacterium | reverse complement strand
CTGTCGGGACTCCTCGATTGCGGAGCCTATCCGCATCCGGTTCAGCGCGTGGAGCTGGTTCAAACCCACATCTCCTGGGTGCTGCTGACCGGCGAGTACGCGTACAAGATCAAGCGACCCGTCTGCTATTCGTTCCTGGACATGCGCGATGCCGCGCGGCGGCGCGCACTGTGCCATGAAGAGCTGCGCCTGAACCGGCGCTTTGCCGCGGAGCTGTATCTCGAAGTGTGTCCGATCATGCGCCGGGACGGCGTGGCCCGGATGGGCGGCGAGGGTGAGGTGATCGAGCATGCGGTGAGGATGCGGCAGTTTCCGCGGGAGCACGAGCTCGATCGGCTGCTCGCGTCCGGGAGCATCGAGCCGGGCGAATTGCGATCCTTCGGCGAGGCGCTGGCTGCCATCCACGCATCGCTGCCCTGTGCCGGCGAAGGCTCGGCCTGGGGCAGTGTCGATGCAGTGCGTGCGGCCATTGCCTCGAATGCGCAGCAGGCGATCGATCTGGAGGCGCCCCGCTTCGGCACCCATCGCATTGCAGACCTGCAACCGGCGTTGCTTGCCGTGCTGCACGCGCTCGAACCATGGATGAGCGCGCGCCGCGCGACCGGCCACGTGCGCGAGTGCCATGCCGACCTGCATTGCGGCAATGTGGTCCGATGGAACGGCGCGCTGCACGCCTTCGACTGCCTGGAGTTCGATCCCGCGCTGCGCTGGATCGACGTGGCGCAGGAAATCGCCTTTCTGCTCGCGGACCTGGATGCGCGCAGTGCCACCGCCCATGCCCATGCCTTCCTCAGTGGCTACCTGGCGCGCAGTGGGGACTATGCGGCGTGCCGGGGCATCGCCGTG
Source organism: uncultured Steroidobacteraceae bacterium (assembly GCA_964456255.1). Taxonomy (GTDB): domain Bacteria; phylum Pseudomonadota; class Gammaproteobacteria; order Steroidobacterales; family Steroidobacteraceae; genus ZC4RG30. The sequence continues at coordinate 2,805 of CAYWDZ010000262.1, read as the reverse complement.
TATCAGGCGCATTGCGCACTGGTGCGGGCGAAAGTCATGGCGCTTGGAGCCGACGAGCGCGCCGCGGAGCCGGCCGGCTTTGCGCAGTTCGTCGCTGCGGCGGAGCGGGCGCTCGCGCCGCGACATCCGGTGCTCATCGTGATGATGGGCCTCTCCGGTTCGGGCAAGACGCGGCTCGCATCGCGGCTGGCGCCGCTGCTGGGAGCCGTTCACCTGCAATCCGATGTCGAGCGCAGGCGGCTGGCCGGCATGCAGCCCGCTGAGCGCAGCGGTTCGGGATTGCAGGCCGATCTGTATGCGCCGCAGGCGATCGACGACGTGTACGCACATCTGGCCGGCAGCGCGAGGCTGCTGCTGCAGGCCGGCTGGAATGTGATCGTCGATGCCACGTTCATCGCCCGCGACCGGCGCGCCGCGATGCGCCAGCTGGCGCGGGATCTGAACATCCCGCTGCACGTGGTCGCCTGCCGCGCGCCGATCGATGTGCTGCGACAACGCGTGACGCAGCGGGCCGCACAGGGCAGGGATGCTTCCGAGGCGGATACCACCGTTCTGGACTGGCAGTTGCGGCGCGAGCAGCCACTCCGCGCGGACGAAGACCTCGCGGTGCTGGAAGTCGACACCTCCGCGGATCCGACCGCCGGCCAGCTCGCCGCGCTGGCCGAGCGCTTCAGGCCGCCAGTGGCTTGACCAGCGGCGTGGAGATCTTCGCCAGCGTCGTCATGACCCCGCTCGCGGGAATCTCGTGGTGCTGGCCGTACTGCGACCGGGCTGCCTCGCGCACGATGTCCGCCATCGAGACGATGCCCATCAATCCGCCGTCGTTGTCCACCACCGGCAGGCGACGGATCTGCTCCTGCTCCATGATCCGCTCGGCATCCTCGATGGAATCGCTGGCCTTGCAGGTGATCACCTGTTTGGCCATGGCCTCTTCGACCCGCAGATCGCGCAGCGGCTTGCCCTGGAACAGCGCCGCCATGCAGATGTCGCGATCGGTGATGATGCCGCGGACTTCGCGGGCGCCATTGGCGATGACCACCGGCAGGCTGCCGCAGTCGCTGCTCCACATCAGGCTGGCGGCGTGCTCCAGGGAATCGTGCGGTCCGCAGGTGGAAACTTCGTGGGACATGATCTTCTCGACGCGCATGTTGAATCCTCCTCAAGATCGTGTTGCGCCATGAGGCACCCGCGGCGCCGCGGAGGAAATACGTACGATTACCGAGTGGGCGCGCGGCCGCGCCCGGGATTCGGCTACAGGCTCTCCAGTGCTGCAGCGCGCTGGCGCCGCAGTTCGCGTCGCAACTGCAACGCGGATGGCCTCCAGCCCGGATGCCGGGCCCCGAAGCGCGCCACCTTGTGCAATTGCATGTCGATATCCGTCACCGCGCCGAGCTTCTGCTGCAGCACGGTGAGCTGTTGCACCGACAGCGAACGCGGCAGTGCGCAACCGGCCTCGCCCGCGAGCTCGGCCATGTAGCGCAGTTCCTTCAGCAGGATCCTGCGGCGATGCAGGCTGTGGGGCGCCGTGCCGCCTGCGCGTACCCCGGTTGCAAGTCGCTGCTGCGCTTCACGCAGCCGCCTGGCGGCGCGCTCTGCCAGGACCACGCGCGGATCCCCGTGGCGCGGCTGCAACCACGACGCGACGATCGGCGCCAGCCTGGACATGGGCCGGTCGCGCAGCCTGCGACGCAGTTGGCGCGCGAGCCGCGGCTCACGATGCTGCTCATGCCGTGCGAGTCGCGCCGCCTGCGGAATCCCGCGGCCGAGCGAGCGCATGGCGCGCGCCAGCAGCTGCGCGTCACGCAGCCTGCCCGACGCGTGGAAGAGGTCGTGCAGTTCATGGGCGAGTGTTGTGGCGCGCGGCCTGCCGCCTCGCGGCGCCAGCAGCTTCTCCAGCGCCAGCAGCCGTCGCACACGGATGCGCAATGCGTGGACGGCGCCGCGCGTTGCGCCGGATCGCAGCGCCCGCCGTCGCGCCGCCTTCCAGTCCTTCAATACCGCCGCGCAGACCGGCGTGAAGTCTGGTCGGCGCATGGCCCTAATGCGCTTCGTCCCAGTTGGCGCCGGTGCCGATGTCCACCTTCAGGGGCACCGCGAGCTTCTCGGCCGCGCCCATCTGTTCGCGCAGCATGGCCGAAACCTCGTCGACAGCCGGCGCGGCCACTTCCAGCACCAGCTCGTCGTGCACCTGCATGATGAGTCGCGCCGGCATCCTGCGCGCGGTGCATTCGTGCTCCACGCGCAGCATGGCCAGCTTGATCAGGTCCGCCGCGGTGCCCTGCATCGGCGCGTTGATCGCGCTGCGCTCGGCGTACTGCTGCAGCTGGCGGTTGCGTGAGCGGATCTCGGGCAGGTACAGCCTGCGGCCGCGCACGGTTTCGACATAGCCCTGTTCGCGGGCCTGCTCGCGCGTGCGATCCATGAAGGCCTTCACGCCGGGGTAGCGGTCGAAGTACAGATCCACGTACTGCTGCGCCTCGCCGCGCCCGATGCCGAGCTGCTTGGCCAGACCAAATGCCGACATGCCGTAGATCAATCCGAAGTTCACGGCCTTGGCTGAGCGGCGCTCTTCAGACGTGACCTGGTCGATGGGCTTGCCGATGACTTCGGCGGCGGTGGCCTGGTGGATGTCGCGATCTTCGGCGAAGGCGCGCAGCAGCGTCGCATCACCCGAGAGGTGCGCCATGATGCGCAGCTCGATCTGCGAATAGTCGGCCGAGATCAGCACGTGTCCGGGTGGTGCGATGAAGGCCTGGCGGATGCGCCGGCCTTCGGGCGTGCGCACCGGGATGTTCTGCAGGTTCG
>CAYWDZ010000261.1:0-3710 GCA_964456255.1 uncultured Steroidobacteraceae bacterium | reverse complement strand
GCCAACGCGAGCGGCAGCAGCGCGGCCAGGAAATGCCCGCGCGAGGTTCGACCGCCGGGTTGCACGAACAGGGTGTTCCAGGACGTGCGGCGATCGGTCTCACCCAGCGTCAGCGGCGCGCGCTCCAGCGCGCCCTTGTAGGCCGGCAGATAGGCCAGCATCAGCAGGCCATTCAACGCAAAGGCCAATAGTCCCAGAGCCAGGGTCAGCGGCTGATGATCCAGCAACGCCCAGTACAGCGCGCTGACTGAAACCGCCATCACCGTGCACAGCGCGGCCGGGACGAACACACCCAGCAGGATCAGCGCTCCCGCGACGAGCTCGATCAGCATGCTGACGTCCAGCAGCTGCGAGTGGACCAGCGCGGTCATGAGCTCCGTGGAGAGCGGCGTGGCTCCGGCGGGTGTTGCCCAGAACGAGAAGAAGAAATGGTTGAGGCCATTCACGAGCATCCACGCGCCGAAGACCACGCGACCGGCCAGCACGAGCTGTGTCTTGCTGGGAGCCTTGACGGGGAACATCGAACGGAAGGCGGCGATGTACGCAACGCACAGCAACAGGTTGCTGCCCAGTACTCTGCTCCCCGCGATCACGCTTCCCCTGCTCCATTCGGAAAGGGGCGCATCCCACCACCACACGTTGAACGCGATCGGCATGCAGATGAGCAGCGACAGCGGCGTGAAGAAGCCGAACAGGACGGCGACACCCGTAATCAGCTCGACCGCCTTGACCACATCGAACAGATGCGTGTTCAGCAGCGCGGTCAGCATCTCGGCCGCCAGCGGGTGCCGGCTGTTGGCGCCGGGCTGGGGAAAGATGTGATAGAAGTGCTCGACACCGGCCGGAATCATCCAGCCCGCGTACCAGAAGCGTAAGAACCAGATCACGTACTTCGTGGCGTACTGCATACGGCCCTCCCCGGATTCGTGTGTGCGGTCTTGACGCCGCCTGGACACCCTTATAGTCCTGCCAGTCCCTCGGCGCCACCGTTCCTGCGGGCCACGGTGGTATCGTTGCGCCATGGACGAAGACTCCGCGACCACGACGGTTGCCCTCGACCCCCGGAACGTGTCGTACGCACACCTGATGTATGCGCTGCATGCCTTTGCCGTGGTCGCGGGCATCCTCACCGCCGCGTCCATCGTCGGCCAGTTCATCTTCGGCCTGCCGTCGATCGTCGCGGTCGTCATGAATTACGCGCGCCGCAACCAGGTCCGCGGCACGTGGCTGGCCACGCATTTCAGCTGGCAGCTGCGCACGTTCTGGTGGGCGTTTGCCTGGGTGGCCGGAATCTGGCTGACCTTCGGCCCGCTCGCCCTGCTGCTGATCGGCATTCCGTTCATGATCCTGGGCTACCTGCTGATCGGCGTCTGGGTCGCCTACCGGGTGGCGCGCGGCTGGCTCGCCTTGCGCGATGGCCGCGCGATGCCGATCATTCCCTGATGAAGAACGCCGCCCCCCTGTTTGCCTGCCTGCTGCTGGCCGCCTGCGGCCAGAAGGGTGACCTGTACATGCCGGACGAGGCGCGGCCGGTCGTGGTGCCTGCCACGACCCCCGCGTCCGCGGATGGCACCACGGACAATCCGGACGACGAGGCGCAACGCCAGCGTCAGCAGCAGGGCGCGGCGGGCAACGCTGCCGGCAATTGACGATGGGTGCGAAGCCCGCACCGCTCGTCCTCATCGACGGCTCCTCGTATCTGTATCGCGCGTTCTTCGCGCTGCCACCCCTGACCAATTCGCGCGGCGAGCCGACCGGTGCCGTGTTCGGCGTGCTGAACATGCTGCAGAAGTTCCTGCGCGAACACGATGGCCCCATTGCCGTGGTGTTCGATGCGCCTGGCAAGACCTTCCGCGATGACCTGTTCGCCGAGTACAAGGCGCACCGCCCGCCGATGCCGGACGACCTGCGCTCGCAGATCCAGCCGTTGCTCGATGCGGTGCAGGCCCTCGGCCTGCCGCTGCTGCGCATCACCGGTGTGGAAGCCGACGATGTGATCGGCACGCTGGCGATGCAGGCGGCATCGAAGGGAAGTGATGTGCTCATCTCAACCGGCGACAAGGACATGGCGCAGCTGGTCGACGGGCACATCACGCTGATCAACACCATGAGCAACACGCGCATGGATCGCGACGGCGTGAAGGCCAAGTTCGATGTCTGGCCCGAGCAGATCATCGATTACCTCGCGCTGGTGGGCGACACCTCCGACAACATTCCCGGCATCAAGAGCGTGGGACCGAAGACCGCGGCGAAGTGGCTCGGCACCTACGAGACGCTGGACAACCTGATTGCGCATGCAGAGGAGATCACCGGCAAGGTGGGCGAGAACCTGCGCGCCGGGCTCGACACGCTGGCGCTGTCGCGCAAGCTCGCGACGATTCGTACCGACCTCGAACTGGCCGACGACCCGCATGGATTCGTGCGCCAGCCAGCCGATACCGCGAAACTTCGCGAGCTGTACACGCGCCTCGAATTCCGCGGCCTGCTGAAGGCTCTGGATGGCGACGCCCCCGCCGCCGCGCCCCCGCCTGCCGCATCCGGCGCGGCCGCCGTGCCACAAACCGCCGCACCTGCCCCGGCTTCCGTCACCGACACGCCGCGCGACTACGAAACCATCCTCACCGACCAGGACCTGCAGCGCTGGCTCAAGGCATTGCAAGCGGCGGAGCTCACCGCCTTCGACACCGAGACCACGAGCCTGGACTACCGCTTCGCGCGCATCGTCGGCCTGTCGTTCTGCATCGAGGCCGGCAAGGCCGCCTATCTTCCGCTCGCGCATGTGTACGCCGGCGCGCCGGACCAGCTGGATCGCGACCAGACGCTCATCACACTGAAGCCCTGGCTGGAGGACGCGCGCCGCGCCAAGCTCGGTCATCACCTGAAGTACGACGCACATGTGCTGGCCAACCACGGCATCACGCTTGCCGGCATGAAGCACGACTCCATGCTCGAGTCCTATGTGCTGAACAGCGTGGCCACGCGCCACGACATGGATTCGGTGGCGAAGCATTACCTGGGCATCGACACCATCAAGTACGAGGACGTGGCCGGCAAGGGCGCGAAGCAGATCGGCTTCGACCAGGTGCCGGTGGAGAACGCCTCGACCTATGCCGCCGAAGATGCCGATGTGACGCTGCGCATGCACCAGGCATTGTGGCCGCAACTCGCGGCCGAGCCGAAACTCAAGGCGCTGTACGAGGACATCGAGCAGCCGCTGTCGCTGGTGCTGCTCGAGATGGAAAAGCGCGGCGTGCTGCTCGACGCGGCGCTGCTGCGCAAGCAGAGCGGCGAGCTCGGCGCGAAGCTCATCGAACTGGAGAAGCAGGCGCATGCCGCGGCCGGCGGCGAATTCAACCTGGATTCCCCGAAGCAGCTGCAGGCCATCCTGTTCGAGAAGCTGCAGCTGCCGGTAGTGCGCAAGACGCCCACCGGCCAGCCTTCCACGGCCGAAGACGTGCTCGAGGAACTCGCCGTCGACTACGAACTGCCGCGACTGATCCTGGACTACCGTGGCATGGCCAAGCTCAAGTCCACGTACACCGACAAACTGCCCGAGCAGATCGACCCCGCGAGCGGCCGCGTGCACACCAGCTACCACCAGGCGGTGGCGGCAACGGGCCGGCTCTCCTCCACCGATCCGAACCTGCAGAACATCCCGGTGCGCACGGCCGAGGGCCGGCGCATCCGCCAGGCCTTCATCGCACCACCCG
>CAYWDZ010000260.1:0-3737 GCA_964456255.1 uncultured Steroidobacteraceae bacterium | reverse complement strand
ATGAGCCCGACGAGCTGCCAGACTGCTCCACCCCGCACCAGTAGGGGCGCGCATCTTAGCCGAACGCGCCGCAAAGGCAAACCCGGATGCCGCGACCGCGGCGAAACACGGCTCAGCTGCCGGGGATGACCGCCAGGCACAGCGCCAGCAGCTGCTGCGGGAACAGCCCCAGCAGCAGCACCGCCAGCGCGTTGATGGCCAGCACCATACGCAGGCCCGCCACGCGGCTCAATGCCGGCTGCTCGCCCGGCGCCTCGAAGTACATCAGCCATACCACGCGCAGGTAGTAGAAGGCCCCGACCACTGAAGCCACCACGGCGATGATGGCGTAGGTGATCAGCCCGCTGCCGGCCAGCCCCTGGATGATCTGCAGCTTGGCCCAGAATCCGACGAAGGGTGGCACGCCCGCTGTCGAGAACATCACCACCGCCATCACGCCGGCCAGCAGCGGATCACGCTGGTGCAGGCCCTTGTAGTGCTCCAGTTCATCCGCTTCGCAGCCTTCGCGGCTGGCGGTCAGAACCACGGCAAATGCAGCCACGGTCATCAGCACGTAGGCCAGCGTGTAGTACAGCGCCGCGCTGTAGCCCAGGCCGCTGCCGGAAGCAAAGCCCAGCAGGATGAAACCGACGTTGGCGATGGCCGAATAGGCCAGCATGCGCAGCAGGCTGGTCTGGGCCACAGCGATCAGGTTGCCGGCAATCACCGAGATGATGGCCAGCAGGCCCAGCATCTGCCCCCACTGCACAGCCTGCAGCGCCAGCCCCTCGGCCAGGAAGCGGAAGGCCATGGCGAACGATGCGATCTTGGCCACCGTGGCAACCAGCGCAGCCGAGGCCGTGGGCGCGCCCTGGTACACGTCGGGCACCCACATGTGGAATGGCACGGCGCCGAACTTGAAGGCGATGGCCACCACCACGAACGACAGGGCCAGCAGGAACCCCACCCCGGGCGAATCGCCCAGCTGCAGGGCCAGCATCCCCAGGTCCAGCGTGCCGGTGATGCCGTACAGCCAGGACATGCCGTAGAGCAGCGTGCCCGAGCCGATGGCCCCGAGCACGAAGTACTTCATCGCCGCTTCGGCACCTTTGACGGACTCACGGTCGAAAGCCACGATGGCATACAGCGACAAGGACAGCAGCTCGACGCCCACGTAGATGGTCAGCAGGTTGGCCGCCGAGGCCATCACCAGCACGCCAAGCAACGCACTGAGCGTCAGCAGGTAGAACTCGCCCTTGGCGATGCCTTTGCGCACGAGATAGTTGCGGCTGTAGAACAGCGCCAGCGCAGTAACCAGCCAGGCGGCCATCTTCAGCAATGAACCCAGGGGGTCGGCCACGTACAACCCACTGAAGATCAGCGTGCGTGCGCCCGTACCGGTGAAGGCCGTGATGACGGCTCCAACCAGCAGCACCAGCAGCGTCAGGGAGGCCGTGCGCCCCGGCTTGCCTTCCGCGAAGAACAGGTCGAACAGCAGCACCACGCAGATGGCGCCGACGAGATAGATCTCGGGCCAGGCCAGTGCGAGTTCGGAAGCGGAATAAGGCGTCATAGCTTGGTCGCCAGGATCTGCTGTGTCAGGTGTTCGATGGTGCCGCGCATGACGTCCAGCAGCGGCGCGGGCCACAGGCCGATGGCAAGCACGGCCACGGCCAGCAGGCCCAGCACCAGGAACTCACGGCCGTCCAGATCCTTCAGTTCGGCCACATGCGAATTGCCCACCGCGCCGAAGATCACGCGCTTGACCAGCCACAGTGTGTAGGCGGCACCGAGGATCAACGTGGTGGCCGCCAGCGCCGCATACCAGAAGTTAGCCTTGAACGCGGCCAGCACCACGAGGAACTCGCCCACGAAGCCCGAGGTTCCCGGCAGGCCGCAGTTGGCCATCGCAAACAGCACCGCGAACGCGCCGAAGATGGGCATGGTGTTGATCACGCCGCCATAGGCGCTGATCTCGCGCGAATGCACGCGGTCGTAGAGCACGCCCACGCACAGGAACATCGCGCCCGACACCACGCCGTGCGAAATCATCTGCACCATTGCGCCGTCAAGGCCCATGCCTGCGCCGGCCGAACTGCCCGTCGACGCAACGATGTCGAAGGCCAGTACTGCACCCAGCGTGACGAAGCCCATGTGCGCGATCGAGGAATAGGCGATGAGCTTCTTCATGTCCTGCTGCACCAGGGCGACGAAGCCGATGTAGACCACGGCGATCAGCGACAGCAGGATGATCAGCCAGTCCAGTTCGCGGGCCGCATCCGGCGCGATGGGCAACGCGAAGCGCAGCAGGCCATACCCGCCCATCTTCAGCATGATGGCCGCCAGCACCACCGAGCCACCGGTGGGCGCCTCGACGTGCGCGTCCGGCAACCATGTATGCACTGGCCACATCGGCACCTTCACCGCGAAGGCGGCAAGGAAGGCCAGGAAGATCCAGTACTGCTCCTGCATCGTCAGATGCATGGCCTGCAACGCGCCGATGTCATAGTCGTGCGACTGCAGGTACATGTAGATCAGTGCCACCAGCATGAACACCGAGCCGAGGAAGGTGTACAGGAAGAACTTGATGGTGGCGTAGATGCGCCGCGGACCGCCCCAGATGCCGATGATCAGGAACATCGGGATCAGCATCGCTTCCCAGAAGAAGTAGAACAGCAGCGCGTCCATGGCCGCGAACACGCCCACCATCAGGCCTTCCATGATCAGGAAGGCCGCCAGGTACTGCGCCACACGCTTGCTCACCGAGTTCCACGCCATGATCACCACCGGAATGGTGATGAAGGTGGTCAGCACGATCAGCGGCACGGCGATGCCATCCACGCCCAGGTGGTAATCGGAATTGAAGGCCGGGATCCATGGCAGGCGCTGCTGGAACTGGAACGCGGCCGTACTGCCATCGAAGCCCGTCCACAGCGGAATACTGAGGGCAAAGGCCGCAATCGAGATGACCAGCGATGACCAGCGCGCGGCTGCGGCGCGCTTCTCGCCGAGCACCAGGGCCAGCACGCCGCCGGCGATCGGCAGCCAGATCAGTATGGAAAGGAGCACGGAATCGAGCATGTTCTAGCGCGCCCCCACCAGGACCCAGCCCAGCACCAGCGCCAGGCCGATCACCATCCAGAAGGCATAGGAATACAGGAACCCCGTCTGCACCCGGCGCACGACACCGGCCAGTGCATTGACCATCCACGCCGATCCGTTGACCAGCGCGCCATCGATGATGCCGCGATCCCCGGCGTTCCAGAACAGCGAGCCGATGATGCGCGAGGCGCGCGCGATGACGTTCTCGTTGAACCAGTCGAAGTAGTACTTGTGGTCCAGCACCTGCTTCAACGGCGCGATCTTTGCAGCCCATTGCCCTGGCAGCTCGGGCCGCTTCAAGTACAGGTACCAGGCCGAACCAACGCCCGACAGAGCCAGCAGGAACGGCAATGAGACCAATGCGTGCAACCCCATCTCACCGGGATGGGCCGCATGCTCGGCCACATGCTCCATGGCGCCGTGCTTCTCGAGGTCGATGAAGATCGAACCGCCAAAGAAATCACCACCCAGTGCGGATGCCACCGTCAGCCCGCCGATGATCACGGAGGGAATGGCCAGCAGGACCAGCGGCAGCCACACCACCCACGGGCTCTCGTGCGGCTCATGCGCGTGACCATGACCGTGGTCATCATGATGATCGTGCTCACCCGGATGCGGCTTGTGACGGAAGCGCTCCTCACCATGGAACACCAGGA
>CAYWDZ010000259.1:0-3744 GCA_964456255.1 uncultured Steroidobacteraceae bacterium | reverse complement strand
GCCCACCACTCGATCTCGATGGTCGAGATCGGCAAGCCCGTGTGGGTGACGGGCACCGTCACCGAATACGTCGTGCGCCATCCGCATGTGACCTTCTACATGGAGGTGAAAGGCAGCGATGGAAAGACGATGCGGATGGAGATCGAAGGGCCGAATCTCGCGCGCCTGCAGCGCATCGGAGCCGACGAGCATTTCGTGAAGGCCGGCGCCGTGATCTCGGTGTGCGGCTTTCATCTCAAGAAGCCCTGGACAAAGCCCGACTTCATCCACGGCGAAGTGCTGGTGATGCCGAACGGGCAGATGCGGCACTGGGGACCATACGGAAAGTTGGAGAACTGCATCCGGCCCGGGGACAGCCACGAGAAGTGGGTGACCTTCCTGAAGGACGACCCGACCGCGCTGCCCGCGTGGTGCGACAGCCATGTCCATGTAAAGGTGCCGTCCGTTGCGCCGGCGGGGTTTGTCGATGCGGTGGACAGGCTGATGGGCAATCCCTGCCACTGAGGGGGATCCGGTCTAGAATGCGCGCCTTACTGCGGCGGGCCTGTAGCACAGCGGTCAGTGCAGGGGACTCATAATCCCTTGGTCCCTGGTTCGAATCCAGGCAGGCCCACCAATCCGTTCGACCCCTGCCCATTACGAATTGGAAAGCCTGGGCGCTGGCCCTCCCGGGATGCGAAAAAGGCCGTGATGCAGGGGAACCGACTTCCCCGGGGTTCGGTCATACTGGCGCCCGGATTCGGACTACCCAGCAGGAAAAGGCATTCCATGACCAGGTTGATCTCTTTGCATAACCGGCAATTCCTTGTGACGCTCACGGCCGTTCTGGCCATGACGATGGCAACCACCAGCTTCGCGCAGCAGGCGGCACCGGCCACGGCGGCAACGCCGGCTGCGGATACCGCACCTGCCGCCGCCGCTTCGCCGGCCGAGCAGTTGCAGGAACTCGACGAGATCATGGTCCGCGGCAAGCGCCTGCTGGATCAGATCGCCGATGAAGAGGACGATTTCTACGCCCTGTTCAACAAGGTGAACAAGGACGAGAAGTACGACACCAGCTGCGTGTACCTGAACCTTGACCCGCAGAGCCTGACCGCCTCGATCAAGTCCCGCGTGTGCATTCCCGGCTTTGTGGCCGATGCCATGTCGGACTTCGCCGTATGGAAGATGCGTTGCCAGCCGCCCTACGAGGGCTTTGACGAATTCGATTGCCTCGACCGCAACAAGGACGGGCGCATCTCCTGGCAGGAGGCCACTGCCAGACAGGAACTGGATTCGGAGTTCACCACGCTGGATGCCGACCTCGACGGGAAGCTCGCCCGTGACGAGTTCGAAGCACAGAGCTTCGGCGCACCGGTCACCTACCAGCCACCACCGCCGCAGCTGGTTCTGATGGAAGGGACCAAGGCCTGGTACGACCACATGATGAAGGTGATCAGGGAGGATCCCAAGCTGGGCGAAATGGCCGGCAAGCTCGATGACCTTTACCGCGAACTCGCCGCGGTGCAGTCGCGCTACGAAGAGCTTGATCCGCAGCAACAGGCAATTCGAGCATCGCGGCGCGAGACGGGTCCGCGCGTGAAGTAGGGCGGTCGCGGGCCGCAACGACCGACGGTCGCTGGTGCCGCGCTGATCAGGCCTGTGCGAAACAGTCGATGAGGGTGGTTTCTTCTTCCTCGTCACTGAGTTTTTCGAGGGCCAGTTCGATCGGTTCGGGCTTTCCGAACAGGTAGCCCTGGCCGCGCTGCACACCCAGGCCCTGCAGGCGCTGCGCAACCGCCTGGCTTTCGACGTATTCGGCCACGGTGTCCAGCCTGTACTCGCGCGCCAGCTGCACGATCCCCTTGACGCCCGCCTCCGACATGGGATTCGTGAGCAGATCGCGCACGAAGCTGCCGTCGATCTTGATGCGGGTCGCCGGCAGCGAGCGCAGATAGGCGAGCGAATTGGCGCCCGTGCCGAAATCATCGATGGCTATGCCGCAGCCGAGCTGCCGCAGGCGCTGCATGGATGCCGCGGCGACTTCCATGTGGGTCAGGGCCGCCTGCTCCGTCACTTCGATGGTGATGAGGTTGCCCGGAATGCGCGAGGCCTGCAGTTTGCCGATGAAGTGCTCGACGAACGCATTGCTGGCGAGCGACTGGCCGGAAACATTGATCGAGAAGGAGCTTGACTGTCGCACGAGCAATCCGCGGTACGGCGCAAGCATGTCCAGGGCCGCATCGGCCACGTAGAGGTCCAGGTCGCTCAGCAACTGGAAGCGCTGGGCCGCGGCGATGAATTCACCGGGGGCAATGAGCTCGCCGGCGAGATTGCGCATGCGGACCAGCAGCTCGAATCCGGGCGGTGCCTCCGGGTTGGCCAGCAGCCGGATGGGCTGCGCAAACAGCTGCAGGCGGCCGGTGCGCAGCGCCTCCCGCAGGTCGGCCGCGGCCAGCACCTCGTCGCTGCGGCGAATCAGGGTCGAGCTGCCCGCGCTGAACACCTCCACGCGTGCGCGCCCGCGATCCTTGGCCAGCTTCAGCGCCGTGTCGGCATCGATGGCAAAGCGGTCGAAGGGCTTGCGCACATCGTCGATCCCGGCGATTCCCACGCTCAGTGTCATGGGCGACGGGTCGTCCGGCAGGCCGGGCTGGATCGCGGCGGCTGCCTGCTGCACACGCCGGGCGATGGCACAGGCGTCTTCTGCATCCACGTCGGGCAGCACAATGGCGAACTGGTCGCCCATGGTGCGGGCGACGCGTGCCTTGAGCGGCAGCAGCGGTGGTTGCAGCACGCGCGCCAGCGACATGATGGCGGCGTCGCCCGCCGCCATGCCGTGCAGGCGATTGATGCTCTCCAGCCGGTCGATGTCGAGCAGCAGCAGGCTCGCGTGCGAGCACTTCATGTGCGGCAGCGAGGCTTCCAGCCCGCCGCGATTGAACAGGCCTGTGCGCCGGTCCAGGTCCACCTCGAGGCGGCGCGCCAGTGCCTGACCCAGTGTCATGGCCGCCAGCATGTGCCATCCGCCGAATGGTGCGGACGAGAGCGGATTGGCAAGCACGAGCCAGGCGCTGTGGCGCCCCCGGCCCACGAACAGCGGTACCAGCAACAGGCGGCACGCGGCGGAGTGTTCCGCGTCAGGCGCAGAGCCATTGATGACCAGTGGCTTGCGCAGCCTGCCCGACAGTGGGGCCACACGCATGCGCAGTCGCGCCAGCTCACTGGACACGCCCGGGTCGAGTTCGCCATCGATTCCCCGCACGGCAATGCGCAGCTGCGAGCGTGGTGCGGCCAGCCACGCAAGTTCCACTCCCATGCGCTGGGCGACCGCGGACACGGCCTTGTCCAGGCGGGCATCGTCGCGGAAGTCCAGGTCCAGCGCGGTGGCCAGCCGCTGCATCCGCAGGTCCTCGTTGTGAATCCGGCGATCGACCATCGCCAGGGCCTGGATCAGGCACTCCAGTGCGGGGCGCACCCGGGCGGCACAAGCTGTCGGGTCCGTTTCCGGGCTCAATTGCAGGACCAGGGTTCCGGCATGACGACCATTGAGTACCGGCAACGGCAGAACCAGCGTTCCGCCGGCTCCGGCGTGCGGATCCATCGTGGATTCCAGCAGTGTGATGTCCAGAATCCCGGGATGCAGGCTCTTCAGGAGCTTGCTGTAGGGCCCGGCAAAGGTGTCCTGCAGGAATGAGCTGAACATGAGTTCTTCTGGTTGGCTTGAGGCAGATTGTAGGTGCCTGCCATCGGGTGCCACCGTGA
>CAYWDZ010000258.1:0-3753 GCA_964456255.1 uncultured Steroidobacteraceae bacterium | reverse complement strand
GGCTGGCGCAGGCCCCGTCACGCAAGACTGCCATGGGCGCGTTCTTTGCGTCGCTGATTCAGCTCAGCCTGCTGCTCGCGGCCGCCACGCTCGACAGCCTGCTGCGCTGAGGCCCGATGCCTGCGCTCCCGCTGCGGCTGGCGCTGGCATACGCCGCCTTTTCCATCGGCCCGGCGCTCGCCGCACCCGGACCGGCGGCGCCGCCGGTGACGCTCGACCAGCAGGCGGCAATCCGCGCGAGCCAGGCGGTGATCGGAAACGCGATCGGCGATTTCACCCTGCTGGACCGCGACGGCAACCCGGTCCGGCTGTCGCGCTTCCGCGGCAAGCCGCAGCTGGTGAGTTTCGTCTACACGGGCTGCTTCCAGGTCTGCCCCCTGGCCACCCGCTCGCTGCAGTCCGCCCTCGAGGAAGGCCGCGGCGTGTTCGGCACGAGCCAGTTCAACGTCGTCAGCATCGGCTTCAACCAGCCGGCTGATTCGCCGCAGGCGCTCAAGGCGTTCGCGCGGCAGCACCGCATTGACGCCCCCAACTGGGACTTCCTCAGTCCGCACGCTTCCATCGTCGAACCGCTGGCACGTGAATTCGGCTTCGCCTACCTTGCCACGCCGGCGGGCTTCGACCACGTCCTCCAGGTCACGCTCCTCGATGCCGAGGGAAGGGTCTACCGGCAGATCTACGGCGAGAAGCTGACGGCCGCCGCGATCGGCGAACCGCTCGCGCAGCTGCTGCGCAACGCGCCGGCGCCGCCGCAGTTCCGGCTCGAGGACCTGATCGACAGGGTGCGCATCCTGTGCACCGATTTCGACCCGGCGACCGGCAAGTACCGCTTCAAGTACGGCCTGCTGCTCGAAATCGCCGGCGGCGCCACCTTCGCCCTGGCGATGCTGTGGTTTTTCCTCGCCGAATGGCGGCAGCGCAGGCGCACCCGCCGCGCCGCGCTTGACCTGGATCAGAACGCCGGCGCCCGCGCGCCCTAGCATGACTTCACATTGCAGAACATCGCCCAACACGCGTTTCTCGCCGTAGAAAGGGCTTTCAACGCCCTTTTCGGCGAGCGGCTGAATCCGCTCTACTACCTCGGGGCCATCAGCTACTTCCTGTTCTGGGTCGTCGTCGCAACGGGTCTGTATCTCTACGCATTCTTCGAGACCGGAGTCGCCGCCGCGTACCCGTCGGTCGAGTCGCTGACGCATGGCCAGTGGTTCGCGGGCGGGATCCTGCGCAGCCTGCACCGCTACGCTTCCGACGGGCTCGTCGTGACCATGCTGGTGCACATGCTGCGCCACTACACCTTCGGCCATCACCATGGATTCCGCTGGTTCTCATGGGTGTCGGGCGTCGCCCTGCTATGGCTCCTCTACGCCTCCGGGATCAACGGCTACATGCTGCCCTGGGACCGGCTCTCGCAGTTCGTGGTCACGGCAACCACCGAGTGGTTCGATGCGCTGCCGGTGATCGGCGGCTCGATGACGCGAAACTTCATTTCCAACGCCCAGGTGACCGACCGGCTGTTCTCGCTCCTGTCGTTCATCCACATCGGCGCGCCCCTGACCGCGCTCGCCGTCCTGTGGATCCATACGCAGCGCACGCCGGGCGCGAAGACCAGTCCGCCGCGCCCCCTGATGATCGGCACCCTGGCAAGCCTGGCAGTCCTTTCTCTTCTCAAGCCGGCGATGAGCCAGGGCCCCGCGGACATGGGGACCCAACCGGTTTCGATCGCCTTCGACTGGTTCTACCTGCCGGTCTACCCGCTGATCCAGGCCTGGGGACCGGAGCGCGCCTGGCAGCTCGTGTTCGGCGTGACGCTGTTGCTCGCGGCATTGCCGTGGCTGCCGTTCCGCCGCCGCGCCGGCGTCTCCGCCTGGAGCATCGCGATCCACCCGGACGAACGCATCATTGCGGCGCGGCCCGGGGAGTCGCTGCTCGATGCGGGGCTGCGCGAGGGCCTGCCGATGCCCTTCGACTGCCGCAACGGCGGCTGCGGTGCGTGCAAGGCGGACCTGTTGCGCGGCGAGGTGAGCCTGCAGCCCTTCCAGGATTCCGTGCTCACCGCGGCCGAGCGCGCGGCCGGCAGGACGCTGCTGTGCTGCGCGCAGCCCCTGAGCGACGTCGAGATCAGCTATGAGCCGGCAGCCGGCGCGAAAGCCCTGCCGGTGCGGCTGCACCTGGCGCGCATCGCCCGGCTCGAACCGCTCGCGGCCGACGTCATGCGCCTGTGCCTGCGCCTGGAAGGCGGCGCCGCGCTGCGGTTCCACGCCGGCCAGTACATCAACATCGTGCTGCCTGACGGCGCCAAGCGCAGCTTTTCCTTCGCCACCGCGCCGCACGCTGCGGACGAGATCGAACTGCACGTGCGCCGGATCCCGGGAGGGCGCTTCACCACCATGGTATTCACCAGCATGAAGGTGGGCGACACATTGCGGTTCGAAGGCCCGCTGGGCGCGTTCACCCTGCGTGAAGACAGCGGCAAGCCGATCCTCTTCGTGGCCGGATCGACCGGCTTCGCGCCGGTGAAGAGCATGCTCGAGCATGCCTTCCACACCGGAATCAGGCGCCGCATGGTCCTCTACTGGGGCGTGCGCCGGCGCGAGGATCTTTATCTCGGCGCGCTGGCCGAGCAATGGGCGCGCGAGCACGAGAATTTCAGCTTCGTGCCGGTGCTCTCCGAGCCGCAACCGGAAGATCGCTGGACGGGCCGCACCGGCCTCGTGCACGAGGCCATCCTCGCCGATTTTCCCGACCTTTCGGCGCACCAGGTCTACGCCTGCGGCTCGGCGAAGATGGTGGCGGCCGCGCACCCGGCGTTCGTCGATCACGGCGTCGCCCGGGCGGACTGCTTCTCCGATGCGTTCCACCTCGCACCGCAACGGCCCCTCGGCGCCGCGCAGGCGGACATGGTGAAGCTGGGGGGCTCGAATGGCTGATCCCGGCCGCCTGTCCGCGCCGCTGCGCTACGCGCTGCAGGCGCTCGCCTATGCCGCCTTCGCCGCAATACTTGGCTACTTCTCCACCTCGCCCGCCTACCGGCTGCGGGCCGACAACGAAGCAGTGCTCAAACTGTCCTTCACGCATGCCGCGCGGCTCGCGCACGCCTGCCGTGAGCGCAGCGAGGGCGAACTGGCCAGGCTGGCGCCGAACATGCGCCTCAAGATGGACTGCCCGCGCGAACGCTCGGTGCTCCGGGTCGAACTCGAGATGGACGGCGTGCCGCTGTACCGCATCGACGCCCCGCCCGCCGGGCTGAACCGGGACGGCGCGGCGACGGTCTATCGCCGCCTGGCGATCCCCGCCGGACCGCACCGCTTTCGCGCCCGGCTCGCCGACGGGCCGGACGGCGAGTTCCGCTTTGCCGCCGAATCCGCCGTCGAGCTCGCGCCCGGCCAGGTCCTGGTCGTGGACTTCGCGGCCGACGGCGGCGGCTTCGTGTTCAAGCGCGGATGAGCGCGCGCCGTGCCCAACATGCTGCGCGGCGCCGACGACTTCCTGTCCGGCTGCTTCGATCGCGCGTTCCCCACGGCCGCCAATCCCTGGCGCCACCTCGGCACGCTGGCGTTCCTGTGCCTCGTGGTCGCGATCGCGACCGGGATCATCGCGTATGCGCTGTACGACACCAGCGTCACGGGCGCCTACGAGTCGGGGCGGCGGCTGCAGCAGGATCCCCTGCTGCTGGGCCGGCTGTTGCGCGGCCTGCACCGATACGCGGCGGACGCATGTGTGCTGTTGACCGCGCTGCACCTGTTGCGCGAGGCC
>CAYWDZ010000257.1:0-3801 GCA_964456255.1 uncultured Steroidobacteraceae bacterium | reverse complement strand
CTCCCACAGCATCTTCACCCTGGCCTGTACGTCGTCGCGCAGCTCGTTTGCATCCATGCGCAGACGCCCCGCTTCGTCCAGCTCGCGCGCGCTGCCGTAAAGCTGGCGCGCGAACAAACCCTGGATCTGCTCGATGCAGCCCTCGTGCGTACCCGCCTCCTTCATGATCCCGTAGAGGATGGAGATGTACAGCGGCATGATGGGAATCGCGGAGCTCGCCTGGGTCACCAGCGCCTTGAGCACCGACACGCGGCACTCACCGCCGATGTCCTGAAGTTGTTTCCCGATGGCGACGGCGGCGCGGTCCAGATCGCGTTTGGCCATGCCGATGGCCGCGTGGCCGTAGAGCGGCCAGGTCATCTCCTTGCCGATGTAGGTGTAGGCCGTGGTCTTGCAGCCTTCGGCGAGCAGGCCTTCGTTGTGGAGCAGTTGCATCCACCATTCCCAGTCCTCGCCGCCCATCACCTTGATGGTATGGGCGATCTCCTCCTCGGTCGCGGGTTCCACCGTGGTTTCTTCCACCACCAGGGAATCGGTATTGATCCCGCGCATGGTGAAGGGCGCACCGATGGGTTTGAGCGCCGAGGTATAGGTGATGCCGGTGCGCGGGTCGGTGCGCCGGGGCGCGGCGATCGAATAGATCACCAGGTCCACCGGACCCAGCTCGCGCTTGAGCTTGTCCACCACCTGGGCCTTGACCTCGTCGGAGAACGCATCGCCGTTGATGCCTTCGGCGTACAGCCCTTCGGCACGCGCAGCGCGCTGCATGGCGGCAGTATTGTAGTAACCGGCCGTGCCGGGACGCCGCTCGGTGGGCTCCTTCTCGAAGAACACGCCGAGCGAGCCCGCGCCGCAGCCAAAGGCCGCGGTAATCCGCGAGGCAAGTCCATAACCGGTCGAGGAACCTATCACCAGCGCCCGGCGCGGACCGCCGGCGATGGGCCCGCGGCTCTTTACGTAATCGATCTGTTGCTGGACGTTCGCCGCACAGCCCACCGGGTGCGCATTGGTACAGATGAATCCCCGGACTTTGGGCTGGATGACCATGAACTCTCCCCTGGATATCGCGTTGTTGCTGGGTCTGCTGTCGCCGTGACCGGGGCCGGCAGTCGCCGGTGAAACGGCGGGGCAATAATACGCTGAACCCCAAATCGACTCCACGACTCCCTACTTGCGCAGGCGCGTCCCCGGGGCCGGGACCGCGGCGCGCACGAATTTTCACGCCATCAGTACACTGGGGAAAAGATCCGCGGCGGCCCGGACCGCGTGTTGGCCGAAGCGCGGCCCCAGTGGTGGCAGCAAGTATTGGCCGAGGTTGCGCTCGCCAGGTGAATCCATGATCATCAAGGTGCCGGGTGTCTTCTGCCCCGGTCATCGAAGGCCTGTCGTCGAAGCGAAAATCGCGGACTGCGCTTTTATCCATGGCGGCGACAGTCACTGCCACGGACTCACAGCCAAGGACTGTCGCCGCCATGGATGATCCCCCCTGCCCCGGGGTGACCACAGGGGCGCATTGTCCGCCAGCACAAGTCCAGGTCCCATGCCGCGAATTCTGACCATCGAAGACGACGCCGTCACGGCGCGCGAAATCACCACCGAGCTGGGCAGCCACGGTTTCGAGGTCGATTGGGTCGACAACGGCCGCGACGGCCTGGTCAAGGCGGTGGCGACACCCTACGACGCGATCACTCTCGACCGTATGCTGCCGGGCCTCGATGGTCTGGCGATCGTGACCACCATGCGCCAGCTGGGCGTCGATACGCCGGTGTTGATGATCAGCGCCCTGTCCGATGTCGACGAGCGCGTGCGCGGCCTGCGCGCGGGCGGCGACGATTACCTCACCAAACCCTTCGCCCCTGACGAGATGGCGGCCCGCATCGAGGTGCTGATTCGCCGCCGGCGCACCAGTACCCCGCTCACCGAATTGCGCGTCGCCGATCTGGAGCTCGACCTGATGCGACGGATCGCGCGTCGGGATGGCCACACACTGGAACTATTGCCCACCGAGTTCCGTCTGCTCGAATTCCTGATGCGCCAGTCCGGGCAGGTGCTCACCCGCATGATGATTTTCGAGACGGTCTGGGGCTACCACTTCGACCCCGGCACCAACCTGATCGACGTCCACATCGGACGCCTGCGCAAAAAGGTGGATCGCGCGGGCCTGCGTCCCCTGATCCGCACGGTGCGCGGTTCCGGCTACATGCTCGCCGATGCGCCCTGAACCGCTCCACGCCCGCAGCCGCTGGCGCTCGTCCACAGCGCGCCTGATCGCAATCTACGGCGCGCTGTTCGTGGTCTGGGGCACGGTATTGATCGGCATCGTCCACTGGGAAACGCGGTACTACCTGTCGCAGGTGGTGGACCAGATCCTCGAACAGCGCGCGCACTATTTCACGACCGTGGCGCACAGCCATCTGCCCGACGCGCTCGCCACCGCCAGCGCCGCCGACCTGCAGGGCTTGATGGCCTACGGTCTGTTTAGCGCCAATGGCCGCTGGCTCAGCGGCAACATCACGGAACTCCCCACTGCACTGCCTCCCGATGGCCGCGTGCGCCTGCTGCGCAAGGGCATCCAGCGCCGCGACCATCCGGGCGAATTCAGCGCACGGGCACTGGCGCTTCCCCTCGACAGCGGTGAACTGCTGGTGCTGGCGCGCGCCACCAGCGTCATCGATCAGGTCGGCGTGATTCTGCGTCAGAGCCTGCTGTGGGCACTGTCGCTGACGCTGATCCCGGGTGTCATCGGCGGATATGTGTTGAGCCGTGGCCCGCTCCGGCGCGTGCGCGCCATCGAGGCGGCGGTCCAGCCTATCATGCGCGGCGATCTCGGCCGGCGCCTGCCGCTCAGCGCGCGCGGCGACGAACTCGATCTGCTGGCGCATATCGTCAATACCATGCTCGCCGAACTCGAGCATCTGATGAGCGAGGTCAAGGGCGTCTGCGACAACATCGCCCACGACCTGCGCACGCCCCTGACGCGGCTGTCGACGCAACTGCACCGCCTGCGGCAACAGGCAGTGGACAGCGCAACGGTGATGCTGGCGGAAGGCTGCATCGGCGAAGTCGATGCGCTGCTGCGGCGGTTTTCGGCGCTGCTGCGCATTGCCGAGCTGGAGGATCTGCGCCGCCGCGAGGGTTTCGCGAGTGTCGATCTGGCGGCGACACTCCGCGACGTGCATGAGCTGTACATTCCCCTCGCCGAGGACAAGCAGGTCCAACTCGACCTGGCGCTGGAGCCCTTGCCCCATGTCCGCGCCGACCGCGAACTGATGTTCGAGGCGATCAGCAATCTGGTCAGCAATGGAATCAAGTTCACACCCGCCGGCGGCACCGTCCGGTTGCACGCCAGTCCCTACGGCGGCGGCGCACGCATCAGCGTGCACGACAGCGGTCCCGGCATTCCACCCGCAGAGCGCACGGCGGTGCTGGAGCGCTTCTATCGCAGCGAAACCACCCGCCAATTGCCCGGCTCCGGCCTCGGCCTGAGCATTGTTTCCGCCATTGTGCGTTTGCACGGTTTCGAACTGGATATCGGCACCACCGCCGAAGGCGGCGCCTGCGTGATACTCGATTGTGGCGTTCCCACCTTTGGTGAGGAGCGTTAGCGGTGCGCACTCTCTATATTTCGAAGCGTGTCGATACCCGACTGACGGAAGCGCTGCGCCAGGCCGGCCATGCCATCCATGCCCTGCATCCCGACGAAGCCAATTGGGCCATCGCCGAAAGCCGCCACCAGATCATCGTCTACGACACCGAGGCCGCCGAGCTGCCGCGCTTGTGCCAATGGACGCGGCTGCGGCC
>CAYWDZ010000256.1:0-3808 GCA_964456255.1 uncultured Steroidobacteraceae bacterium | reverse complement strand
CATCGCACTGGACGGTGATGGCGACCGGCTGGTCATGGTCGATCACCTCGGGCGCGTGATTGATGGCGACCAGCTGCTGTTCATCATTGCCCGCGATCGCGCGCAACGCGGGGAACTCAAGGGTCCGGTGGTCGGCACGTTGATGAGCAACCTGGGGCTGGAGCTGGCGCTTTCTGAACTGGGCATCCCGTTCCAGCGTGCCGCCGTGGGTGATCGCTATGTGCTGGCCAGGCTGAAGGAGCAGGGTGGCGTGCTGGGCGGTGAGACCTCCGGCCACATCCTGTGCCTGGATCGCGCCACGACGGGTGATGCCCTGGTCAGTGCAATGCAGGTGCTCGATGTGATGCGGCGCACCGGCAAGCCGCTGGCGGCCCTGGCCGCCGGCATGACGCGCCTGCCGCAGGTGATGGTCAATGTGCGGGTGGCCCGCCGCTTCGATCCCGGTGCGGTACCACAGGTAGCCAGTGCTGTGGCCGAGGCCGAAACACGGCTGGCCGGCACGGGCCGAATCGTGCTGCGACCCTCGGGCACCGAACCGCTGATTCGCGTCATGGTCGAGGGCCGCGAGGAGCCCCTGGCGCGGGCCTGCGCAGAGCAGATCGCGGACGCTGTGCGCGCCGCGAGCGCCTGAGGGCGGCCTCTACCGGTCAGGACGTTTGCCGCGGCATCCCGACGCCGCTATGATCCCGCGCCCCCATGGATAGCCCTTCCCACAAGCGCCGCCGCATGGTTGCCGGCAACTGGAAGATGCATGGTTCGCGAGAGCTGAATCAGGCATTGATCGAGGCGCTGCTGCAGCCTTCCACCATCGACGATTCGGCCTCCTGCCTGGTCTTCCCGCCCTTCGTGTACCTGTCCGATGTGGGACGTCTTCTGGCCGGGTCACCAGTGGGACTGGGTGCGCAGGATCTGTGCGCCGAGGCCCAGGGGGCATTCACCGGTGAAGTCTCGGCGGGCATGCTCGCGGATGTTGGCTGCACGCATGTTCTGGTGGGTCATTCCGAGCGTAGGACCCTGTATGGGGAGGACGACGCACTGGTGGCGCGCAAGTTCGCCGCGGCGCTGGCTGCGGGTCTCACGCCTGTGCTGTGCGTGGGTGAGCAGCTGGCAGAACGCGAAGCCGGTGCCACCGCTGCCGTGGTTTCGCGCCAGCTGGATGCGGTCCTGGCCGTGGCCGGTATTGCCGGCATTGCGCGGGCCGTGGTCGCGTACGAGCCCGTCTGGGCCATCGGTACCGGCCGCACCGCGACCCCTGAACAGGCCCAGGAGGTTCATGCCTTCATCCGCGGGCGGGTCGCAGGCCACGATGCTAGTATCGCCGCCGGCCTGACCCTCCTCTACGGAGGAAGCTGCAAGGCCGCCAATGCTGCCGAGCTGTTCGGCATGCCCGATGTCGATGGTGGGCTGATCGGCGGCGCTTCGCTGAAGGCGGAGGAATTTCTCGCGATCTGGTCGGCTGCTGCGAAAGGTTGAAGAAGAGAATGCTGCACACATTATTGATGGTCATTCATATCCTGAGCGCGACGTGCATCGTGGCGCTGGTGCTGGTTCAGCGCGGCAAGGGCGCCGATGCTGGTGCGGGCTTCGGTGCAGGCGCATCGGGCACCGTGTTCGGCGCACGCGGCGCGACCACCGCGCTGTCGCGTGCCACGGCGGTGCTCGCCACGGTGTTCATGATCACCAGCCTGACGCTGGCCTACATGGGCACCCGCAGCACCAAGGCGGCGCCAGACAGCGTGCTGGAGCAGTTGACCGGACAGGGTGACCAGGACGTTCCGGATGTGCCCGCGGCCGTCCCTGCTGCGCCCCTGGATGACGTGCCGGCGCCTGCACCTGCGCCCGCGCCATCCAAGTAGCCGAACCGTGCATTGCCGACGTGGTGGAACTGGTAGACACACTAGCTTGAGGGGCTAGCGCCGCAAGGTGTAGGAGTTCGAATCTCCTCGTCGGCACCAATTCGCGGGGTCCAAATCCTCTGAGGCCCTGCTAGAATGCGCGTCACTTTGTTACGGGGCGCACGCAAACCCAATCGTGGGGCGTGATGGCCCCGTTTTCTTGTAGACGTAGATGCTCGCCAACTACTTGCCGGTATTGATCTTTCTGGTGGTCGCAACGGGCCTGGCCGCGCTGCTGCTGGTCCTCGGCAATTTCTTTGGCTGGCTGACGAGCAAGGGCAAGAACCCGGGCGATCCGGAGAAGCTTTCGGCCTACGAGTGCGGCTTCGAGGCCTTCGAAGACACGCGCGCGCGCTTCGATGTCCGCTACTACCTGGTCGCCATCCTGTTCATCGTGTTCGACCTGGAAATCGCCTTCCTGTTTCCGTGGGCCGTGGCGCTGCCGAAAATCGGCGGGCTGGGCCTCGCCGCGATGGGCTTCTTCCTGCTGATCCTGGTGGTCGGCTTTGTCTATGAATGGAAGAAGGGGGCGCTCGAATGGGATTAGAAGAAGTCGAACTGCCGCCCGAGAACCCGGAAGGCTGGGCGCAGCGCGGATTTCTCACCACCCAGGTCGACAGTCTGGTCAGCTGGGCCCGTACCGGGTCGCTGTGGCCGATGACTTTTGGCCTGGCCTGCTGCGCGGTCGAGATGATGCACGCGGGCGCCTCGCGCTACGACCTGGATCGTTTCGGCATCGTCTTTCGCCCCAGTCCGCGTCAGTCCGATGTGATGATCGTGGCCGGGACGCTGGTCAACAAGATGGCGCCGGCACTGCGCAAGGTCTACGACCAGATGCCTGAACCTCGCTGGGTGATCTCGATGGGTTCATGCGCCAACGGCGGCGGTTACTACCACTACAGCTATGCGGTGGTGCGCGGCTGCGATCGCATCGTGCCGGTGGACGTGTACGTGCCGGGGTGTCCGCCAACTGCCGAAGCACTGCTGTACGGCATCATCCAGTTGCAGAAGAAGATCCACCGCACATCGGTGATTGCGGGATGAGCGTGCAGGGGGAGAAGACGGCTGCCCGCATCGCATCGTGCCTGGGCGAAAGGCTGGTGCGACGCGAATCCAGGCTGGGCGAACTGCTTTTTGACGTGCCGGCAGCAGAGCTGGTCGCCGCGGCGACCCTGCTGCGCGATGACCCGGAGCTGCGCTTCGAGATGCTGATCGACGTTGCCGGTGTCGACTACATCGACTACGGCCGCAGCGAATGGCGCACCACGGCGTCGTCGAGCAGCGGCTTCGAACGGGCCGTGAATCGTTCCGGCTTCGGCAGCCCGCATCAGGGGCCGCGCTTTGCGGCCGTGTACCAGCTGCTTTCGGTCACGCACAACCAGCGCCTGACCTTGCGCGCGTTCTGCCCCGACGATGAAGAGCCGGCTCTCGACACGGTGACGGGCGTCTGGGCCTCGGCCAACTGGTTCGAGCGCGAAGCGTTTGACCTCTTCGGCATCGTGTTCAACGGCCATCCTGACCTGCGCCGCATCCTCACCGACTACGGCTTCATCGGGCATCCGTTCCGCAAGGATTTCCCGCTGGTGGGCAATGTCGAGGTGCGCTACGACGAGAAGAAGCAGCGCGTGGTCTATGAGCCGGTGCAGATCGTCGAGCGCACGCTGGTGCCGCGCGTGATCCGCGACGATGCGCGCTATGCGCCGCAGCTGTTGAAGGACGAAGGCTGATGGCCGAGATCCGCAACTTCACGCTCAATTTCGGTCCGCAGCATCCGGCCGCACATGGCGTGCTGCGCCTGGTGCTGGAGATGGACGGCGAAACCATCCTGAAGGCCGACCCGCATGTGGGTCTGCTGCACCGGGGCACCGAGAAGCTGGCCGAGAACAAGCCCTTCAACGCGTCGATCGGCTACA
>CAYWDZ010000255.1:0-3812 GCA_964456255.1 uncultured Steroidobacteraceae bacterium | reverse complement strand
GAAGATCGGCGGAATGACGCCCGACATGTTCAGCTTGAACGGCAGGTGCGTGCTCTGGCCGCCCATCATGCGGCGGCCCACCTGGCGCTTGGCGTAGTTCACGGTGATGCGGCGCTGCGCGCGCTCCATCTTCACGCAGAACCATGTCACGCCCACCACGACACCCAGCAACATGATGGCCACGATGCTGCCCAGCTCACCGCTGTTGACCTGTCCGACGGTGCGGCTGACTGCTCCCGGCAGACCCGCCAGGATGCCGACCAGGATCAGCATGGAAATGCCGTTGCCGACGCCACGCTCGGTGATCTGCTCACCCAGCCACATCAGGAAGATCGTCCCGGTCGCCATGGTCACCGTGGCCGGGAACAACCAGGTGAGCGGACCCGGTGTCAGCACCATGCCGTTGCTCTGCAGTGTGGCAGCCGCGGCGAAGGACTGGAATACCGCGAGCAGGACCGCGCCGTAGCGGGTGTACTGGGTGATCTTGCGCCGGCCGGACTCGCCTTCCTTGCGCAGTTCCATCAGCGAGGGCACTACCATCGACAGCATCTGGATGATGATCGAGGCCGAGATGTACGGCATCACGCCCATGGCGAAGATGGACATGCGCTCCATTGCGCCGCCGGAGAACATGTTCACCACACCCAGGATGGTGCCCTGCTGGTCGCTGAAGAACTCCGCGACCCGCTGCGGATCGATGCCCGGTACCGGAATGAAGGTACCGATGCGATAGACCACCAGCGCACCGACCAGGAACAGCAGGCGCGAGCGAATGTCGCCGTAGCGAGTCGCGTCGCCCAGTGCTGCTGCCGGATTCATTGCGGGACGGTCTGCCATGACTTTCCTTACGCGGCCTCGATCGAACCGCCGGCCTTGGCAATTGCCTCGGCGGCGCCCTTGGTGGCCTTGATGCCCTTGAGCTGCACGGCCTTCTTCAAATCACCCGACAGGATCACCTTGGCCTGTTCGGCACTCACATCCACCACACCGGCCTTCTTCAGCGCGGCGAGGTCGATGACACCCTCGATGCCGTTGAGCTCCGACAGGCGCACTTCGGCGCGCGTCGCCTTGATCTTCGAGCGGAAGCCGACCTTGGGCAGGCGTCGCTGCAGCGGCATCTGGCCGCCCTCGAAGCCAACCTTGTGGTAGCCGCCCTTGCGCGCGCGCTGACCCTTCACGCCGCGTCCGGAGGTCTTGCCCTGTCCGGCCGAAGCGCCACGACCCACGCGCGTACGGTTCTTCTTCGAACCCTGCGCCGGCTTGACGGTATTGAGCTTCATTACTTCGCCTCTTCCACCTTCAGCAGGTGGCATGCGGTATTCATCATGCCGCGGTTCTCAGGGGTATCGGCCACGACCACCGAGTGGTGCGGGCGGCGCAAACCCAGGCCCTTCACGGACGACCTGATGTGGTGCAGCTCACCAAAGGTGCTTTTCAGCTGCGTCACGCGAACTTTTGCTGCGGTAGCCATCGTCTTAACCCACGATCTCTTCGACGCTCTTGCCACGCTTGGCGGCGATACCCTCGGGCGAGCGCACCGAGGACAGTGCGCTGATGGTGGCGCGCACCACATTGATCGGGTTGCGCGAGCCATAGCTCTTGGCGAGCACGTTGCGCACGCCGACGCATTCCAGAACGGCGCGCATCGCGCCACCGGCGATGACACCCGTACCGTCGGAGGCCGGCTGCATCAGCACGCGGGTGGCGCCATGCACACCCCGCACCGCATAGTGCAGCGTGTCCTTCTTCAGGCTCACGTTCACCAGATTCTTGCGCGCATGGGCCATGGCCTTGGAAATGGCCACCGGCACCTCGCGCGCCTTGCCGAAGCCGAAGCCGACGCGGCCGCTGCCGTCGCCCACCACGGTCAGCGCCGTGAAGCCGAACTGGCGTCCGCCCTTCACCACTTTCGCGGTGCGGTTGACCGCGACCAGCTTCTCGGTGAATTCGTCCTGCGGCTGATCTTTTCTTTCAACTCGTGCCATCTGGATGTCCCGCCTGTATCAGAACTCGAGCCCGGCTTCGCGCGCCGCGTCGGCCAGTGCCTTGACGCGACCGTGGTACCGGAAACCCGCCCGATCGAATGCAACCTTGCTGATGCCCGCCGCCTTCGCGCGCTCGGCCACGGCCTTGCCAACGGCCTTGGCCGCGTCCACGTTGCCGGTGCCCTTCAGATCCTTTGCCACTGCTTCCTGAACGGTGGAAGCGGCAACCAGCACCCTGGCGCCGGTCGGATCGAACACCTGCGCATAGATGTGCCGCGGCGTGCGGTGGACCGTAAGCCGGGGAGCACCCAGCTCGCGGATGTGCAGCCGGCTCTTGATGGCGCGGCGCTGACGACGTTCTTTGGAAGTGAGCGACATGGTTTTACCTTCGAAGGCCTACTTCTTCTTGCCTTCCTTCAGGCTGATCTTCTCGTCGACATACTTCACGCCCTTGCCCTTGTAGGGCTCCGGCGGACGGATGCCGCGAATCTCGGCGGCCACCTGGCCGACGCGCTGCTTGTCCGAACCCTTGATCACCACCTCGGTCTGGCTGGGCGCCTCGATGGTGATGCCCTCGGGGATCGGGAAATTGACGGTGTGCGAGAAGCCCAGCGTGAGGTTCAGCGTCTTGCCGGCTACGGCCGCACGAAAACCGACGCCAACCAGCTCGAGCTTCTTCTCGTAGCCCTTGGTCACACCGGTGATCATGTTGGCCAGGTGCGCGCGCGTCGAACCGGCGCGCATGCGGGCACCTTCGGCCTTTGTGTACGACACCTGCAGGGTCTTGTCCTTCTCGGCCACCGATACACCATCGGTCAGCGACAGACTGAGCGAAGTCTTCGCCCCCTTGATGGTGACGAGCCCGGCCGCGATCGTGGCGGTGACGCCCTGCGGAAGGTTGACTGGATTCTTGGCAACTCGCGACATGATCTTCTCTGTATGAAACTCAGGCGACGATGCACAGGACTTCGCCGCCCTGTCCCGCGGCGCGCGCCTCGCGGTCGGTCATCACACCCTGCGGCGTGGACACGATCACGGTCCCCATGCCGCCGAGCACCTTGGGCAGATCGTCCTTGCCGCGATACACGCGCAGGCCGGGGCGGCTTACGCGTTCCAGGCGGTCGATGACGGGCCGGCCTTCGTAGTACTTGAGGTCGATGATCAGGCGGGGCTTGGTGCCGGCTTCCACGTGGAAGTCCGCGACGTAGCCTTCGTCCTTCAGGACGCGGGCGATCGCCAGCTTGATCTTCGACGAATCGACACTGATGTGCGCCTTGCCCGCGGTCTGCCCATTGCGGATGCGGGTCAGCAGGTCGGCGACTGGATCGGTCATGCTCATGTGTGCTTCTCGCCTCCTACCAGCTCGACTTCACGAGACCGGGGATTTCGCCGCGATTGGCCACTTCGCGGAGCTTGGTGCGGGCCAGGCCGAACTTGCGGTACACGCCGCGCGGCCGACCGGTCAGCTGGCAGCGGTTGCGAACGCGACTCGGGCTCGCGTCACGCGGCAGCTTCTGCAGCTGCACCTGCGCCTCGGCACGCTCCTCGTCGGAAGTGCGCGGGCTGCGGATCTGCTCCTTGAGCTTCGCCCGCTTCGCCGCGTACTTCTCCACCGTGCGAGTCCGGCGCTTGTCGCGTTCGACCATGCTTGTCTTGGCCATGTCGTGTTTCCTCTGGCCCGTTACTTGCGGAACGGGAAATTGAAAGCTTCCAGCAAGGCGCGACCCTGTTCGTTGTTGGTCGCGGTCGTGGTGATGGTGATGTCCATGCCACGCAGCTGGTCGATCTGGTCGTACTGGATCTCGGGGAAGATGATCTGTTCCTTCA
>CAYWDZ010000254.1:0-3834 GCA_964456255.1 uncultured Steroidobacteraceae bacterium | reverse complement strand
CGACCAGCAGCCCGCCGTTGGAGCCGCCGCGAATGGCAAGCTGCTGCTGCGTGGTGACGCCTGCGGCGATCAGGTATTCGGCGCCGGCGATGAAATCGTCGAACACGTTCTGCTTGTGGGTGAGCCGGCCCGCGTCATGCCAGGCCTTGCCGTATTCGCCGCCACCCCGAATGATCGCGAGCGCATACACGCCACCCATTTCCGCCCAGTCCAGATTGGCCGGGTTGAAGCCGGGCGTCATGGAGACATTGAAACCGCCATACGCGTACAGCAATGTCGGCACGCCGCCATCGAACTTCAGCCCCTTGCGGTACATCAGAAAGAGCGGGATGCGCGTACCGTCCTTCGAAGGATAGAAGCGCTGCTCGACCACGAAGTCATCCGGATCGAATGCAACCTCGGGCTTCGCGAAAGGCTTCACCTCGCCGGTGGCGCTGTCGTAATGAAGGATCGCCGTGGGCACATTGAAGCTGGCAAAGGAGAAGAAGGTCTCCGGGTCGCCGGCTTCGCCGCTGAATCCGGTCACGTAGCCGATGCCCGGCAGGGGCACTGTCCCCGACATGGCGCCGTCCAGGGCAAAGCGCCGCACTTCGCTCTTCGCGTCAACGAGGTAGGAAACTAGCAGCACATTGCCGACCAGCGAAGCACTGTCGATGGTCGACTCAGCCTGCGGCACGATCTCGCGTGGCGCGCGCCCGGGGTGCGCACCATCGATGGAAACGATCCTCTGCCGGGGCGCGTCCTTGTCGGTGATGAAATACAGCGTGTCGCCCGTGGAGCCGGCCAGCACCCAGTTGTGCTCCAGGCCCCTGACCAGCGTGACTGGCTTCGCACCGGGCTTGCGCAGGTCGAGCAGCGTGACTTCATAGCGGTCGTCGGTGCCCTGATAGGTGTAGATGACCAGCCAGGCGCCATCGTCGGTGACATCGGCCGAGTGACCCAGCAACGGCCGGTCGGGCGTGGCGTAGATGAGATGGTCGTCGGACTGCGGCGTACCGATGCGGTGGAAGTACAGCTGCTGGTTCTCGTTCAGCGACTGGAATTGCAGGCCTTTGGCCGGCTCGGCAAAGCGCGAGTAGTAGATGCCGGAGCCATCATGGGCCCAGGCGATGTTGGTGAACTTGGCCCACCTGATCTCGTCGGCCAGCACCGCGCCGCTGGCGACATCCAGCACGCGGATGGTGCGCCAGTCCGTGCCGCCATCCTGGATCGAATAGGCGAGGCGCGTGCCATCGTGCGACGGCATCCATTCGGCCAGCGCGGTGGCGCCATCCTTCGCCCAGGTGTTGGGGTCGATCAGCTGTCGCGGCTGGCCGTTCAATCCGGTACGGACAAACAGCACGGCCTGGTTCTGCAGGCCCGTGTTGTGGGAAAAGAAGTAGTTGCTGCCGGCCTTCTCCGGTACACCGAAGCGCTCGTAATCCCACAGGCGCGACATGCGCTTGCTGATGGTCTCGCGGCCGGGCAGGGTGGCCAGATACGCGTCGGTCACCTTGTTCTGTGCGGTGACCCAGTCCTCGACCTTCTGGTCCGTACGCACGTCGTTTTCGAGCCAGCGGTAGGGGTCGGCGATCTGTTCGCCGAACAGTGTTTCGACCACCGCGTCGCGCGCGGTTACCGGGTAGGTCAGGGAAGGCGCCTTCCCGCAGGAGATCATGAACGCAGCCAAAGCAACGACCGCCAGTCTGGACATGGGAAGTTCAGGCGGCCACAGCGTCGTGCATCCGCCCCCCGAGTTGTTCGATGTGCTGCAGCTTACGCGTGATGCCCAGCCGATAGAAGCGGCGCAGCGCCGCGATGGCGCCCCGGCGCAATGCCGGGCGGTTCGAGAGCAGCGAGGTTTCCAGTCGCCCGCAGAAGCGTGCCGCGTAACGTGTTGCAGCGGCATACAGGTGCTGGCGTCCTGGCGGCAGCCGCGGATCGACATGCGTGCGTTCGAAAAGCGCAGGCAGCAGTTCACGCGGCCGATGTCCGGGATGCTGCGCGCGCAGCAGCCAGAACGCGCCGATGTACTTGTCCACCTCGCCCTGCAATTCCAGTTCAAGATGCGAAATGCCGCGTGCGTGCCCCGCATTCCACATCAGGTACGAGAAATGGCTGACGCCTTCCAGTGCCGTCCAGAAATCCGCAATGTTGTGGCCCGTCAGCGCCTGCAATGGATCGTGTTCGGCCAGGCGCGCCAGCACCGCGCCATCGATATACAGGCCCAGGGAACATGATCGCTTGCGTTCGACGAGGATCAGCTCTTCATCGGCAGCTTCACTGCGCCGCGACGCGGGCAATTGCCTGCGCTCGGTCAGCAGAAACCTGCGCACATCATGGCCGCAGGGCGCGTCGTAGATGGTCTCCAGCAGCAGCTGCAACGGTCGCAGCATGCCTCAGCTCAGCAGTGTCGAGGTTGGCGCCGGTTGCACGCCGAGTTGCTGCAACAGTCCGCGAGCCCGCGGGCTGCCGGTCTTCAACCACAGTTCGTACAGCCGCAGGATGTCCTTCGAAGACCACACACGTGCTGTGTCGCTGATCTCGCCGATGGCATCGACCACCGGCTGGAACTTGCGCGCCAGCTCGCCAAACACTCCGCTCAGCGCGCGGCGCGGTCCGCTGCCCGGCGCCGCGGCCAGCGTGCCGTAGGCCCGGCCACCCATTGCAATGTGGTAGTCCACATCGATCAGCCGCCGCTCGAAGCCATGCGCGAAGAAACCGGCCACGAACAGCGAAACATCACCCAGGCGCTGCAGGATCGCGGCCCGCTCAAGCGGCGTGGACGCATCAGCCGCCTGCGCCAGCAGGTCGACGAGGCTTACCCAGCGCTGGCCGGGGCGGGTGTCGCCGTGGGAAACCTCGGTACGCGCGTACAGGGTCAGCAGACTGACCACATAGTGTGCAGTGTGCGCGTCCAGTGACACATGCTGGTGCGTGAGCGCCTGATCCAGTGCATCACGAAAGTACTCCGTCAGATTGTTGACTGGAGAAACCACTCCTTCATCGGTCATCTGCATGCCACACCTCGCGTTGCAGGGCGCGGGACCATTGATGCGCCCGTTGAATGCCAATAACACCACACCGTGTCACAGTTTCAAGCGATGCAACCTGCATGCCGGGCCCGTATCATCTGGCAGCCAGTCGTGCGGAGTGCTGACAGTGAAGGATTCCACGCAGCCACAAGTCCCTGTGCCAGTGATCGTGCCGGTGGACCACTACCAGGTGGTCGGCGAGGACCGGCTGCTGTGCGCGCGCCTGGCAGGCAGCTTCGCGATCTGTATCAGCGACCAGGTGTTCGAAGCCGGTGCGCTGCTGCACATGCAGGCCGGCCGGCCGGGAACCGCCAGCGACATGGAACTCACCGACAACACCTTGTCGATGGACCTGCTGCTGCTGGACCGCTGCGTTGCCGAGCTGCGCGCGCTCGCGCCGCAGGCTCGCCACTGGCAGGCGCGCTTCATTGCGCACGCCGACCCGGATGCTGGCGGAGCCGAGCGGCTGCTGGCCCTGCGTGCCTTCTTCGAAGCGGCGCTGGAGGATCTGGGCGTAACGCTCACGGACGGCAGCGTGCATGCAGAGGGCCCGCAATGGCTCAGCTTCCGCCCGGCACTGCGCCAGCTGCGCTGCGAGCCCCAGGCTTAGGTAGCATGCCCTGGCATGACGAGTACCCGCGGCCCCATTACTCAAACAGCAGGTGTCCATCAGATCGTCATCGTCGGCGGTGGTGCGGGCGGTCTTGAGCTCGCGACGCGGCTCGGCAACAAGCTGGGCAAGTCGGGCAAGGCCCAGATCCAGCTGATCGACAAGGCGCGCACGCATCTGTGGAAGCCGCTGCTGCACGAGGTGGCGGCC
>CAYWDZ010000253.1:0-3848 GCA_964456255.1 uncultured Steroidobacteraceae bacterium | reverse complement strand
CACGCCCAAGGTGCAGGCCGGCATCAGGAAGTACAACGCGCCGTGGTGGAAGCAGTGGAAGCCTTACCTCACCAGCAACGACACACCCATCTCGCCCTACCGCGTGATCTGGGATTTCCTGCACCTGACCGACGTGAAGAACACCATCGTCACGCATGATGCCGGCAGCCCGCGTGATGAGCTTTCGCCGTTCTGGGCCACCCAGGCGCCACTGACCTACATCGGCTGGGGCAAGAGCACGCACCTGGGCTATGGCCTGGCACTGGCCATGGGCGCCAAGCTTGCGCACCCGAAGAAGCTGTGCGTGAACTTCTGGGGCGATGCGGCCATCGGCATGACCGGCATGGATTTCGAGACCTGCGTGCGCGCGCAGATTCCCATCATGTCCATCCTGTTCAACAATTTCTCGATGGCGATGGAATTCCACCTGATGAAGTCCTCGAAGGAGCGCTTCCACTCCACCGACATCTCCGGCAACTACAGCGAGTTCGCGAAGGCCCTCGGCGGTTACGGCGAGCGCGTGACCGAGCCGGGCGACATCGCCAATGCGCTGAAGCGCGGCATCAAGGCGACCAAGGAAGGCAAGCCGGTGCTGCTGGAATTCATCACCACCACGGACAAGGTCTATTCGACCTTCCAGGGCGGTTACAGCGGCGGCGCCTGATCCACTGCCGGTTCGATTAGAATGCCGCCCACGGAAGGGTGGCCGAGCGGTTTAAGGCACCAGTCTTGAAAACTGGCGTGGGTTCACGCCCACCGTGGGTTCGAATCCCACCCCTTCCGCCAATTGCAGACGCGAATGGTGCTCGCGCGCGCCGCACGACGGACCTCCGTCACAACGGCCGCCGCGGACTCGCTTTGACTTCGGCCGCCCCGCGGCATGACGATGAACGCAATGGAAATCATCCTTCTCGCGTTGGATTTCGCCAGAGCGCATGCAGCGTTGCTGGTCGGTGTCTCGCTGGCGATGCTGGTCACGACGCTCATCGCCTTTCCGTTCGTGATTGCGCGGCTGCCGGCCCGATACTTTGCCGAGCCAAGTCGTCCGGCGCCGCGCCCGCGGTACATGCTCGTGCACTGGATGTACATTGTGCTCAAGAATCTGCTCGGCCTTGCCCTGGCGATTGCAGGCGTGATCCTGTTGTTCCTGCCGGGACAGGGCCTGCTGACCCTGATCGTCGGGCTTGCGATCATGAATTATCCGGGCAAGTTCGAGATTGAACGCTGGCTGGTCCGCCGCCCGCGGGTAATGGTCGCGCTCAACTGGCTGCGGTTGCGATTCGGCGCTCCTCCGTTCGAGGATCCTTGAACCCGGTCGGCACGGGAGCAGGCGTATTGAGAGCGCGTGAGGACCTGGCGCTCGGTGCGCGAGTCGATGCCGTGCAGGTCCTGCGCGGAGTGTCGGGCGGTTCCGCGCTGCTGCAGTTCGGCACGGACCTGATGGTCGTTCACGACGATGCATATCGGGTGACTGGCATCGCCCTGCCGTCCTTCGCCGCGACAGCGCGTGTGCTTGCCGGCGAAGGGCGTACGTTGCCCAAGACCGGGAAGCCCGACTTCGAATCAGCAGTTCAGCTGGATGAAAGTACCGCGGTTCTGCTCGGGTCCGGGTCGACGCCCATGCGCTGCAAGCTTGCATTCCTGGACCTTGCGCGGGGCTGCGTCCGCATTGACGACAGACCGGAATGGTTCGACGTCCTGCAACGCGCGCTCGGCGCAGCTGAACGACCGAATATCGAGGGTGCTGTCGTCGACAGTCGGCGCCTGCTGCTGTTGCATCGGGGCAGCGGTGGTGCGCCCAGCGCGATCCTTGAATTGCCTGCCGATGCGCTGCGTAGCTGCAAGGCCCTGCATGTGACAGTGCGCCGGGTGGATCTGGGCCGGCTCGACGGCGTGACACTGGGATTCACCGACGCCGCGCTATTGCCTGACGGGCGGGTGATTTTTCTGGCTGCCGCTGAAGATGCTCCGGACGCGATCGCCGATGGCCCGGTCACGGGGTCCGTGCTGGGGGTGCTCGATGCCGGTCTGACCGAAGCGCGCTGGACGCGGATCTGCCAGCGGGACGGCAATCCCTATCGTCAGAAAGCCGAAGGACTCGTCGTCGATGCCGACGGTGCCGCCGGATGGATCCTGACGGACGCGGACGATCCGGAGATTGGTGCCGAGCTTGGCCATCTCGCGCTGCGCGGGTTCATCTGATACGTGCTGGTCCCGTTCCAGGAACACGTGAGGCAGCCGGCCGGGCACTGTTTGCCTGGACCGGGAACAAACCGGCCGTGGCTGCACCTTTCGGCAGCGCGCGCTGCTTCTCGCTCAATGAGGCATACAACGCGAGTTGCTGGCTCAGCACGATGTCCCAGGTGTATTGCGCTTCGACGCGTGCGCGTGCCGCGCGCCCCAGGGCTTCGAGGTCACGCTCATAAAGATTGCGCACCGACGCGGCGATCTGCGCGCCGCTGGCCTGCGCTCCCGTCACACCCACCTGATCGCTGATCAGCTCGCCCACCGCGCCTGCGCGCACGCCAACCACTGGTCGGCCGCAGGCCATCGCCTCGAGTACCACCAGCCCGAAGGTCTCGGCGGTGCCCGCATGGACCAGTGCATCGGCCGAGGCCAGCATGCCGGCCAGCGTCACGCTGTCACGGCAATACGGCAGCACCGTGATGTTGCCGGTCGGTCGTTGGTGCTCGCCACCGCCGATGATCAGCAAGTGATATCGCGGCCCCAGCAGCGCGAAGGCATCGTGCAGCGCCTGCATGTTCTTCTCGGCCGAGAAGCGCCCTGCGTAGACGAGCAACCGCACCTGCTCCGGCAGGCCAAGCTGCGCGCGCAGCCCCGGATGGCGCCGGTCTGGATGGAAAATGCTGCTGTCCACGCCCAGCGACTGGTGGCACACCCGCGGCACGCCGAGCGAACCCAGGTAGTCGCACATGAACTGGCTGGGTGCAAACACCAGTTCGAAGCGCGCATATAGCGAACCCAGATAGCGGGCCGCGACCCGGCCAGCAGCCGCGCCGCAGCGCATGGCCACCAGCCGGGGCAGATGCGAGTGGCAGAAAGCCACTGCCGGGATGCCCCGGCGCTGCGCCACCCGCAGCGTGCACCATGCCGGATGGAAGGCATCGCCGACCTCGATCAGGTCGGGTTCGAGCGCCTCCAGCATCTGCGTCCACTTGTTCATGGAGAGCGGCAGGCGGTAGTTGAACGTGCCGGGAACGATCAGTCCGGCGATGGTGCTCACACCATTCGGCACGGGCGCGGTGCGTTCACCAGGCACCAGCAGCGAGTGGCGGTGGCCGCCTGCCTGGGCGTACCACGCATGCTTGGCATTCAGATAGCGCCGGACGCCGCCGCTGGTGGGCGAGTAGAACAGCGTGGTATCGACGACGTGCATGCCGGCCTCGCCGCTCGGGGATTGCAGCATTGCACGCGCACCCACCCGGGCCGTCAAGCCCGGGGCACCCCCGATCCGGTGCTGCGGCCATTACCTATCCTGCCGTCCGGGGACACGAGATTTTTTCACACGAAACGGCCTGCTACCCGCAAGCCTCCGTCGCCACCATATCGGGCGTGTTCCATCCGGGAACTTTCGGAGTTGCCATGGAGAATCTCGCCATCGGTCTGACATCAAGTTGCTGCGACAGAAGATCGAACCGGAACCCTCACGTCCGCGGTTCCTGCGCACGGAAGTCGGGATCGGATACCGCCTGAACGCACAGGACAAGGCGGTCTGAGCCGGATGGAGCCAGGCGCGCGCAGCAGCTTGCGCAGGCGTGTGTATCCGGCCATCCAGAAGCCAACATGGTGGAACTCTTCAAGGTGCGGTCCGCACGAACAGCCCGTGC